>JANLPZ010000124.1:0-39247 GCA_031367535.1 Gemmatimonadaceae bacterium
TGCTCACGTCGACGACGTGGGGCACGGGATTTCTCTGGCAGTGCGCGGCGACAGTCGTGGCCGGGAGCGGCTGCTGGTTGGCCGCACGCCACGCGCAGCGTGCAGTGTGGTGGATCGTCGCGGCGATCGGTGCACTCGGACTGAGCGCCACACCGGCGCTGCAGGGTCATGCGATCGGCAGTGAGGAACGCACCGCGCTTGCCGTCGCAGCGGATGTTGCACACGTCTTCGGCGCGAGCCTCTGGCTTGGTGCGTTGGGTGTGATTGCCTGGTTGGGCGTCACGCTGCCGAATGCCGATGGCGTGCGCGATTCCGCACGTGCGGCGCAGGCCGATGCGAGACTGCGCGCGCTGGTGCCGCTGGTGCCACCGATCGCATTGCCGGGCGCCGCGTTGCTTATCACGAGTGGCGTGATCGCGACTGTGATGCACCTGCAGGATGTGTCGGACCTGTGGCTGGTGGACTGGGGTCGCTATGTACTCGCGAAAACGGTGCTGGTGTGTGTGATCGTGGTGCTCGGCGCGCTCAACTGGCGCAGACTCGGGCCACGTCTCGCAACGCAGTCTGATGTGTCGTCGCTGCGAAAATCTCTGATGACTGAACTGGTGCTTGCGCTGCTGGTGCTGATCATCACGGCGGTCCTCGTCGTGACACCGCTGCCCGGCGAGTAACGGCACCCTCTTCTCGCGCGCAGCGCAACGAAGATCACTCGGCGATCGATTCCAGTCGCAGCACCTCAGGCTCGGGTGCACCGTGCCAGCGATACTCGAGATGTTGACCCTGCGTGATGGGCAGCAGCGCGCGCGGCCGATAGATCACGACACACTCGCCTGTGGGTCGTCGCACGCTGTTCCATACGATGCCGATGTCGCCCGCGTGACGTCGCGCCTCGCCGAAGGGTTGTGAGGCGGAGTAGTCCACCGGATCGTACAGCGCTGGGAAGTCGGCCTGGCGGCCGCGCAGATCCACCAGTCGCGCGTCGAGCGATGTGACCAGTTCGCGCATCGTGATGGTGGCGTCGAATCCGAGCGTCGAGGCAGCGAGACGTTGCGTGTGATGATAGATCGTTTCGCGCACCGCAGTCTGCAGATCACGCGCCGCATACCACGCGCCGAGCTGCGGACCGTTGAATCGCCCGCCGTCGGGCGCTGCGTGCAGGAACGCCGCCATCACCAGCGTGGCGCCGGGCACACCAATCACCCAATCAGCGTCGGGCAGAATTGCACTGCGCTCGATGGCGATCCGCACGCGATCGTTGGTGAGGCTTTCCAGCTCCATCGCGGCGATTGCATCGGCGGGTGTCGCGACGCGGTCGAACACGCCGATAGGCGGGAAGCGCGACGGAACGAGACGATGCACACGACCGCGCACACGGATCGCCGGCGGCACGTCGTGTGTCGTCACGGCCAGCTGCCGCGCCATCCGTCCAGATATCGTCGCACCGCGTAGAGATCCTCGATCGATCCGCGCAGCAGCCGATCGAGTGGCGACTGACCCGCGAAATCAGGCTCGGTGTTGGTCGCCTTGAGCCAGCGCACACCGGTGGCATCGTCGGAGAACAACAGCCGCAGCGCCTTGTAGATGCCGAGCAGGAGTGACAGGCGTTCGAGCTGGTCGCGCGACGGCGTACCGACATCACCCAGTTTCCACTTGTGGTAGGTGGATTCTCCGATGCCGCCGAGCAGCACGCGTCGCGTCGCGACGGTGAGCTGCCACTCGTCGGCGATGGCGAGGAAGGTGCGCAGCCCAGCGGCGCCGAGCCTGCGTGTATCGGCAACCGAGAGGTCGCGGAGCGCGGCGACCGGCGGATCATCAGCGGTGTGTCGTACCGAACGAAGCTCCATACAGATAGTATAGCTCCCGATGTGGCGTATTGCCAGTTCTGCCGGTTTGCCCGCTCGCCTATCTTGCGGTGGTCGATCGCGCGGCGGACAGCGGTGTAGTCCGAGTGCCGCGCAGTTCCTCACGTCGTGTCACGCGTCGTGTCACACACTTGCGGCGCGCCCCGTCTGACGGGGTACGTCGACTCCACTGCCCTGCCCATGCGCCATTCTCTTGCCGCGTTGACTGTTTTCTGCACGTTCGCCGCGTGCGCCAAATCGGAGAAGGCGCCCGCGCCGGCAGCAGCGGCGCCTGCGGCGTTCAAGCCAGCCGCCGTGGGCGAGGTGGCGCCGATGTTCACCGTGGCCACAATCGGTGGGGATTCCGCGCGCGTCGGCGGCGCCACAAAGCAGCCAGTGACACTCGTCAATGTGTGGGCCACCTGGTGCGGACCGTGCAAAGCCGAGTTCCCTGAACTGCAGTCGCTGCACACTGCCTACGCGCCACGTGGGTTGCGCCTGCTGGCGGTGTCGATCGATACAGAGGCCGACAGCGTGGTGTCGGCGAGCGCGCACGCGATGGGAGCGACGTTTGTGATCGGGCGCGATCCTGAGGATCAGGTGCGCGGACAGTTCGCTACGGTCGGCATTCCCGAGACATGGCTGATCGGTTCAGATGGCACCTTGCTCTGGCGTCACTCAGGCGCAGTCAGCGCTGGTGATCGCGAGCTGCGTTCGGCGATCGAGATGGCGCTCGTCCGCGCGCAGTAGTTCGTCGACGCGCGCGTCAGGCGAAGGTCCATGCGCGCGTGAGTCGCGATGACGGGGTGAAAGTGTAGGTTCCGTCGCATGTCGACCGGCCTGGTGTTCTGATGGACGCGCGCCCCTCCCGCGGGACTCCCGCGGCATTCGACGCCATCGGTGCGCCGGGACGCGACCTGTCGCGACTGCTCGCCGAGACGCTTGAAGCGTCGGTGGCGGCGATCGATCGAAACGGCACGGTCACCTACGCCTCGAGCTATTTCGAGGAGCTGTTCGGATTTCCGCTCGCCCGCTTCGTCGGCCAGCATTTCACGACGCTGATGACGCCGAAGGAACGTGCGATCGCGATGATGCTGCTCGACAAGATGACGACCGGCGAGCGTTTCCCGATCGCCACCTGGTTGCTGCGTCGTGCCGACGGTACCGCGATCTGGGTCGAGACGCGCGTCACGATCATCCGCGATTCCGATGCGGAAGTGACGGGTTACATCACAGTCACGCGCGACATGAGCGAGCGCCGGCTGGCGCAGCAGATGCTGGCGCGCACGCGTGCGAACTACGACGCCCTGGTGCGACGCGCGGTGTACGGTGTGTATCGCGCCGAACGCAATCAGCGCATGCTGGATGCGAATCCAGCGATGCTCGAGTTGCTGGGCTACGACACGCGGGAAGAGTTGATGGCACTCGATCTCGCGGTCGATGTGTACGCCGATGCGTCGGACCACGAGTGGCTGGTGCGGACGGCGCAGAACGGCGAGTTGGAGGATTGGGTCGAAGTGACCTGGCGTCGGCGTGATGGTGAGCTGATCGATGTGCGCCTGTCGCTACGCATGGTGGAGGACGAGGACGGCGGACCGGCGGTTTTCGAAGGAATTGCCGAGGATGTGACGGAACGCCATCGGCGCGACGAACGACTGCGACGCAGCGAACGCATGGCGTCGCTCGGACACATGCTGGCTGGTGTGGCACATGAGCTGAACAACCCGCTGGCATCGATCAGCGGGTTCTCGCAGCTCCTGCTGCGCGGCTCGTGGCCCGAGGACGATCGCAAGGCGCTGGAGACGATCGGACGCGAAGCGCGACGTGCCGAGCGCGTCGTGCGCGACCTGCTGACGTTTGCGCGACAGGGAAACGTGGCGCGCAGTGAACTGGTCGATCTGCACGGCGTGATCCGGCACATCGTGGACACGCAGCGGTATGCGCTCGATACGCGCGGCGTCCGCGTGCTCCTGACGCTCGCGGACGAATCGGTGTACGTGCAGGGCGACACCGGTCGGCTGGAGCAGGTGATGCTGAATCTGGTGGTCAATGCGCGACAGGCACTGGAAGCGATGCGCGGTGAGCGTGCGATGATTCAGGTGCCGCTCGAGCTGCACATCACCACGACCATCGAAGACACGACGTTCGTGGTGATCCGGGTGTCCGACAACGGCGCCGGCATTTCGCCGTCGCTGCTCGGCCGGATCTGGGATCCGTTCTTCACGACCAAGGAAGAAGGGGTCGGGACGGGGCTTGGGCTGAGTGTGGTGCACAGCATCGTGACCGAACACGGCGGCGTGGTGGACGTGCACAGCGAACTCGGTCGCGGCACGGAATTCATCGTGCGACTGCCGATGGTCGGCGCGCCGGAGGAGGCCGAAGTGCTGACCGTGACCGGCGACGAAGCGATACCGCGCGGGGCGGAACAGACACCGATCGGTCGCGCGCTCGACATTCTGGTGGTGGATGACGAGGCAGCGATCATCAGTTTTCTGACACGGTTCCTGACGTCACGAGGTCACGCGGTGGTGGGCGCAAGCGACGGCATGCACGCGCTGCGCATCGCCGAGCAGTTCACGTTCGACGTGGTGGTGTGTGACCTGCACATGCCGGAGATGGACGGCGTGGAGCTGATCCGGCGGATGCGCATACTGCCCAGCTGCGCGGGGACGCGGTACGTGCTCAGTTCCGGCGATGGCCCCGGCTCACCGATGATGGGTCGCGCCGAGGCGCTGGGCGTGGACGGGCTGCTGGCGAAGCCGTATACGATCGACCAGCTGGTGTCGGTGGTCGAAGGGATGCCGGCGCACTGAGGACCTGATGATGCGGACGGCACCGGCGACTTCCGGCGCGTGTTATCGTTGTGTCAGCCGGTGGACAGGCCCCGGCATTCCGTCGCATGAGGAGCGTTCTCCCGATGGCCAGCCCGACCGAGGGACGTCATGTCCCGATCAATCCGACCAAAGAAGGATGGCCTGCCGCCATCTTCACGACGCTGGTGGCCATTGCTCTGTGGTTTGGCGCATGGAGCATCCATAAGGCGACGTACCGGAATCCGACCGACCCGATGTTTCACGCCAAGGGGTCGTTGCCGCACACGTCGACGGTGAAGCCCGCGACGGCCGCACCGGCGGAGCACTGATCGGATTAGGGGGTCAAAGCACTTGAACGGAAAAGGGCGCGTACCGTGATGGTACGCGCCCTCGTTTTTCTGGGCGTTGTTAAGGGGACGGAGTTCGTGTGCTCCGGACCTCCGTCCCCATGAGCTCACGAACTCCGTCCCCATGAGTTAGAGCCGCGCGCGGATCGAGACGCCGCCAGAGCCGGTCTCGATCGAGACGCGGGAACGCCCGCTCCCGATACGCGCGCTCAATTCGCCTTCGGAGTGACGCAGCGTCTGGAGTGGCAGGTCGCTGCGGATGCCGCCCGATCCGGCGGAGATTTCGAGCTCTGCGCTGAAATCCGACGGCGCGATGAGCGTGACGGCGCCACTGCCGGTATCGACGTGCAATGCGCCGGCGGCTGTCGTGGGCGCGACTTCGACCGCGCCGCTGCCGGTGTCGAGATTCATCTCGGGCGCTTCGATATTGCGCGCCGTCACGCGTCCGGAACCGGTGTCGATCTTCAACTGCGCACTGGCCGTGCAACGGTCGACGAACACGCCACCACTGCCCGTATCGAGCGAGATCGTCCGCGCGCCTGACACGTCGGCCACCTCGATGTCTCCGCTCCCGGTGTCGACCGACAGATCACCGCTGTGCCCCTTCACTTCGACGGTCCCGCTGCCGGTATCGATGTGCAGCGAACCGCGCGTCGCATTCGTGTGCACATCGCCACTGTAGGTATCGATGGAGAGCGTGTGAGATGTGCCGACGGCAAAGACGTCACCCGCCGCGACATGCAGATCGAGCGCCACGTTGGATGGCACTCGAATGATCAAATCGGCCGATGCCTCGAAAGAGGCGCCGGACCAGATCCTGAGGCGTCGGCCGGTGTTGTTGTTGTCGAACCGACCATCCTCGCGCATCCGCAGCGTGGTGTACGACCTGCGCTCGCGTGAGCGCTCGGCGCCGGCCGGGCGGATTTCATCGACGGGATAGACTATGCGCAGCGATTGTTCACCGTCGATCAGCCCGGTCCGCGTGATCATGCGGGCAGCGTCGGCACCGCGCGGCGTGATCTCGACTTCCACTTCGGCCGACGTGCCCTGCTCGATATGCGCCGTGCCCAGAAGATTCCAGATGGCGACGCGGCCGTTCGAGGGTGTCAGGCGGATTATCTGTTGTGCCTGCACCATCGCGAACGGCAGCGCGACGGCCGCCATGGCGGCGATTCCAACGAATCGATGACGGCTCATGATGCGGCTCCTGGGCGAGTGGACGGGGCGTGAGGTGACTACGACGACAGGGCCGTGCGGAGTTTCACAGGCAGATGGTGGCGCCGACGGTCGACCGGTCCGGGAGTTGGCAGCGTCGCCTCCGCGCGTGACCTTGCAGGCATGACGACACAGAGTGACTCCGGGCCAGCGGGCGCTGACGCACCCGTGCCGCTGCCCGGCTACGCCGTGACAGCGATCACACCCGACGAGGCGACGTCAGTGGCGGCGGCAATGTTGATCGCCATGCTGGCCCATCAGGGCGCCAACGTCGCGGCGATGGTGCCAGTGGAAACGGGCCTCGATGATCCGTGCGAACCGGGCAGCCGAGGGGCGTTGATTCGCTGGGCGGCCGGTCACCTTGATGATCCGCGCCATGTGACACCGTTTGCGCTCGAGGCGGACCGTTCCGCGATGCTCGCCGCCGATTCGTCCGGCACGCTGTTGCATGGCGCCGCCTTCGAGCGCGCGCGTGAAGCGTTGAGCGAAGGCCGAACAGTGCTGGTCGTGGCAGATGCGGTCGGATTGCTGGATCCCATCACGCCGTCGCTGACGATGCTCGACCTGTTCGCGCGGTGGTCGCTGGACGTATTGATCGTGGAACCGGTCAGTCGATGGAGCGTTGGACACGTGCGCCTGCTGGCGGCGAGCGTCATGGCGCGCGGGTTGCGAGTGCGTGGTGTGATACTGAGCGGGCAGCAGTCGCAACACGCGCTCGACGACGACGATATCACGGCGCTTCGCGAGACGATCGCGGCGTTGCTCGACTGTCCGGTGGTGCTGCTGCCGCACGTGCAGGCCTTTCACGATCGCGGTGAACTGCTGACGGCGGCTGAATCGTGTGGTCTGCAGCGCGTGATCCAGTGACGTGGACCGCCTGACGACCGACTTACTCAGAGTATATGACATCACTTGCTGATCTCCGGCGCGACTACGCGCTGGCTTCGCTCGACATCACCGATGTGGTGGCCGACCCGATCGAACAGTTCCGGCGCTGGTTCGCGCAGGCGTCCGACGCCGCGATCGTGGAGCCGAACGCGATGACACTGGCGACGGTGTCGGCGGAGGGTGCGCCCGACGCACGGATTGTGTTGCTGAAGGGCGTGGACGATCGCGGCTTCACGTTCTTCACGGATTATCGGAGTCAGAAAGGGCGCGATCTGCTCGCACATCCGCAGGCGGCGGTGGTGTTCTTCTGGCAGGAGCTCGAGCGCCAGGTGCGCATCCGTGGCACGGTGCGCACACTCGATCGTGACGAGTCGGCGACGTACTACAACTCACGGCCACTCGGCAGCCGCATCGGTGCGTGGGCGAGTGAGCAGAGCAGCGTGATCACGAACCGGGCGCAGCTCGAAGCGCGCGTGCACGACGTGGAAACGCGCTTTCCCGACGGAACCGCGCCACCACTGCCACCGCACTGGGGCGGGTATCTGCTGGCTCCGACGCAGATCGAGTTCTGGCAGGGCCGCAAGAGTCGCCTGCACGACCGGATTCGGTATCGGCTCACGGCCGATGGGTGGTGCACGGAGCGACTGAGTCCCTGACCGCGGGTTCACGCGCGGAAACCACGCGGTGCACTGAATCATTTGCATCGCATGACCCATCCCGTTCATCTCATTCTCGGTGCCACCGGTGGCATCGGCTCGACGCTCGCGCGAACGCTCAGCGCGCAGGGTGCCCGACTCGTGCTCGCCGCACGAAACGCCGACGCCGTGCACGCACTGGCTTCTGAACTCGGTGCCACGCCGGTGCTGATCGACGCGACGTCACCACTCGACATCGAGCGCGCGGTGGAGTTGACGGTGTCCACGTATGGACGGATGGATGGCGCCGCGAACTGTGTCGGGTCGTTGCTGCTCAAGCCGGCGCACCTGACGCGACCGGAGGAATTCGACGACGTATTGAGTGTCAACCTCCGTTCCGCATTTTCGCTCGTGCGCTGCGCGACACGTATGATGATGAACAACAGCGAGCCCCCGGGCGGCAGCATCGTCCTGGTGGCATCGGCGGCGGCGCGGATCGGGCTTGCAAATCACGAAGCGATCGCCGCCGCGAAAGGTGGCGTGATCAGCCTGACCCTATCCGCCGCTGCGAGTTACGCGGCGAAACAGGTCCGCGTGAACTGTGTCGCGCCGGGCCTTGTGCGCACACCGCTCACCGCACGCATCACCGGCAGCACCGCCGGCGAACAATCCTCACTGGCGATGCACGCACTCGGCAGACTCGGAGAACCATCAGACGTCGCGAACGCGATTGCGTTTCTTCTGTCACCCGAGAACAGTTGGATCACGGGCCAGACCCTCGGTGTCGACGGCGGGCTCGGAACGCTGCGATCGAGATAACTTCGGCATCTTCAACTGCCTAGTGAGAATAGGTCGGGGAGCCCGGAGAGTGCGTCGCTTGCGACGATTGCTGTTGTGCGACGCATCGTCGACTTTTTTTGAATGAGAGCACACGGAGCACACCGAGTGCGTCGGTTGCAGCGATCGCTGACGCGCGAGATATCGCTGACTTTTTGTGGAACTGCAGTTCCAGAATCATTGCAGTTTCGCTCGTGAGTGATGTTCGAATGTGGCACACTCCGTGCGCTCGGTGGGCTCTTCACCCAAAGCAGTTCACGATGCCGCGCGAAGAGCGGAGGCTCGAGTATGGCGCACTCTCCGGCCTCCCCGACCTATCGTCACCCAGCAGTTCAGGCCTAGAGGTCCAGCAGCTTGTGCGCGCTGAGTGAAGCGTACCAGGCGCGGGCGGTGGGCGAGAGCATGCCAGCGAGGCCGGCGACGAGTGCGCTGATGCCGACGATGTAGGGTGCACTACTCAGTACTGCAGGCCACGTCAGCATGACACCGACCATCAGCGGGACCATCGCGCCGAAGGAAAACAGGAACAGTGCAGTGCGTGAGAATCGCAACGCCTTGAGGCAGCTCAGTGCGACGACCGGCAATGCGAGGTAGAGCGCGCCGATGGCGGGCGCGCCACCGAATGTCGCGGTGGCGGCAAAGACAAGTCCGGTGATGGCGATCGCCAAGAGAGATACGATCACGATCGTCGGCGGTCGCATCAGCGCAAGCGTTCGAGAGCCAATTGTGCGTCTCGCAGGCTGGGGTTCAACTTGACGGCGAACTGATACTCGACCTTCGCGTCTGCCACTTTGTGCTGACGCTCGTAGATCTGCGCGAGGCGATAGTGCGCGTTCGCGAGTGGCGGATCATTGGCGTTGCGCTGCCCGCGCAGGAACTGCTGCAACGCCTGCACGCCACGATCCATCTGCTCACCGGTGACGGCGGCGGTGCGACCAATGCTGAACAGCGCAAACATCGGATGCGTGCGACGTGCCTGCCAGCGCGTGATCGTGCCGAAGGCATCGGCGGGCCGGTGATCATCGGCCTGCATGGCCGAGAGATTTGCCCATCCGAGCACACTGTCTGGAAATTGTGTGGTGGCCTGGAGCAGCAGTTTCTCGACGTTCACGCGATCGTTCGTTGATGACGCCACCGCGATCTGTGCGCTCAGCCCGCGGAACGGGTTGATGCGAGCGATCGCCGTCGCCTGTTCGGCGGCTTTCACCTTGTCGCCGCCAAGAGGTGCCGGGGCCTCGATCAGAAACTGCATCAGGCCTTCACGTGCATCGATGTTGTTGCCATCGAGTGCTATCGCCTTCGCGTAGGCCTCGCGAATTGCCGGCGCGAGCTTCACTTTCGCCGTCGTCGTGGTCGCCATGCGAAGCTGCTGCCCGGACATGTTGCCGACCCACAGAAACGCGGCGCTGCTACGCGGATTGCCTTTCGCGGCGGAGTCGAAATGTGCGGACGCGCTGTCCCACTGCGACGCCAACACGGCCGCACAGCCGGCCGCGAAGTGCGTCACCGGTGTGACGGGTCGCGCGGCAGCGAGGCGCTGAATGGTGGTCTTTGCTGCAGCCGAACCACCGATTGCCTGATCGCACGTCTTCGCATCGGCCAGTGTTTGTGCATGGGCCGACATCGTGAAAGCGGCGAGAGCGAGCAGTGAGCCAGTGAAGCGACGAAGCATGGAGTGGCGTCTTGAGAAAACATCGATCGAGCGAAGCGTCGCGGCAATGTGGATAGTGCCAGCCTGCGTCATTCCGCTTACCCCGGCCCGCGCATGACTGGCAGCCAACGCGCCAGCACTTCGCGACCCGGATACCCAGGCACCGTCTCGACGATCCGGCCCGCACTGTCGGTGCGTGCAAACACTGGCGTGCCGGGGATCCGGAAGGTCAGCAGCACCTGATCACTCTCACCGTCCGGACCGGCGCTGAATGCGCCGTGCACGCCGAGCGAGCTGAGCATGGTACGGCCAACCTCCGCCCCTTCAAGAGTCACGACGCGCAGCATCGGGACACCGTCACGCCCCTGCAGCCCCGCGATGTCCTTGAGAGACTGTCGGCAGAAAGAGCAGGTTCGGGAATTGACCATCAGGATCGCGGGCGCACCTCTGGGCGTGAGCGGAACCCGGCCACCGGCCGAGTCGCGCACTACCAGATCTGTCACCGCCGACCGGGCCTGTCCCACGGCCGGATCGTCGGACAATGCCACCGCTGGCGTGGGCCGATCGACCGCGATCCGACCGACGAGCGCCAACCCGAGCGCGCCAGCAATCACCCACGCCAGCATCTCACGACGGGCGATGCGCTCCGGCTCAGCCACCGCTACTCCCAGCTCTCGGCTTCACTGGCCAACTCATCGAGCAGCTTCACGTAGGTGTCGTAGCGCACCGCGGATATGTCGTCACGCGCGAGGGCATCACGCACGGCACACCCCGGCTCGACGACGTGGATACAGTCCGCGAAGCGGCACTCGCCGAGATAGGGTCGGAATTCCGGGAAGTAGCCGTCGAGGTGTTCGGCCGTGAGTCCCCACATTCCGATTTCTCGCAACCCGGGTGTGTCAACCACATATCCCCCACTCGGCAGCGGATGCAAGAGTGCCCCGACGGTCGTGTGTCGGCCCTTGTTCACGCTCTGGCTGATTTCGCCGACACGAAGGTCGAGTCCACTGAACATGGCATTCATCAGACTGCTCTTGCCGACGCCGCTCGGTCCGCTGAGTGCGGTGGTACGTCCTTCGAGCACCTCGCGCAACGCATCGAGTCCGCGACCGGTGGTGGTACTGGTGACATGCACCGGATACCCCGCCCGTTCGTAGTCGGCAAAACGAATGCGTGCGCTCTCGGGTGAGACCAGGTCCGACTTGTTGATGACGACACGCGCCGCGATGTCGTTCGCTTCGGCGATGATCAGAAAGCGATCAAGCATGCGCGGATGCGGCTCCGGGTTCGCGGCGGCGAACACGACGAGCACCTGATCGACGTTGGCCGCGACGATCCGCTGGCCGTATCCGCCGCCGGGTGCACGACGGGCGAGCTGTGACCGGCGCGGCAGGATACCGGAGATCGCCCAGCCGATGCCATTGTCCTGCGGTTCAATCTGCACGTCGTCCCCGACGGCGAGCTTGAGCGGCGGGACGTCGCTTTCCTCGATGCGCTCTTCGCGCCGTTCCGTGCGGGTTTTCCCGGTGACGCGCGTGCGCACACCATCGCGATCGGCGCGTGCCTGTTTGCCTTTCGCATCGTCGAATCGCTTGAGGCGCCCACGCAACGCGGCGTCGACGACGACACCATCCGCGCGTCGCACGCGCCACACGCCGCCGGTGCCACTGAGCACGATGCCGAGGGTATCGGCGACCGGAACCTCGGGTTCAGTCATGCGAGAGGTCGGGTGCGTCGCTGTCGTCGCGCATCACGTCGAACCAGCGACGGGTGGATTTCGGCGCTGTTTCGGCGATGCGCACCTCGAGCAATTCGCGCACCTGCTGCAGCGTGAACGCACCGAGCGCAGCACGCGCGGCGTCCGGCGTGCCGGCACGCGTGAGGTAGTCCGTTTCGAGATGGCCCTCGACGCCGGACGTTCCGATCCGCCGCCATCGCAGGAACAGCAGGTACGCCGCCCAGAGTGTGCCGGCGTCATTCACCTGGTCGACACTCAGCTCCACGGAATACGAAAAGCCGTCGCTGCCCTCGAACGCTGCCGGTCGACCGTGTACGAGCGCGTAGCCACCGATGGAATTGGCATCGCCCAGACTGTGGTCGGCGGGCAGATGCTGCCCACTCACGCGCTCACCATGCGTGCGTCATGACAGCATCACGGGTTGCGCCGTCCACCGAGAAATTCCTTGACCACGTTGGCGGTCATGAAAGCCACGTTGGCCGGACGTTCCGCCAGTCGGCGCATGAGATAGGGATACCACTGCGTGCCGAACGGCACGTAGCAGCGCATGCGATAGCCGTCGCGCACGAGGCCTTCTTGCAGGTCACGTCGCACGCCGTACAACATCTGGAATTCGAAGCGATCGCTGGCGATGCCCTTCTCTTTCGCGAAGCGACGGGCTTCAGCGATGATCACTTCGTCGTGCGTGGCGAGCCCCGGATAATTGCCATGTTCCATCAGGAGATGCATCGCGGTGACGTAGTTCCGGTCCACATCCGCCTTCTCAGGGAATGCCACGGCGGGCGGTTCCTTGTAGGCGCCCTTGCAGATGCGCACGCGTGCGCCGAGCTCATTGGCGCGCTTGACGTCGGCTTCGGTGCGGAAGAGATAACTCTGCAGCACGATGCCGACGTTGGCCTTGAAATCGGGATAGAAGTGTTTCTCGAACAGATCGAGCGTCTTCTGCGTGTAGGCGCTGGACTCCATGTCGAGGCGCACGAAGTTGTTGTAGCGCTTCGCCCGTTCGAGGATCTCGCGCGTGACCTTGATGCAGAGCTCGTCGGAGATGTCCATGCCCATCGCCGTCAGCTTGAGCGACACGTTGGCGTTGAGCTTCTCGTGTTCGATGAGATCGAGCAGCTTCAGGTATTCAGCCTGCGACGCGTACGCCTCCTGCTCGTTGGTGGTGCTTTCACCGAGCAGGTCGAGCGAGGCGGAGATGCCTTTCGCGTTGAGACCACGCACCGCTTCGATGGCGGTGGTCACCGATTCGCCGGCGACAAAGCGTGATGCGAACGACTTCGCCATGCCGTTGTGGCGGACGAAATTGAAGATGCCCTGCTGGTTCGAGAGGTATAACAGCGTGTTGCGGAGCATCAGAACGCAGGGAAACGGGTGGACACGTGGCGGTGAATCGCAGCCACATCAAGCGGGGAAATATAGCCCGGACGCGGCGGGAATCCCGCCAGTTCACGAGCCAATCAGCGGGCCGTGATGCGTGTCATGATGCGCATGACGGGGTGGTATTTCCCCATCAGCAGGCGCTCGTCAAAGAGATTCCAGGTCGTGGCGCCGTCGTTGGACTGCGGTTCCAACAACTGGGCGGCGACGAGCACCTGTCGCTGTGTGCCGGGCACCCAGCGGAAGTCGGCGGACGGCAGCATGCGCATGCGGATCCAGTTGCCAAGCACCTTTACCTCGCGATGTCCCTGAAATGCGCGCGCGACACGATCCACGGAGTCGAGCTGGAAGCGCTCCACGTCGAGCGTCCCCTTTCTCGGCATCCGCACGCCGACGTTCACGCCATGGCGCTCGAGCAGCGAGACCACGGCGGTGTCGCGCGCCTCGACCAGCCAGCCACCGGGCGGCACCGCCACTTCGCGCGTCGCCTCGAAGCGATCGTGCACGGGCATCCACTGTGGCCGGATGCGGCCGGTGCGCTTGATGCCGAGCGGGACACCGGGTTCGGCGCCGAGGCTGTCGGGATCAGCCACCAGATCTTCGACCAGCACACTGTCACTGAACGGTCGCGTGGTCATGCGCGTGTCGAGCACGACGCCGCGTGCCGCGATGCCAGCGGTCAGTGCGCGACGCGTGGCCGTGACACGGGCAAGAATCGTCGGGTCGGCGCCGACCGTGCCGAGCACTTCGCGCACAAATGCGTAGGTGCTGCTGACCCGCGTCGCAAATGGATCGTGCGAGAACGCTTCGCTGAGTATCGAGATGCCGCCGGTGAGCCCGAAGTAGTTGGTGCCGAAGCGGGGCCGCGAATCGTACGTGAACCAGCCTTCCTTGTTCGCGTCGAGTGAGACTTCGCGGACGAAGGAATTGCTGAAGTTGCCGTACGGATACGTCTTGACACTCTTGCGCCAGAGCCGACGTCGGATGCCCGCCAGCAGCGTATCACTGGTGAAGCGTGCGAGTGGTGCGCCGGGATGCAGCGACGGTGACCAGGTGAGATTGAAGCCGTGATAGCTGCCGTCGGTCGTGTGCAGATCGACGAACACATCGACGCCGCCATTGGTGAGCAGCGGCAGCATGGCACGCGTCTCAGGGGCTTCGGCCTTGATGTAGTCGCGATTCAGATCGAGACCGTCGCCATTCGGTCGTTCCCCGACGATGGTCGGCCCGAGTTGTGCGCCACGATTGCGGGACTGCGGACCGAGCGCCTCGTTGCCATCGGCGTTGTACATCGGAATCACGATCAACGTGACGCTGTCGAGCAGATTCGGCTTCGCATCCATGACGACGGTGCGCAGCAACGCGAGCACCGCTTCCTTGCCTTCGACTTCGCCGGCGTGGATGTTCGCCTGCAGCAGCACGACCGGCTTGCGCCGTGACGGTGTCAGTAACGTATCGCAGGAATCGGCGGTGCGACTGACGCGGGCGCAGGCGGTGACGGCCATCAGCGGACGACCCTTGGGCGACGCTCCAATGCGCGCGATGCGCATGATGCGGTTCGGCGCCGCCTTCGCTCTCACGGTATCGAGAAAGGCCATCGCCTCTTCGTACGGCGTGGTTTCGCAGAATCCGGTGCGTTCGGCGCGCGTGGCCGGTGACGGCATCGGCGACGGGACGACCGGCGTGCAGCGCCACGTCGACACACGCGGTGCCGTGCGCACCGCTTCGCCGGCAATGCGCCGGCGTTCCGCTGAATCGTCCGGCGGTGGCGTGCGCGGTGGCGCGCAGGCGGAGACGAGCAGAATCGCGCCGAGCAGCGCACCGAGGTTCTTCACAGGTTCTCGCGGAGGAAACGGGTCAACGATTCGTAGAGATGCACCGAGGTGTTTCCGCCGCTGATGGAATGGGTGCGATTGGGATAGAACAGCTGCTGCATCGGCCGATTGGCGCGCACCATGCGCTCGATGAGCTGTACGGAGTTCTGTGGGTGCACGTTGTCGTCACCGGTGCCGTGGACGAGCAGGAATCGTGCGCGAATGCCGGCGACGGCATTCTGCGGCGCAGTGTCCTGATAGCCGACCGCGTTGTCCTGCGGCGTCCACATGAAACGTTCTGTGTAGATGCTATCGTACAGCCGCCAGTCAGTCACGGGCGCGACGGCAATGACCGCCTTGAACAGATCTCCGCCCCTCGCGGCGACCATCGTGGCGAGATAACCGCCGAAGCTCCAGCCCCAGAACCCGATGCGCGACGCATCGACCCACGGCTGCCGGCCGAGCCATTTCGCGGCATCGAGCTGGTCCTGCGTTTCCTGCAACCCGAGGTGGAGCTGCGTCACCTTCCGGAACGCACGGCCACGGAACGCAGCACCACGATTGTCCACCACCACCACGACATACCCCTGCTGCGCGAGCATCGTATGCCAGACATACCGTGCGCCGCCCCACTGATCGATCACCTGCGGCGCGGCCGGTCCGCCGTAGGCGTGCATCAACACGGGATATTTCTTCGTGCTGTCGAACGCCGGCGGAAGAATGCGATAGGCATCGAGCCGGGTGCCATCCGGCATGGGCACCGTGAAGAGCTGCGGCGGCTGCACATTCGTGGAGACGAGGCGCGCGCGTACTGCGGCGTTGTCGGTGAGCTCCCGCACTTTCCTCATCGTCGGCAACGCGACGAGCGAGACAACCGGCGGCACACCGAGCCGCGACCAGGCGTCGAACATGTAGGCGGCTGATGGACTGACGAGCATCGCGTGCGAGCCTGTATTCGCCGTCAGTCGCTCCGCCTTCCGGCCATCGAGCGTCACGCGCATCATCTGCTGCTGCGTGGCGGTCGGCGACGCCACCTGCACGTACGCAGCGCCGGCCTTCTCGTCCACCGCCAGCAGGTCGAGCACGTCCATGCTGTCGCGCGTGACACGTGTCACGAGGCGACCGTCGCGTCGATAGAGATAATACTGCTGCCATCCGCTGCGATCACTGCGCAACAGAAACCGTTGATGATCCGCGAGCCAGACGACCGGTTCACCTTCAGGGCTCACATAGGCTGAGTCTCGTTCGGTGACGATGACGCGTCCGCTGCCGCTGGTGGCGTTGACGAGCATCACATCCAATTGCGTCTGTCGCCTCGGCATGCGTGACACCGAAATCGAATCGGCATCGAGCCATTCCAAACGCGTGATGTACTGCCCCGTGTCCGGTCCGACATCGAGCGCGTGTCGATTGCTGCCATCCGCACCGATGACGTGAATCGTGACGCGCGAGTTGGCCTCGCCGGCTTTGGGATACCGCAACGTGGAGACGCGCGGATAGTTGCCGAGATCGTCGACAATCGGATACGCCGGCACGGCACTCTGATCGAACCGCCAGAAGGCGAGGCGCTTGCTGTCGGGACTCCAGCGGAACGCATCGCGCAGGCCGAGTTCCTCTTCGTAGACCCAGTCCGTCGTGCCGTTGATGATGTCGTCGCTGCCATCGGTGGTGAGACGCGACTCGACGCCGGTGCGCAGATCCTTCACCCACAGATCATTGCCGCGGCCATACGCCACCGCGTTGCCATCGGGTGAAAATTTCGCGAACATCTGCAGATTCGGATCAGATGCGCCGCTCGCCAGTCCGGTCGCGAGAAAACTCGGCCCGACAGGCGGATGTGTCGTCACCGTAGTCATGGTGCTGACGAGAGGCGTGAGCACCTTCGACGCGAAGTCCACGACGTGATAAACGCCGCGCGTGTTGGTCCGCCAGACGCGTACCGACGAATGAAAGATCAGTGCCTTCGTTTCATCGGCGGAGAGTGTCACGTCTTCGACGTCGAGCGGCGCGCCAGTGCTGTCCTTGAGCACCCCGGCCGGCACGAGCACGGTCTCGGCGCCAGTGACGGCGTCGACTTTCACCAGGGAAGTACCACCGATGTCGTTCTTCACGCTCAGATAGCTGCGACCATCCTTCATCCACTGCACGAACGGCAATCCCTGCGCGGCGAACTCGCGCGACCGGAAAATGCGTTCGACCGTCAGTGGCGCCGTGGCCAATGGCGCCTGTGCCAGCAGCGACGGCGCGCAGAGCAGAGCCGCTGCGAGACACCGGCGAGCAACGAGAAACGTCGTCATGAAGTCGGTGTGAGGTGGTGCGCCCTACTTGGGCATCGGGGGCATGCGGCGCCCTTCCCCTTCCAGTCGATACACCGCAATCGGTGAGCGCCAGGCCGTGGAATCACGATCGCGATAGGCGATCACATACCAGCGATAGTTCTGCGATAGTGAATACCTGAACGAGTCCGGCAGGACGACCTGCGTGTCAACCGTGACTGACGAAAAAATCGGGACCTCGACGGAGTCGGAGACCACGACTTCGTAGCGTGAGATGCCCGGCGAGGGGTGCCAGGCAATCCGACGGTCTGTGGCCTTCACGTAGCCGATCGGTGATGCGAGCGCGACCGTGACGCTCTCCTTGCCATGTGCGACCGCGACCTGATCTGCCGGCTTGCATGCAGCGGCCGCAAGCAGCAGTGCCAGTGTGCGGCCCATCGTCGTACTGGTGATCGTCGAGCGGGACTTCATTTGTGTGTGCGGGTGCGGGAACGGGAACGGGAACGCGTCGGCGACATGCGCCGTGTCGGCTGGGTGCGAAGGGCCGCTGCGATATTCGGCACACGGCCAAGCAGCAGTGCGCCGGCGACGCTATCCACGTCGTGAGCCGAGTTGCTGAGTACGGCCGCAGCCCGGTGCTGACGCGGGTCCATTGCGATGTAAGCCGAGAATCCCGGCGCCTGTTGCGCGTCGTGCCAGTAGATGTCGCGGCTATCGAGCCGCAAGACACGCCATCCGAGTGCTACTGGAAGCGTTGGATCAGGACCGAGACTGCGAGTTCGCATCATGAGAGCAAACGTACTGGCCAGTGGACCGCGGATGGTGTCGCTGGCCGCGATGGCAAAGCGGGTCATCGCGACGACGGTGGCGCGCCACGCTCCCGGCGTCTCGCGCACGCGCGCCACCGCTTTCCCGTCCGATCGGTGGCCGATGGCGTCACGCGAGGCGAGCCGGGGTTCGAACGACGGCACGATGTCGGCGATGCTCAGCGGGGAGAGCAGACGCAGCTGGATCGCCGTGGCGAGGGGCATGCGGAGGTGACGGGAGAGTGCGAGACCAAGAATTTCAATACCCAGCTGGGAGTAGGCGTATCTGGAACCGATGTCGGAGCGCAGCGACGCTCCCTTGAGACTGCGGGCGATGCGTTCGGTGGGAGACTGGGCACCGACGACCTGGACATTGGGCAGGCCGGCGCGGTGGAAGGCGAGGTCACCCAGCGTGATAGCGCGGCCGAGCCGGTGCGGCAACCGGATGTCCGGCGGCAGGAATCCCTGCGCCAGATCGTCGAGGGACAGGTCGCCCGTAACGACGAGGTTCGCGAGCAGCGCGATCGTGAAGGTTTCAGCGGCCTCGCCAAGCTCGAACCGCGTCGCTGCGTCGATGGCGGCGCCACGCTGTCTGGTCACGCCGGCGCCCGTCGACCGGACCGAGTCGCCGTCGGTCCAGCCGGTCGCAATGCCGCGAAACGTGCCGTCGTTGACTCGCGGTACGAGCGCAGCGCGGACGGTGACCGGGTCGAGGGATGGCGCGATCTGTGCACCAACAGGGCGGACAAGCAAGCTCAGCATTATTACGGCCGTCCGCGAAATTCGATGCAACCAATGCCGATCCGTCATGCTGAAGATGTCCAAAGCGGAGGTGTGCAGGGCGTTGCTGCCGGTTCAGATGCCAGCGCGACCGATAACGCCGCGCCGCCGTCCAAATCTCGCGTGCGACTCGGCAGGTCGCGCGGTGCGCCGTACATTCTTCGCGTGATGCGACGACTTTCGATGGTACTCGGTTCGCTGGCGCTGGCGACGGCCTCGCTGGTGGCTAAATCGCTGGTGGCGCAATCGACGGTGACGCAGTCTGCCGCCGAGCCGCAACGATTCGCGGACACACTGCCGCCGCGTGCATATGTGCGACTGGCGATGCGCGCGCGGGTCAAGGACAGCGTCGCGGCCCAGGCGGCAGCGTGGACACGATGGTCGGTGGCCGAACCGGCCACCGTCACTCCGCGCTTTGCGCTGGCGCTGCTGGCCCGTTACGACCTGCGCTATCGCGACGCACTGGCGTGGCTGGATAGCGCGGCCCTGCGCGCCACGACGCCATTGTGGACGAATGCGATCGCGCGCGAACGCGTGACGACGATGGTGATTCAGGGTGAATTCACCGGCATTCCTGCACTGATGAAGACCGTCCTCGCGGACAGCGCGAACATTCCGATCGCCGAGTGGGCCGAGTCGCGCTACATCGCGATCGGCTACTTCCGTCGCCAGGGCAACCGGTTGACGAAAGCGGCGCTCGATTCGGTTGAAAACCTGAGTACACCTGCGGATTCCCTGCTGCGCGCGCGTATCACCTGTCTGCGGACGAGCGTCGACTTTGCGCGACTGCGGGAGTATGCGGCCGAGGCGATCGCGATTGCCGATGCCGCCGGCGCTCCGTTCATCAGCGGCAACTGCAAGTTGCAGGTCGGCTTCATGCTGGCCAGTGCCGGTGTGACGGACGAAGCGCTGCAGTGGCTCGTGCGTGCTGAGGAGACGGCGCGTGAGGCGCACGACGATCCCACGCTCGCCGCCGCGCTGCAGATCCATGGCTACACGCTCTCGACGCTCGGCTACGTGCCACTGGCGCAGGCACGACTGGCGGAAGCGATTCGCGTGGCGCAGCGCACCGAAGATCGGAACGTCGAGGCGTGGTCGCTGCTCGGGATTGCCAATTCGGCGAACCAGATCGGCGATGCGAGCATGGCCAGCATGGCACTCCGCCGCGCCGCGATTCTGTTCGAGGCGTCCGGTGACACGTACGGAACGTGGAACGCCCGCCTGCAGCAGGCTGTTTCGCAGCTCGATCTGGGCGATGTGAGTGGCGCCCGGACGCTTGCGAGTGCAGCGCAGGACGCAGGACAATCGCTGAAGCAACCGGCGTTGGTGCTGCGCGCACTCTACCTGCTCAGTGACATCGCGGTCCGCCAGGGTCGCTTCGACGAGGCGGCGGCACTGCTCGATCGCGCCGAGGCGACGATGCGGGAAATCGGCCCACGATTCGGCCCGCAGTTGCAGTCGTATCGGGGTATTCTCGCATTGAGCCAGGGCAAGTATCCGGAGTCGATTCAGCTGCTCGAGAAATCGGGCGACGCGTTCGTCAGTGCGCAGGATCTCTTTCGGCACCGCATCACCGGAGCGTTGGCGCTGGCCTGGTTGCGCAGTGGCGACACGGCACAGGCGGCGAAACGTCTGGTCGAGTCGAACGAACAGATCGACCGCTTGCGTGACTCGATTGCGGGCGAAGGGCTGCGTCGCGTCGTGATTCCGACGGACGGATGGGGCGGCGCGAGCGCGAATTCCGATCAGCTGATCGCCGCGTTCGTCACCTCGAAGAAGTGGTTGCCGACGGCATTCGCGATCAGCGAGCGTGCACGCTCCCGCGCGCTGATGAAAGGTTCGTTCGGCATCTACGGCGCCGACACCACCACCGCATACGTCGAAGCACGCCGGCGCACCCGGGCGACATCGATGGTGCTGGCGGATGTGCAGCGCGCCATGAAGCCGTCGACGGCGCTGCTCGTGTACGCCGGTGGCACATCCACCGCGCGCACCGGCCTGATGGTGATCACGAAGACGAGTGCACGCGGTATCACGCTCGCTCCGCTGGATTCGCTGGACCGCGACATCGTGCGGTGGCTGGCGCTGCTGGAGAGTGGTGAGACTGGCGCCGGCGCTGGTCGTCGCGTGGCGGCCAGTGTGCTGGCTGATGCGTTGCGCGGTTTGCCGGCCGGCATCAGGCGCCTCGTGATCGTGCCACAGGGGCCACTGTATCGCGTGCCGTTCCAGGCGCTGCCGTACGCGAACGGCGTGCTCGGTGATCGCGCGGTCGTGACGATTTCACCGTCGGTGTCGCTGGCGCTCGCGTATGCCGCGGAGCCGCGCACGGTGCCGGCGCGGGTGCTGGCGATGGGTGCCGGTGACACCGAAGTATCGGGGTTCACGCCGCAATCGCTCGAGCTGAACATCGAACGGAGTGAACGCGGCAATCCGCTGGCGCCACTCAAGGCGGCGGCTGACGAGGCACGCGCAGCCGCGAGCTGGGGCCGCGGCTCGATGTCGCTGACAGGCACCGACGCCTCCGAATCAGCGCTGAAGCGCGAGGCTCGCGTGCCGTACACCGTGCTGCACGCCGCCGCGCACGCGCTGACGAGCGATCAGACACTCGGCGCGAACTGGCTGATCCTGCGCGCTGATGATGCGGACGATGGTTATGTGTCTGGCGGTGAACTGGCGGAACTGAGCACCGGTCGCGCGATGGTGGTGCTGTCCGGCTGTCGCACGACCGGTGACTTCGGCTCGCGTGGCGATGCGATCGATGGACTGGTGGCGCCGCTGCTGGCGCGCGGGGTGCGCACGGTGGTGGCGAGTCACTGGGCCGTGAGTGATCGCTGGACGAAAGTGTTGATGGAGCGCTTCTACCAGAACCTGGCGCGTGGTATCACGACGGCCGAGGCGATGAACAACGCGCAGACATCACTGCGGCGCGAAGGTGTCCCGGCGCGTTTCTGGGCCGCGTTCAGTGTGATCGGCGATGGTGCACTGACGTTCACACTGGGACGACTCACTGCACCGTGAACGACTCCACGCGTGAGCGGACTTCGGTGCGATCACTCGAACGGGCGCGGACATACCAGCGATACGTGCCCGGCTTGAGTGCCGACGCCGGCACAACGGCTTGCGTGATGTTGGTGTCGTTGGAGAACACCGGCACGTCATTCACATCGAGGACTTCGACGCTGTAGCGCGCATCATCACGCAGGGCACGCCACTTGAGTGTGATCGGTGTGCGCGAGACGACCGGCGGCACGGCCAGCAATTCCACGGTGCTGCCGGCGGAACGCACTTCATCGCCAGTTTTCGGCAGCGTGAACACATACCAGCTGGTGCCGGCCACGAGCATCAGCGACGCGGCCAGCAGCAGTGGCTTGATCCCCGAGAGCGCATCGCGACGACGCACACCGCTTGTCGCATCGGCCAGCGCGCGCGGCGAATTCGACGCACTGCCGCTGCGACTGTCGAAATAGTCGTCAGCGCCGGCGGTGGAGGTATTGGCGGCGACGAGGTGCGCGAGTGTCCGCGCGCCATCGGTGCTGCCGAGCAACTGCTCGATGATCGCGAAGCGCGCCTCGTCGTCACCTGTGGCATCGGCGAATGCATCGATCGCAGCGTCGTCGGGTGGCACAGCTGGAGATGAGGCCCGCTCGCGATCCCGCGCCCATGCAAACGCGTCGCGCAGCGGCGCGGGCATCGGGCCCGGATCACGGGGCAATTGCAGATCGTCCGAACTCGTCATTCCTCAGTCCCCCATTCGATACCGCGCGCGACCAGATACTCGCGCAGGTCCGATAAGCCACGATAGAGCAGATTGCGCGTCTTGGCCTCACTCCAGCCGAGCAGCGCTTCGATTTCGTCGCGACGGTACCCTTCGAGGTGCAGCTTCACCACGGTCCGTCGCGCCAGTCCCAGCGATTCGACGCCAGCGCGGACTACCACTCCGAGCGACGCCGCCTCGACATCGGCGTCGGGGCCAGGGCCTGGTGCGGGCAAAGGCAAATCCTCGACCGGATCGTGCGTCGCCACGCGTCGGCGACGGCGCAGCAGATCGAGAACTGCTGTCGTGACCACGCGTTGGAGATATGACGCCGAGAGCTTCGCGATGTTCTCAGGGGTGCCGCAGACCCGCCATAAACGGATGCGAACTTCCTGCTCCGCTTCCCCGATATCACTGGGGGGCAGCCGGTATCGCGCTCCAGTCGCTCGAATGGAGCCTGCGAACCGCCGGACGATGTCGTCCAGCAACGCGGACAGTGCGCGATCATCGGGCGGTGCGGCGGCAATCATACTGTCGCCGCCGCTCTCAAAGTCGAGTTCGGTAGTCAGACTGGCTTCCCCGACTTCGGATAGAACCGTTCGCCACTTTCTGCCATCGCCCGAAGGCTGGCAGCGGCCTGATACCGGCCGGGGAATTCGCGTTCGAGTTCGTCGAGCGTCGCGACGACCGACGCAGCGCCCTCACGATCGATGAATCGGAACGGGCCGCCGCGGAACGGTGGAAACCCGATGCCGAACACGGCACCGACATCGCCATCGCGCGCCGAGCGCAGAATACCATCCTCGAGACAGAGCACTGATTCGTTGAGCATCGCGTACACACAGCGCTGCACGATACGCGCCGCAGGCACCGTCGTGCGCTTCTGGCCCGTCGGCAGCAGTTCGTAGACGGAGGAATCCACCCCGCCCTTCTTCCCTGCGTCGTCGTAGAGATAGAACCCGCGCTTACCTTTACGCCCGAGACGGCCGGCCTTGATCACACGCTGCAGCGACTCGTTGGGTGACATGCGCGCACCGAACGACTCGGCCACTATCGCGCCCGCCTTCGTCGCGACATCGAGGCCGACTTCATCCACCAGCGTGATCGGGCCGACGGCAAAACCGAACTTCACCAGCGCCTCGTCGATGCTCTCGATCGACACGCCTTCGTCGAGCATCAGGCCAGCCGCGTTGACGTACGGCGACAACACACGATTCGCAAAGAAACCGGGTCCATCCCGCACGACGATCACCGTCTTGCCGAGCTTCCGGCCGTACGACACCGCACTCACGACGACCTGCGGATCATTCCCGTCATGCGTGATGATCTCGAGCAGCGGCATCTTGTGCACGGGCGAGAAGAAATGCATGCCAAGCACACGCTCCGGTCGCGCGCTGGCGCTCGCGATTCGCGCAATCGGGATCGTGCTGGTGTTGCTCGCGACGATGCAGCGCGGCGACACCACCGCTTCGATCTCGCGCAGCACCTGATGCTTGACCTGCAGATCCTCGAACACCGCTTCGATCACCAGATCGGCGCTGCCGAAACCGGTGTAATCGGTGGTGCCGCTGACGGCGAGCATCAGATCGTCGAACTGCGTGCGCGTGATCTGCTTCTTCACCAGCTTGTCGCGCATCACGTCACGCACGGCGGCCAGGCCCTTGGCGATGCGTGTCGTGTCGGCGTCCTTCATGCGCACGATGGTGCCGGCAGGGCTGGCGACACTCGCGATACCGGCGCCCATGAAGCCCGCACCGAGGATGCCGAGTTTGTTGATGGGCAGCGGCTTCGGCAGCGGCGTGACTTCCACACCCATGTCGCGCTTGAGCGCCGTGGTCGCGAAGAACAGGAACACCAGCTCCTGCGACTCAGGCGTCATCGCGAGTTCGCCGAAGAGGCGCGCTTCGGTGTGATAGCCGTCACCATCGCTGCTGTAGCCGGCGGCGACGGCATCGAGTGCAGCCAGCGGTGCCGGAAAGAGCCCCTTCGTTTTCGCGAGCACACCTTCCTTCGCCTTCCGGAACACGATCGCGCGACCGATTGGATTTTCGTCGAGCAGCATTTCGCCGGCGCCATGTTTCCGCGCCTCCCGACGACGTGTGCCATCGGCGAGTTCTGTGGCGCGCTGTATCGCGACGCGGCGCAGGATGCTCGGATGCACCATCTCGTCGACGAGCCCGAGCTGCAGCGCCTTCTTCGCGCGCACGTTCTTGCCCGTGAGGATCATGTCGAGCGCGGCCTGCAGTCCGACCAGCGCGGGCAGTCGCTGCGTGCCACCGGCGCCGGGAATCAATCCGAGCTGCACTTCAGGCAACGAGATCGACGTCTTCGGCGCGTCGGTCGCGATGCGCCAATGACAGGCCAGCGCGAACTCGGTGCCGCCGCCCAGACATCCGCCATTGATCGCACAGACGATCGGTTTGCCATCCGCGATCGCGGCGAATTCGGCGTGCCCATCTCGACTCGATCGTTCGGCGTCTTCGGCGGTCCGGAATTCGAGGAACGCCTCGATATCGGCACCAGCGATGAAGTTGTCACGCTTGCCCGAGATGAACACCGAGGCGCGAATCGATGGGTCGCGCTGAATCGCCTCGAACAGCTCGCGCAGTTCACCCTGAACGGCCGCGGTGAAGGTGTTCACCGACGCCCCGGGCGCATCGAAGGTGAGCACGGCGATGCTGCTCTCGATCACCATCGTGATGGCGCGCTGCGTAAGAACTGGTGCGGTCATGTCAGTATGAAGGAGCGTCAGACGCGTTCGATGACCATCGCAAAGCCCAGACCGCCAGCAGCGCACACCGTCAACATGCCGAACTGTCCGCCGCGGCGTGCGAGTTCGTTGCAGAGCGTGGTGGTGACGCGGGCACCGGTCGCGCCGAACGGATGGCCGATGGAGAGCGAGCCACCCATGACATTCAACTTGGCGCGATCCACTTCGCCGAGTGGCTTCGTCAAGCCCGCACGTTCAGCCCAGAACTGACTTTCGAAGCCACGCAGGTTGCTGAGCACCTGCGCAGCGAAGGCCTCGTGCATCTCGATCAGATCGAGGTCACGCAATGTAAGTCCAGCGCGATGGAGCGCTTTTGGCGCCGCGAGCACCGGGGCCTGCAGCAACTGTTCGCCGGGATCGAGCGCTGCACTGGCATACGAGCGGATGTAGCCGATTGGCGCATACCCGAGCGCCTTCGCCTTCTCTTCGCTCATCAGCAACACGGCACCGGCACCATCAGTGAGCGGCGACGCGTTGCCGGCCGTTACGCTGCCGTAGCGCTTGTCGAACACCGGCTTGAGTGCCGCCAGCTGCTCGAGTGTGCTGTCTTCGCGAACGCCGTTGTCGGTGGTCGCGATCTTCTCGTAGCGTGGCGGCACATACACCGGAAACATCTCGGCCGAGAGCCGACCATCGCGCAATCCGGCAGCGGCGAGGCGATGCGAACGCAACGCGAATTCGTCCTGCTCCTGCCGCGAGATGTCGTTCAGCTTTGCCATCTTCTCGGCGCTCTGTCCCATCGACTCGCCGGTGGTCGGCTCCGAGATGGCGGGAGCGACCGGCACCAGATCCTTCGGGCGCACCTTCGAGAACGCGCTCAACTTCTGACTGATGCTCTTCGCCTTGTTGGCGGCCATCAGCACGTCGGTGAAGCCGCGCGAGTGCAGGATCGGCACATTCGACAGCGACTCCGCGCCACCGGCGATGACGCAATTCATGTGGCCGAGTGCGATCTGGTCGGCGGCGTCGGCGATGGCCTGGTTGGCACTGGCGCACGCGCGGCTGACCGACCATGCATCGACACCCTTCGGCAGCAGCGGCATCAGCGACACTTCGCGCGCGATGTTCGGCGCCTGCACGTTCTGCACGACCGTTCCGAACACGACGGCATCGACATCAGCGCCGTTCAGATTGGTGCGTTGCATCAGTTCGGCGACGCAGAGCCGACCGAGATCGATGGCCGAGAGCGACTTGAAAAGGGTGCCGGCCTTGCTGAACGGGGTCCGAACCCCCGTGACGATGGCCACGCGACGCAATGATCCAGGCAATGACATTCTCCTAACTTAGTCGGGTGGAAGTGTCGCCCCACCGCCGATTTGCAGCTCACGTCCCCTCTCTCGCCTCTTGTCCCTGCCCTTCCAGCACGATCCCCGCATCACGCCCGCCCTCGGCCTCGCCTCGCGGGCGGTGGCGTGGGCGCGACTGTTCGAACAGCCGTTCGACGTGCTGGTGGTCGGTGGCGGCATCACCGGGGCCGGCGTGGCGCGTGATGCGGCGCTACGCGGTCTGCGCGTCGCGGTGCTCGAGGCGAACGATTGGGCGAGCGGCACGTCGTCACGCTCGTCACGGCTGGTGCACGGTGGTGTGCGCTATCTGGAACATGGTCATCTGCACCTCGTGTTCGAGGCGAGTCGTGAACGGCGCACGCTGCTGCAGATCGCGCCGCATCTGGTGCGCCCGCTGCGCTTCACGTGGCCCGTATACAAGGGCGCACGGATTCCGCGCTGGAAGTTGCGTGCGGGGCTGCTCGCATACGATGCGCTGTCGCTGTTTCGGAATGTCGGGCAGCACCGTGGTGCATCGCGGCGCGACATCCTGCAGCGCGAACCGACATTGCGTGCGGAAGGACTGGTTGGCGGCGCGCAGTACTGGGATGCCAGCACCGACGACGTACGCCTGACGCTGGCGAATGTGGTGTCGGCGTCGGAGGCGGGTGCGGTGACGCTGAACCATGTGTCGGTGTCGACGATTCTGCACGATCGCACCGATATCGCGACTGGTGTTCGCGTGACCGATCACACCACTGGTGAAGGCGGTGAGGTGCACGCCCGTGTGATCGTCAATGCGACCGGGCCATGGAGCGATGGCACTCGACGTCTGGACGACGGTGTGGCACACGCCGAAGTCCTGGGCAGCAAGGGCGTACACATCTCGGTGCCGCGTGCACGCGTCCCGTGCACCGATGCTTTGACCCTGCTGCATCCTGACGATGGTCGTGTGTTCTTCATCCTGCCATCGCCGGTGCACACGATCGTCGGGACGACGGAAACGCCGGCTGAGCGTGGGCCCAATGCGATTCGCGCCAATTGTCGGGATGTGCAGTATCTGCTGCGCGCCGCGAATCACTTCTTCCCGGCGGCGAGCCTGCGCGACACGGACGTGATCAGTGCGTGGGCTGGCATCCGTCCGCTTGTTGCACATGTCGGTACGACGGCCAATGATGCGTCGCGCGAACACCACATCGCGACCAGTGCGTCCGGCTTGATCTCCGTGACGGGCGGCAAGCTGACGACGTATCGTGCGATGGCCGCGGAAATCGTGGATACCGTGGAACGGGCACTCGGTCGCACGAAAGGCACCGCGTCTCTGACCGGTGATGCGCCGCTGCCGGGTGCCGGTGACCTCAGTCACGCTGCGGAAGTGCGCGCAGCACAGGCGGTGATTCCGGAATCGGAGACGGCGGATCAACTCGTACGCGCGTACGGTGATCGCTGGCGCATGGTCTGGGGTCTGTGCGAACGCGACGCATTGCTGGGTGATCGCCTCGATCCGGATCTGCCATACATCGCCGCGGAAGTGGTATGGGCGGCGGTGGCAGAAGGCGCGTGGACGGTGGCCGACGTGCTGGTGCGGCGGATGCCGATTGCGTACGAACGACGCGATGCGGGGCGCGCGTTGGCACCGGTGGTGGCAGCGCTCCTGGGTCGTGTGCACCGGTGGGACGACGCGACGGTCGCGAGTGCGGCGGCGGTGTTTGATGAGGAAGCAACACGGTTGTTTGCAATCGACGAGTGAAGTGCCGTTCCAACGTTTCGAGGAGAAGTGCATGTCCAGTGATCGTCGCCTGCTTCACTCTGCTGCTGCCGCATGGTGCGGTCGGCATCGGTACCTCCATCGCGCGATGCAGCTCGTGGGCGGGATCGCGCTGTCAGTCGGCGTCACGCACGGTCAGTCACCACGCCTGCCGGCCGTTCCGCTGCCGGAACATCCGCGACCGGACTTTCAACGCGCTGAGTGGCTGAACCTGAACGGATCGTGGCGCTTCGCGTTCGACTCGACCGACCGCGGTGTGTCGGCGGGCTGGCCGAGCGCGGAGTTGCCGGGGCGGCAGCGGATTCTGGTGCCGTTTTCGTGGGGATCGAAACTGTCCGGCGTGACGGACAGCGCAGACATCGGATGGTACTCGCGTGAGATCACGATTCCAGCGACGTGGAAATCGAAGCGTGTGTTCGTGGTGTTCGGCGCATCTGACTGGCGCACAACGGTGTGGCTGGACGGTCAGAAGCTCGGTGAACATCAGGGCGGCTACACACCGTTCTCGTTCGAGCTGAATACATCGAAGCCGGCTGGTCGCGCGCAGCGCCTCACGGTGCGTGTGGACGACTCGCCGCATCCGTTCAAGCTCGAAGGCAAGCAGGGGTACGGCAAAGCGCGCGGTATGTGGCAGACCGTGTATCTCGAAGCACGCGGTGGTGATCCGATCGAGGCGGTGCACTTCACGCCGCTCAGTGACCTGGCAGGCGTTGGTGTGGAGGTGCGGCTGCGCGAGCCGGCGCCGGCGCCAATGACTGTGCGCATGACGTTCACGAATCGGCCAACGCAGCCCGTCGCGATGCTGACGGTCGAGAAAGGTGCGACGACGGCGCGCGCAGATGTCGCGATGCCGACGGCGCACAGGTGGTCATTGGACGATCCGTTCCTGCATGATGTGACGGTGCGCGTCAGTGGAACTGGCGTGGCCGACGATGTCGTGAAGTCGTACTTCGGCATGCGCACGATCTCGGTGGTGAAACTGCCAGGGACGGACCATCCGTACGTGGCGATCAATGGGACACCGGTCTATCTGCAGCTCGCGCTCGATCAGGCGTATCATCCGGATGGCTTCTACACGTTTCCAACCGACAGCGTGCTGCGTAACGAGGTTCTGCTGGCGCGGCAGCTCGGATTGAACGGATTGCGCGAACACATCAAGATCGAATCGCCGCGCAAGTTGTACTGGGCCGATCGACTCGGCGTGCTGATCATGGCCGACGTGCCGAACTGGTGGGGGCCGCCGGACTCCGCCGCGTTCCGCGAACACGAATTCGCGATGCGCGGCATGCTCGATCGCGACTACAACCATCCGTCCGTGTTCTCGTACGTGATGTTCAATGAGACGTGGGGATTGCAGACGAAAGTCGGTGATCGCGATCGGTACCTGCCCGAGACTCAGAAGAAAGTCGCAAGTGTCTATCACCTTGCGAAGTCGATCGATCCGACGCGACTGGTGGAAGACAACTCGATCTGCTGCGGCGCGGGACACACCGAAACGGATCTGAACAGCTGGCATGAATACCTGCCCGGCTCGCGCTGGTCGACTTTCGTGAAGCAACTGAGCGACAGCACATTCACTGGTTCGCCGTTTCACTTCATGCCCAGCTACACGCAGGGCACGCAGCCGATGTTCAACTCCGAGTTCGGCAATGTGTGGGGCTACACTGGTAGCACCGGTGACGTGGACTGGAGCTGGGACTATCTGCGCGCGATCGATGCGTTCCGGCGCGTCCCGAAAATGGCGGGCTGGTTGTACACGGAGCATCATGACGTGATCAACGAGTGGAACGGCTACGTGCGTTTCGACCGCACACCGAAGGAAACCGGATTCGGCGCACTCGTGCCGGGCATGACACTTCGCGATCTGCACTCGCCGCTGTATCTCGCGGTCGGCGACTCGTTGCTGAGCCACGATGTGGCGCTCGGTGCACGCATCGACGTGCCACTGTACGCCAGTTTCCTGAGCGGCAGCACGGCGTATGGCGATTCGCTCACGCTGCGTGCTGAGTTGTCGGGCTGGAACAGCTTCGGCGAACGGAAGACGTACAGCTCGTACGCGGTGCGCGTGCCGTACCGGCCGTGGATGTCGGCGCCGCTCGCGCCACTGACTGTGACGATGCCGAATGAAACGAGTGTCGCAGTGCTGGCGGTGCGACTGGAGGATCGGAAGGGCACCGTGCTGCATCACAACTTCACATCGTTCGTGGTAGGCAGTGCGGCGCCCGCACGGGGCACCCTCGCGAACGGTCAGCACGTCGTGACGTCACACGTCGGCGCGACCAACACCAGCGCGTCGGCGTGGTCTGTGAAGCAGTGGACCGTACTCGGTGACAAGAAGTTCAGCGCGGCCGGTAGCGGCTACGTCGAGTATCGCATTCCGTGGCCAGCCGGCGTCGCGGCACGTGACATCGCGAGCGCGACGTTCCTTGTCGAGGCGTCGGCGAAGCGACTGAATGGCAAGGATCGTGATACCACGGAGAAACAGACCGACGACTACATGCGCGGCGGCGGATTTCACGATCGCAGCCGGAACAGCAACAGTTATCCGATGACGAGTGTGGTCAAGTATCCGAGCGCGATCACTGTACGAGTGAATGGCGCCGTTGCCGGACGCGCATCACTGTCGGACGACCCTGCCGATTCGCGCGGCATCCTGAGCTGGAACGCGCAGCCTTACGATCACACCCTGCACGAAGCCGGGTCGTACGGGGAGCTGGTGCGTGTTCCGGTGAGCGCCGCGGCGCTGTCGGAATCAGCGCGGACCGGCTTCGTCGTGGTCCGACTGGAGGTGAGCGCCGCGCTGCCCGGCGGGCTGGCGATCTACGGCGCGCGTTTCGGACGCTATCCGATCGATCCGAGTGTGGTGTTCGTGCTGAAGAAGTAGTGTGCGTGTCGGTGGGACAGCGTCGATCCAGCCAGCGTATCCGAAAAGACCAGCACCGCGAGGCTGCTGGTGCCTTATCGCCAGACCGCAATCTCTTCGAGCCGTTTGCGTTCGAGCGCCGGTACCGTAGCGCCTGCGGCCGGATAACCGACAGGCATGACCACCATCGCCTTCTCGTTCACGGGTCGTCCCAGCAGGTCACGTAGAAAGCCCATCGGATTCGGCGTGTGGGTGAGACTCACCAGCCCCATGCGATGCAGCGCGGCAATGAAGAAGCCCGCCGCGATGCCGCACGATTCGTCCGTGTAGTAGAAGGTGCGCTTGCCGCCGTCGGGGGTCAGTCCGTACGCCTGTCGGAACAACACTACGACCCACGGCGCGTCGGTCAGATGCGGCTTGTGCTCGTCGGTGCCGAGGGGTGCCAGCGCCTCGATCCAGTCTGCGGGCGCCTTTCCGCGATAGAACTGTTGTTCTTCCTGCTCCGCCGCCGTGCGTAGCTGCTGCTTGATGTCCGCGTCTGAAATGGCCACGAACGTCCACGGCTGCTGGTGTGCGCCGCTCGGCGCGGTCCCGGCCGTCCGAATCGCGAGTTCGATCATCTCGCGCGGCACCGGTTCGGTGGAGAAGTGGCGCGTGGTGCGCCGGCGATTCATCTCGTCATAGAACTCGCGACCGCGTGCGATCGAATCGTCGACCGCGCGCCGTTCGTGGACGAGCGGAATGAACGGAAAGCGGCGGTCACCGTCCGCGGAGCGCGCGTCAGTCATGAGTCTCCCGGAAACGAACGACGCGCGAGCCGACGACCGTGATCAATCCGTGTGATCGAGCTCGTGAAACGTCAGCAGCTGCACGATTTTCAGCTTCCGCACGCGCGTCGGCAGCTTGAGCAGGGCCAGCTCGCCGACCGACTTGTTCTGCAGCGCCAGTCCGATCGGCGACGACATACTGACCTGGCCCTCGATCAGCTCGCCACCGTCGCCAAAGACGAGTTCGTAGACTTCCTTTTCTTCCGTCACCTGATCCTGCACCGTGACGCGGCTACCGAGCCCGACGCGATCGGTGGGGATCTGCGTGACATCGATATCGGACAGCTTGCTGAGGCGCTTGACGAGCTGGCCGAGGCGGGCCTGCACGAAGCGCTGACGCTCGAGGGCCGCCTTGTACTCGCTGTTTTCGCGCAGATCGCCGTGGTCGACCGCCTTCTTGATTTCCTGCGGGAGGGTGACGGTCAGCTCATGCCGGAGCTTGGCGACTTCACTCCCGAGTTTTTCCTTGAGGGCTTCGATCATGGGGCCTGCCAGCACTGCTTGGGGAAACGACTTCGCCCGGCCAATGAGGGCCGGGCGGGAGAGAGGAACCTACGTTCCGTGAATTCGGCGCACAACACGGTCACGGTGCCGTCACAAGCGGGGAGCATGGTCGAGTCAGGTTGTGGTTGAGATCATCGAGCACGATGGGCTGACGCAGTGGCGCTTCTCGTCGCTGGCCAGCCGACTGGCGGGATACACGGCCAGCGCATTCCTGACGGCTGACGGGATCCTGGTCGACACCGGGATTCCGGTGGCTCGGGGCGAGTTCGAGCGCTTATTGGATGCGAACCGGATGGCGGGCGTGATGCTCACGCACCACCACGAGGATCACGCGGGCAACGTCGAACAGGTCGCCCGGCGAGGCATCCCGATCTGTCTGGCGCCGGAGACTGAGCGGCTGGTGCGGACGGTGGAGCCGATTCGGGCGTACCGTCGGCTGACATGGACGTCGATGGCGCCACTGACCTCGGCCGTTTTACCGTTCGATGCCGCGCCGCTGCAGCTCATTGCCGCCCCCGGACACAGCGCCGATCATCACGTCGTCTGGGACCCGCGCACCCGCACCCTCTTCAGCGGCGACCTGTTCCTCGGCGTGCAGGTGCGCATCGCGCATCACGACGAAGATCCGTGGACGCTGATCGAATCGCTGGACACAATCGCGGCGCTCGAGCCGGCGCGGCTGTTCTGCGCGCATCGCGGCCTGGTTCTGCGGCCGGCAGAGGCGTTGCGCGCGAAGGCGGCGTGGACGCGGGAGCTGATCGACACGATCACCGCACACATCTCGCGCGGCGCAACCGACCTGCAGATTCTGCGCACGGTGATGGGTGGTGAATCACTGACCGGCTGGGCCAGCGGCGGCGAATACTCGCGTCGCAACTTCATTCGAGCGGTTCGGTCACGAACGGCGAACAGCTGAATCGCGAAACGGCAACTTACGCCAAAGAGCAACGGCAACGGCACCTGCAACGGCCAACGGCCTTGACGCAACGGCGCAACGGCGCAACGCGTTCAGGGCGCGACTCGGAATGCAGTGACCACTTGAGTGAAGGTGATTTTGAAACCGCGCTCGCTCGTGCTGTTCCAAATCATTTTCGCTGGAGCGACGACTACCCTTCGAATCGGGCACCGAACCCGTTGCGTCGTTGGTCGTTGCGCCGTTGCGTCAGGTCGGTCGCAGTTGCGGTTTTGCGTCCGTTGCAGTGTTGCGACTCGCAGTTCAATGACGCGGCAAGTGCGAATCGAAGACGATACATTGAGCGAAGGACTCGACACAATTCATTGAGAACGGAGCACCGTGATGGAATACACGACGCTGGGCAGAACGGGGTTGACGGTTTCGCGGCTGGCGCTGGGGTGCATGAGTTATGGCGATCCGAAGTGGCGCAGCTGGGTGTTGACGGACGAGGAGTCGCAACCGTTCTTCCGGCGCGCGATCGAGGCGGGGATCAACTTCTTCGACACCTCCGACATGTACTCCATCGGCGTCAGCGAAGAAGTCACCGGCCGCGCGTTGCGTCGCTACGGCAACCTCGACGAACTCGTCATCGCGACGAAAGTGCACTTCCCGATGAGCAGCGGCCCGAACATGAAGGGCCTCGGTCGCAAACACATCATTCAAGGGTGTGAAGCGTCGCTCAAGCGCCTTGGCATCGACACGATCGATCTGTATCAGATCCATCGCCTCGATCGCTCGGTGCCGATGGAGGAAGTGCTCGAGGCACTCGATCATCTCGTGCGCAGCGGCAAGGTGCGCTATCTCGGTGCGAGCACGATGTTCGGCTGGGAATTCGCGAAGGCGCTCTACACCAGCAATGCACACGGCTGGGCGCGATTCGTGAGCATGCAGAACCACTATAACCTGCTCTATCGCGAAGAGGAGCGGGAAATGATGCCGCTCTGCATCAGCGAAGGGGTCGGCGTGATTCCGTGGTCACCGCTGGCGCGTGGATTGCTGGCGGGACGGCCGCGAGCACAAGCTGGCGGGACCACGGCGCGTGCGGCATTCGATGCGTCGTCGGTGGACTATCTGTACGACCATCCGACGGATGACGCGGTGATTGCTGCGGCACGTCACGTCGCGGCACAGCGTGGGTTGCCGATGGCGCAGGTCGCGCTGGCGTGGTTGCTGCAGAAGCCGGGCGTGACGGCGCCGATCGTCGGTGCGACGAAGCTCGCGCAACTGGATGATGCGATTGCGGCGCTCGACGTGAAACTCTCGGCGGAGGAGTGCGCGGCAATGGAAGCACCGTATTCAGCGCATGAAGTGCGCGGGTGGGTCTGACCGCCGGGCGCTGACGGCACAATGCACAGACACCCCACGCGATGTTCGCATGGGGCGTTTGTGTTTGTCCTCTCCTCCGGCAAAACGCAGCTGAACTACTTGAGCGCTTTCAGCTCAGCGCCCGTCCACGGATTCGTGCGCTTCGCGAACCGTGCACGCGCAGCACGCACCTGCGCGACTGTCACGGGCGCGCTGCGATTGCCCCACTGACTGCGCGCGTACGTGAGCGTCGCCGCGACGTCGTCATCGGTCATCGTACCTTCCCACGCCATCATCGCACCGGCGTACGTCTTGCCCTTCACGACGATCTCGCCCTGCAGTCCCTTGAGCACGATCGCGATCGGCACGATGGACGGTCCACTCAACCACTCGGAACCGGCGAGCGGCGGGAACGCGCCCTCGAGCCCAAGTCCATTGGCCTGATGACACACCTGGCAGACCTCGGCGTATTTGTTCGCCAGCGCGGTCGGTGCAACGGCGTGCACGCGCGGTGCTTTAGCGGCGGCAACCGGCTGCGGACGCCAGACGAATGCGGCAACAGTGGCCACACAGGCGGTGAGCGCCAGGAGTTTCACGACAGGCTTCGACATGGGCACGTGTGTGATGTTTTGAACGCGAGGAAACGCCCGACCGCAGTGTACTGGGATACACGGCGCATTGTCGACCGGTCCCTCCGCGGCGGGTGAAATGTTTCCGTGGCTACGCCGACCGCTCCAGCGCCTGCTCTATATCCGTAATGATGTCGTCCCGATGTTCGAGCCCCACCGAAATCCGGATCAGCCCCGGCACGATGCCGACCTGCACACGCTCCTCCTCCGACAACTTGGAGTGTGTGGTCGACGTCGGATGTGTGACGATGCTGCGCACATCGCCGAGGTTCGGCGTGTGGGACAACAACTCCACCGCATCGAGGAATCGGCGCGCGCGTTCCAGGCCACCCTTCAGTTCGAGCACGACGATCCCGCCGCCGGCCGACATCTGCTTTTTCGCCAGCACGTAGTCGGGATGACTTGGCAGATACGGATACCGCACGAAGTCCAGCTCCGCATGCGTTTCGAAGTGTGTCGCGACGGCCAGCGCGTTGTCGCAATGCCGATCCATACGCACCGACAACGTCTCGAGGCTCTTCGAGAGCACCCATGCATTGAACGGCGACATCGCGGGGCCGGTGTGCCGAATGAAGAATCGCAACTCACTGACCAACGCCGCGCTGCCGACCACCACGCCGCCGAGCACACGTCCCTGCCCGTCGATGAACTTGGTGGCGGAATGCACAACGAGATGCGCTCCCCATTTGATCGGCTGCTGCAGAATCGGCGTCGTGAAACAGTTGTCCACCACCAGCAACAATTTGCGATCCGCTGCGAGCGTGCCCAGCATCTCCAGATCGATCAACGCGAGGCCGGGATTCGACGGCGTCTCGACGAACAGCATCTTCGTATTCGGCAGCACCGCCGCCGCCCAGACATCGGCCGACGCATCGGCATCGACATAACTCGACGTGATGCCCCAGCGCGGAAACAGTTTCGTGAACAGTTGATGCGTCGACCCGAACAACGCGCGCGATGCGACGACGTGATCACCGCTCCGCAGGAACGCAGCCATGCTGCCGAACACCGCCGCCATGCCACTCGCAAACGCGATCCCATCTTCCGCGCCCTCGAGCAGCGCCATCTTGCGCACGAACTCGTCGGTATTCGGATTCGAATAGCGACTGTAGATGTTGCCGGCGATCTCCTCCGTGAACAGGGCCCGCGCCTGTTCCGCATCGTCGAACACGAAGCTCGACGTCAGGAACAGCGGCGTGGAGTGTTCACGCTCGGCGCCGCGCGCCGTCTGGGTGCGGATGGCGAGCGTTTCGGGATGCAGCTTGCGAGCGGGTCTATCGGACTGATCAGGCACGTGATTGACAGGCGAGGGACTGGGCAGGGCGGTATAGCCCGAATCCTAGTGGAACCGGATACAGCCCGACGCCAACGCACCGCGCCCCTTCGGGGTACAACTCTCCGTGGTCGCCTGCCGAGTGGTGCGGCGCTCCACCTCTCCCCTGCGCGCCGGTATGTCGCGGGGTGCCTCATTTTCATCGGAGAATTTCAGATGATGCGTTCCATGCGTGCTGCTGCCCTGACGGCGGCGCTTCTGATCGGTACGGGCGTGACGGCGGGCGCACAGGGTGGCCCGCCGGGAGGCGGAATGGGTGGTCCGCGTCGCGCGCCGGATGCGATGGCCCTGCTCGAAAAGACGCTCGAGGGTGTGGACGGTCTGACCGCTACCCAGAAGGACTCGCTGACCAAGATCGAGACGGCGTACAAGGCCAAGTTCACCACATCCAGCACCGCGATGCGTGAAGCGATGATGGCCGCCCGCCAGGCCGGCGGACCGCCGGACATGGCGGCGATGATGAAGATGCGCGAAGGCATGACGGCCATGCGCACGGAAGAACTGGGTCTCGTTCGCGCCGTGCTGACGTCGGCGCAGCAGCCGAAGTTCGACGAGAATGTAAAGACCGAAGCAGCTGAGCGTGAAGCGCAGATGCGCCAGCGCATGGGTGGCAATCCGCCGGAGTAAGTCGGAGGGATTTCACGGAAAGCGACGCGGGGCTGGCATGATGACTTGCCAGCCTCGCGTCGTTTTCGCATCCTCAGGCATCCCGCTGGTTCGTCATGTGGCCGACGGGACCATCTCTGGAGGCGACCGATGACGAATTTCCTTCCTGGCGCACTTTTGCGTCGAGCCGCACTTCTGTTCGGCGTGACCGTAGCGTCCGCGTCGATCATGGCGGCGCAGTCGACCGTGGCCAGCAGCGCCACACAGCCGAAGATGTCCATCGAAGAGCTGACGGCGCAGTGGGCGTCGCTCGAACTCCCGCTCCTCGGCGTCACAGAGCTCTCGGATCTGCAGCGCGATGCGATCGAACTGCTGGAAGAGAAGTACCGCAAACTGTTCAACGATGAAGCGGGGCCGATCCGTGCCGCGCGTGTCACGCTCTATCAGCGTGGGCCCTTCGAGCGTCAGAATGTGGAGCGGGCGCTAGAGCGGATGAGCGAACTGCGGCGGCGGGAGCTGGCCCTGACCCGCACGCTGCTCACCGAAACGCAGCGCGTGCGATACGATGAAAATCTGAAACTGATCGCGGCGCAGGAAGCTGATGCGAACGCGAAGCGTGAGCGAGAGGCTGCGTTCGTCACGCCATGACGCAATACGCTGACTGTGTGAAATTCAGCGCGGCGGTGTGACGAGTTTGAATCGTGTCGGCGGCGCGAGGAGTGCAGTCACCATCGCGCTGTGACTTGCTGCACCGAACAGGCCGATCCGAGTGGAATCGATCCACGGGTACCGCGTGATGGCGGCATCGACGGCAGCCGCCACTTCGTGCACAGTATCAACGGTGTTCGCACCGTCGCGCACACGCAGCAAGAGCACGCCCGACCCGCGTGTCGACCACAACTGCGCACGGTCGTCGAAGGCGTAGACACTCTCGGCGCTGTCAACTATGCGAACGATCGTCGGATAGACATGTCCGCGCTCGAGCGACGCGGGCGGGATCACACGCATCGGCTTCGCTGTGCCGTTGACGCCGGGCACAGCGAACGTTTCAGCCTCCGTCATCAGCGCCTCGAGCACGACGCGCGCATTCACGCGAGTGAGTGGCTTCGCCGTCGCACCAGTCGTCAACGCGATCGTCCACACGTCTGGTGGCTCGGTGTTCGAGCTGCGTACGAATGCCGCGAGCGTTCCCGCGCGGTCAACGGACAACTGGCTGAGACTGCACGCACAGCGGAACAGTACTGTGGTCATTCCGTCGCGCACGGACGCGAGCTGCGCGCCGTCGCGATCACGCGACAACACGAACTTGACCGCGCGGTCCGCCGACCAGGCTATGTCCGTCGGGAGAGCGGCGACTTCCGCGCCGTCGGCTGTCCATCGCGGCGCAGAACCTGGAAACGCCGTCACGTCCTTCCGATCGCTCACCGAGACGATCACAATGTCCGATGACACCGACTTCGTCGCAGCATTCGTCGTCGATCGCACATACGAAACGAAGCGACCGTCGGCGCTCAACACCGGACTGCGCACACCGCGCAGCTGCTGCGACAGCTCATCGTCGTAGGGGCTCATTTGCGCTTGCGCGATGCGTGCGATGAGCAGGCTCGCGAATACCAGAATGATCACGGCCACGATGATCTTGATCAC
>JANLPZ010000164.1:0-4036 GCA_031367535.1 Gemmatimonadaceae bacterium
CCAATTCGCGGCCCCGATGGAAAGCCGGAGCGACTGCTGGCGGTCTCGCGCGATGTGACGGAACGCAGGCACGCCGAGCTGAATCTCGAGTTTCTGGCCTCGCTCAGTGATGATCTGCTTCACTTTACGGATGTCGACGAAATGATGCACACGGTCGGCGCGAGACTGGGTGAATTTCTCGGCCTGTCGCAGTGCGCGTTCGTTGAGATCAGCGAAACGGCGGAAACCGTTTCCATTGCACACGACTGGCACGTTGACGGCGTACAGAGCCTCATCGGCGCCTATCGGCTGTCGGAGTTTGTGGAGGCGGAATTCATCCGGGTCGCACGGTCGGGGGGCATCATCGTTGTCGGTGACGTCGTGTCCGACGTGCGTACCTCGGCCGACAAATTCGCAAAGTTGGGCATCGCGTCATTCATCTGTGTTCCGCTCATTCGTGATGGAAGCTGGACCTTCGCGCTCTGCCTCTACAAGGGTCACGCCTATGAATGGCGGGTGGACGAAATTGAATTGGCGCGTGACCTGACCACACGCATTTGGTCGCGCCTGGAACGCCTGCGAACCGACGTGGCGCTGCGGCGCAGCGAGGAGCGATATCGCACGCTCTTCGATCAGATGGATGAGGCATTTTGCGTCATTGAACTGAAGCTCGATGACAACCTGAAGGCGGTGGACTTTCGCTATCTCGACGCAAATCCGAGTTTTGAGCGAGAGACGGGCTTGACGCAGGTCACCGGACAATGGGTGAGCGATGTCGTGCCGAATCTCGAGGCACACTGGCTTGAGACATACGCCGGTGTCGTACGCACGGGACAACCGATTCGCTTCGTCAATGAAGTGGCCGAACTGGATGGCCGCTGGTTCGATTTGTACGCGTTTCGCCTCGGAGGGGAAGACAGTCGGCAGATTGCGGTGCTGTTTCGCAACATCAAGCAGCAGTTGATTGCCGCCAATGCGTTGCGGGAATCAGAGGAACGCTATCGGACGCTGTTTGAATCGATGGACGAAGCATTTTGCATCATTGAGATGATCGTTGATGAAGTGCTCGGCCCTTTCGACCTGCGATTTCTGGAAGTCAATCCGGCATTCACCCGTCAGACCGGAAGGGCGGACGCAGTTGGGAAGCGAGTGCGTGAGATCGCGCCAGATATTGATGCATCCTGGATCGATACATGCGCACGTGTGAGCGTGACGGGAGAGCCGGTCCGCTTCGTAAACAGATGGCCGGAGCTGGATGCCTGGTTTGATGTGTATGCCTTTCGTATCGGCGAAGCGGACAGCCTGAAGGTGGCGATGATTTTCAGCAACGTCACCGAGCGTGTCAACTCGGAGAATGCGTTGCGGGATGCAGCCGAATCGATGGTTCAGCTGGATCGGCGAAAGGACGAATTTCTGGCGATGCTCGGCCACGAGTTGCGCAATCCACTGGCGCCGATTTCCCATGCGGTTCAGTTGCTGCGCTTGCAGTCATCGGAAACCGCTGTGCAGGCCAACGCGCGCGTCATTATCGAGCGGCAATTGGGGCAGCTGACACGCCTCGTCGATGACTTGCTTGAAGTCTCGCGCATCAACACCGGGAAGATCCAGCTGCGGGAGGAGAGGGTGTTGCTCAACGACGTTGTCGAGCGCGCTCTCGAAGCCGTCCAGCCGCTCGTGCAGCAGAATCGGCACACTCTGAACGCCGAGTTGTCGACTACCGACATCGTAGTGTTCGCCGACGCCGCCCGATTGGAGCAGATCTTCGTGAATCTGCTCACCAATGCTGCGAAATACACGAATGACGGTGGGCATATCTCGCTCACAGTCGAGCAGGATGGCACTGCTGCCGTTGTGCACGTGCGCGATTCTGGTGTCGGCATCGCTCCCGAATTGCTACCGCACATTTTTGACGTGTTCACGCAGGCGCAGCGATCACTCGACCGGTCTCAGGGAGGCCTCGGTATCGGCCTCAGTCTGGTGAAACGATTGGTGGAGCTTCACGGCGGCAGCGTGACGGTCTCGAGCACGATTGGCGAGGGCAGTGAATTCGCGGTTCGATTGCTGATGCTTGAATCCTCCCTGCCGCGAGCTCTGCCACGTCCGCCCGCTGCGGGCACGCTGACGCCATCCACGGCGCGTTGCGGTGTACTCGTGGTTGATGATAACGTCGATGCCGCACATAGTCTTACCATGCTCCTGCAGCTGTTGGGGCACGACGTCCGATTGGCCTACGACGGTCCGACGGCTTTACACGCTGCGGCCCGATATCGACCGGACCTGATCCTGCTTGACATCGGTTTGCCCGGCCTGACCGGTTTTGAGGTGGCTGAGCGTATCCGTCAGGACGCCACGCTCTGTGACACGATCCTGGTGGCCATGACCGGCTATGGACAAGAATCGGACCGAATCCGCTCCCGCGAAGTGGGGTTCGATCACCACATGGTCAAGCCAGCTGACTTCGACGAATTGCAAATCATTCTCGCATCGGTTTCCGCCTCCGTGAACGTCGAATCGCCCGATCGCGGGTGGGACACGCTGGACCGCCGCATTGAGGCTGAGCACGAGCTGTGATGCACGCGCCGGGGATGACGCGATGGAGTCAATGCCAGCTCGTGTGAATCTCTTCTCCAGCGATGCGCGCGATCGCCACCGCGCGCACAGCTGGGGTTTTGCATCGCGACGACGTTGAGATAGCATTGGAGTACTGCCAGTTCGGCACCTCCTCCTGCCTTCCCGCCATGTCCGCCCCAGTTACGCTCCAGCGCACTGCGCTCTACGACACCCACGTCGCACTCGGCGCCAAGATCGTGCCGTTCGCCGGGTTTGAGATGCCGGTCCAGTACCCGTCCGGCATCACCGCTGAACACAACGCCGTGCGCAAAAGCTGCGGGCTGTTCGATGTCAGCCACATGGGCGAGTTCATCGTCACTGGGCCGGGCGCCATCGACTTCGTGAACTACGTCACCACCAACGACGTCGCGAAACTCGCAGTCGGGCAGGCGCACTACTCATGCATTTGCAACGAACGCGGCACCGTGGAGGACGACTGCCTGGTCTATCGATTCGAAGACCACCTGATGCTGGTGGTGAATGCCTCCAACATCGCAAAGGACTGGGCGCATATCGAACCGCGTTTGCTGACTTTCGATGCGCAGATGGAAGACGTCAGCGCGACGATGGCGCTGCTCGCGTTGCAGGGACCACTCGCGCCAGCGATTCTCGCGCGGCACACCGATGTCGACCTCGCCGCGATCACGTATTACCACTTCGCTGTCGGCACCGTGGCGGGCATCGAGAACGTGATCGTCAGTCGCACCGGCTACACCGGTGAGGATGGCTTCGAGTTGTATTTCCCTGACGCACACGCGCCAGCGATGTGGGCCGCACTGATGTCGGCCGGTGATGTGACGCCGGCAGGTCTTGGCGCGCGCGACACGTTGCGCCTCGAGATGGGGATGGCGCTGTATGGCAATGACATCGACGATAGCGTCACACCCTACGAAGCGAATCTGGCGTGGCTCGTGAAGCTCACGGCGAAGGATCGCTTTGTTGGCCGTGAAGCCCTCGTCTCCCAGAAAATGAGCGGCGTGCCGCGCAAACTCGTCGGCTTCACACTGCCGGTGCGCAATGTGCCGCGCCATGGCATGAAGGTGTTCATTCACGGCGAGCCGAGTGGTGTGGTCTGCAGCGGCACGGTGGGCCCGAGTGTCGGCATTCCGATCGGGACATGTTACCTGCCGACGGATCTGGCGAAAGTCGGCACCACATTCGACGTCGAAATCCGCGGCACGATGGTGCCCGCGACCGTGGCGGCGTTGCCGTTCTGGCCCAACGGTTCGGCGAAGAAGTAAGCGCATCGTGAAGGCACTCATCACGCTCACCGACGTCGAACCGGCGGTGCGGCTCAACGCACTGCTCGAGTCGACCGGCATCACCACGGAACTCGTCTCACCACTGGACGATATTCGCGGGTCGCTCGAACGCTGGCTGGTCGACGCGCTTCCGGCCGACGTTTACGTCAGGGCGGGCGGCGCGGGATCGAGCGGATTTTTCGATC
>JANLPZ010000194.1:0-17554 GCA_031367535.1 Gemmatimonadaceae bacterium
GCACTCGATCAGATCGCGGCCGCCGGACGCGTGAACGGTGAGCCGCCGCGCACCGCGTTTCTGTTCACGGGGCAGGGAGCGCAGTACGCCGGAATGGGTGCCACCCTCGACGCCACCTATCCGGTGTTCCGGGCGGCGATCGATCGCTGCGCGACCATTCTCGATACGCAATTGGAGGTGCCGCTGCGTGCGCTCCTGTTCGACGACAGTGAAGATGCGACACGATTGCATCAGACGGCGTACACCCAGCCCGCACTGTTTGCGTTCGAATTCGCGCTGTCGGAATTGCTGGTCAGCTGGGGTATCCGGCCGCGCATGGCGATGGGCCACTCGCTTGGCGAATACGTCGCTGCCGTGGTGGCAGGAGCGCTGCCGCTGGAAGCGCTGCTGCTGCTGGTCTGTGAACGTGGACGATTGATGCAGGCGTTGCCCGACGGTGGCGCGATGGCGGCGATCGCGCTCGACGAAGCATCAGTGCGCGAGATGCTCGCATCATATCCCGCACTCGATCTCGCCGCCGTCAACGCGCCGACGAGTTGCGTCGTGTCGGGCCTCGAAGCCGACGTGCTCGCGCTGATCGGTGCGGCCAAGGCTCGAGCCGTACACGCGACACGTCTGTCCGTGTCCCATGCATTCCATTCCCGCCTCATGGATCCGGTGCTGTCGGAATTCCGGCGCGCGGCGAGCGGACTGATAGCCGCTGAGCCAAACATTGCCGTGATTTCCAATCGCACCGGCGACGTGATCGGTGCGCGTGAACTGGGCGACGCGACGTACTGGTGCGACCATCTGCGCGGCACGGTGCGTTTCGCCGACGGCGTCGCAACATTGGGTCGACTCGGCGCAGACCTCGTGATCGAGATCGGCCCGACACCGGCGCTGCTTGGCCAGGCACAGGAGTCGCTGCCCGCCGCCCGCACGCAATGGGTGCCGACGCTTCGCCGTGGGCGCGAAGAATTGCGCGCGATCAGCGAGTGCTTGGCCGGCCTCTATACGCGGGGGGCCGAGATCGATTGGCGCGCCGTGCACAGCGCCCAGCGCACGCGGCGCGTGGCGCTGCCGACGTATCCGTGGCAGCGCGAGCGGCATTGGCGCAATCTGCAGCAGGTCGAGACTCGTCCGCATCGCATCGCGACTCGTTGGCGACATGCGCTGCTCGCCGGGCGCGTCGGCGGTGCCGTGCCGACGTTCGAAGGGGACGTTGGCGTCGACGCGCCCGCGTATCTCAACGATCATCGCATCTTCGGCGTGCCGCTCTTTCCCGCGACTGGATTTCTCGAGCTCGCGCTGGCCGGCGCTCGCGAGGTGCATCAGGATCGCAGCATCAGCCTGCGCGATGTCTCGTTTCAGGAGGCATTGCGCCTGCCGGACGAAGGAACAGCGACGATGCAGGTCGTACTCGTGCGGAACGCGTCAGGGACGGACGAATTCCGCGTGTTCAGCCAGCAGCCTGGCGACGCGGACGCGACGGTGGCTCTCGAATGGCGGCTGCACGCGACAGGTCAGGTTCTCAGCGAATCCATCACCGCTCCACCGGCGACGCTCGATCTCGAGCCGATTCGTGCACGGTGCACGACGGCGCTGAACGCCGACGAGTACTACGCGTCGCTGCGCAGGCTTGGCGCGGACTTCGGCCCGAAATTCCGTGCGCTCGTGAATCTTTCCCGAGGCGTGAACGAAGCGCTGGGTGAGGTGCGACTGCCAGAGACTGCGGCAGCCAACGCTGACAGTTATCGATTGCATCCGGCGTTGCTCGACGCCTGTTTCCAGCTCTCGCCAGCGGCGATGGGTCTCGACGACACCGACAACACCAGCGACGCTGGCTACGTGCCAGTGCGGGTGCGCGGCTTGCGTGTCCATCAGTTTGGCGTGTCACACGTGTTCTGTCACATGACGGTCCCCGCTGACATCGTGCGCGGACAACCGACGCTCACGCATCAGTTGACCATCGTCGACGTGGCCGGCCGGTTGGTCGCTGAAGTGGATGAACTCTGGACACAACGTGTCAGTCGTGCGTCGATGCGCACTCTCCTTGGGGCTACGCCGCTCGATGACGCGATGTACCAGCTCGAGTGGGACGAGGCGGCGCTCAGTGATGCCGGATCCGCTGCGCCAGGCCGGTGGATACTGCTGGACGATGAGCACGGCGTGTCGTCAGCACTGGCGGACGAACTGCGTAAGCGTGGCCATGAGGTGTCATACATTCGCGCATCGGCATCGTTTGATGCCGAAGATGCAACGCGCGCAGCGGCCGGAGCCTCCACGCTGCCGCTGCGTGGCGCCGTTGTGATCTGGCCCTTCGCAGCGTCAGACAACGCCGTGACGCTCGAGGAGCTCTCAGCGCAGCAGCAGGCGATACTCGGTACGACGGTGATGCTGGCCCGTGCGCTCGAGCAGCGTACTGCACCGATGTGGGTGGTCACGCGCGGGTCGCAGGCATTTCCTGGCTTCGTCCCTGATGTGGCACAGGCACCGGCGTGGGGTCTCGCTGGTGCGCTTGCATTGGAGAACCCGGCTCTCCGCTGTGCACGCATCGACCTCGATCCGCAAGCACACTCCACGCACGTCACTTCGCTGGTTGACGAACTCTTCGCGCCGAGTGATGAATCCGCGGTCGCGTTCCGCAGCGGTCGACGCTACGTGGCCCGACTGGCCCCTGCCATCCAGGTGAAGGTCGTCGGTCAACAAGCGCTTCGCGTCGAGATAAAGGAACGCGGACAACTCGAGAACCTCACGCTGTCCACCGTGACGCGAGTTCCGCCCGGTCCGCACGAAGTCGAAATCGAGGTACGGGCGGCCGGCCTCAATTTCCGGGACGTTCTCAACGCACTCGGCGCGTATCCTGGTGATCCCGGTGCGCTTGGCAACGAGTGCGCGGGTGTGATCACGGCCATTGGATCTGACGTTACCTCGCTGCGGATCGGCGATGAGGTGATTGCGCTGCCGCAGGGCGGACTCGCGACGCATGTGATCGCATCCGCCGTGCTCACGGTGCGCAAACCAGCGTCGATGCCCTTCGCGCAAGCCGCGACGATTCCGGTCACGTTCCTCTCCGCACACTACGCGCTGTCGCGCCTCGGCCAGATGCAGGCCGGTGATCGTGTGCTGATTCACGCCGCCACCGGTGGGGTCGGTATGGCCGCCATGCAACTGGCCCGGCGTGCAGGCGCGACGATCATCGCGACGGCCGGCTCGCCAGCCAAACGCGCGCACGCGACCGCGCTGGGTGCCACGGTCGTCGCGGATTCGCGATCGCCGGACTTCGACAGCTCGGTGCGCGACGCGATCGGTGACAAGCAGGTCGACATCGTGCTCAACTCACTCGCCGGCGAGTTCATTCCGAACAGTCTCGGACTGCTCCGCGCTGGTGGACGATTCGTTGAACTTGGCAAGACCGGTGTCTGGGACGCGGCACAGGTCGAACAGCACTATCCCGGTGTCGAGTACCACGTCTTCTTCCTCGGCGAACTCGCGGTGCTGCAGCCGGACGTCGTGCGGGAGATGCTGCTCGAGATCGTCGCCGATTTTGCGTGCGGCGCACTCGAACCGCTGCCGATGCACGTCTTTCCGCTGTCGCGCGCGGAGGATGCGTTCCGGTTCATGGCGCAGGCGAAACACAGTGGCAAGATCGTGCTTACGCCCCCGTCCCGCTCGACCATCGATCCCGATGCGAGTTATCTCATCACCGGCGGACTTGGCGGTCTCGGTCTCGCGGTCGCGAAATCGTTGGCGGCCGACGGCGCGCGTTTTCTCGTCCTGATGGGCCGCAGTGCGCCGAGCGACGATGCGCGCGCAGGCCTCGACGAAATGCGTGCGATGGGTGTGACGGTCACGGTCGTCGCCGGTGACGTGGCGTTGGAATCCGACGTGTCCGACGTCGTCGCATCGATGGCCGTGTCGGCGCATCCGCTGCGCGGCGTGATACATGCCGCTGGCGTGATCGATGACGCGGTGCTGGCCGATCTCGACTGGCCGCGCTTCAGCCGCGTCCTTGCGCCGAAGGTCAGCGGAGCGTGGAATCTGCACCAGCAGACACGTGAACTGTCGCTCGATTTCTTCGTGCTCTTTTCGTCGGTGGCATCGGTGATGGGTGCGGCGGGACAGGGCAACTACGCCGCCGCGAATCAGTTCCTCGACATGCTGGCGCACGCACGACGCGCGCAGGGGTTGCCGGCGCTGAGCATCAACTGGGGCAGTTGGTCCGATGTCGGCATGGCGGCGGGGATGGGTGAGCAGCACCGACGCCGCTGGGCGGCGGTGGGCGTGCAGATGATCGCGCCTGAAGCCGGTCTGCGTGCGATGCATGACCTGATGGCGCGCGCCGAGTCGCCGCGCGTGGCTGTGATGCCACTCGACCTCAATGCACTCGGCGACGACGTTCCGGCACTGCTGCGTGGACTGAAGGCGCGGGGTGTGTCCACCTCGTCTTCGTCGCGTGGCAAGGGCGGCGAGCTGCTGCGCGCGCTCCGACGTGCTCCCGATGCCGATCGTCCCGCGTTACTCACGCAACTCCTCGGCGAACAGTTGATGCGCGTGCTCGCGCCAGGTTCCGACTATCGTCCCGATGCGGATAGCACGTTGCTCGAGCTGGGAATGGATTCGCTGATGGCGATCGAGATGCGCAATCGCATCGCGGCGCAGTTGGCGGTGACGGTCACCGTCGCCGATCTGATGGGCGGTCAGACGATCGCCAGACTCGCCGAGACGGTGCTGCAGCTGTTGCCGCCGCTGGGCGATGGTGAATCGCGGGTGACGCCGGTTGCGATGGCCGCCGTCGACGGGCTTGCGGAGGACTGGGAAACCGGGTCGCTTTAGGAAGCGTACTCGACGATATGGCGCACCTGGGGCGCTTGGTTCGCGCGCGGTTGTGCGTGGCGTGACCCTGAGATGAGCTCGCGGGTACACTTCCGCGGTGACCACTCCGTCCTTGATTCGACCGCCCTGCGCGACCGTGGAATGTTTCTGATGCGAATGACTCGCCTGCTTCCCGTCGTTGGTCTGTTTTTGCTGGCCTGCGACAGTAATCCGTACGACCGTACGCAGATTCCGACGATCTCGATCGTACCGGTGATCGCAGCGCCGCTGGTAGTGATCTCGTGGACGCCAGCCGGCGCGCAACAGGTGCGCGTGTACAAGGGCACGATCGCGAATGGGCAATCCGATCTGCTCGTCTGGTCTATCACCGGGTCCGGGCTGAACTCGCTCGTGTCAGGCATCGAATACGGCACCACGAATCCGCCTGGCGGCGCGGTCGATGTCGCGGCAAAGCCATTGGTCGCGGGTCAGCCATACACCGTGCAAGTCAGTCGCGTCGATCCGAAAGGCGGCAGCTCCGGTGGACTCACGGCCGCCGGCGCGCGGTATCAGAACACGCAGACGTTCACGATGGCGGCGGTCGTGACACCACCGTGATGACGTGCGGGCGCGCCGTGCTACGCGCCCGCACCGCAGGAATTCAGAACGGCGAGTAGGCCGGCGGCGTCACACCATTCATCCGCAGATACGGCACCGTCTGACCAAGCGTCCACGGAAAGTGGTCGAGCAGCTCGAGCAGGAAGCGATACTTCGGCTTCGTCATGTTCATCATCGTGTGCGACTGCGCGAGCTGCGCATCGGTGACAGCCTTCAACATCTCGATGGTGTGGTCCATCGCCTTCGTGGCATAGGCGCGCAATGCAGCTTTGTTGTGGCGATACACCGCGCTGTCACCGAAACTCGGCGTGTTCATGTTGCCGGCCAGCACCATGTGCGCAATCATCGCATCGGCACCGGCCGCATGTTCGATCTGCTCCGCGAACGTGCGCACGCCGGGCGTCGGACGGAATCCCATCATCGAATCGGGTGCCGCGTCGATGTAGCGCAGGATGCTCGCTTTGTGTGTTTCCACCACTTCGGCGAGGGCGGATTTCGGGATCTGCGCCACAGCGGTCGTGGCGACGAGCGCGGACAGTGCGACTACGGCAAGACTTCGGAAATGGCGCATGTGTGCTCCGTTGGAATCGCTGGGCAGGGAACAACGTTAGCGAAACTCGTGGATGGTCCGCCGTCCGGCAAGCGAATTTCGGGCTCCCATAATTTCATGGGGTCAGAGCACTTGAAAATTCAAGGGGTCAGAGTGCTTGAACACGCCGCCGATCAAATGCTCGGACCTCTTGATGCGAACTTTCAAGTGCTCTGACCCCTTGAACGAAAGTTACCAGCCTGAACCGTTGAGCGTCCGTGAGTGGCTCCCGGTGTCGGAGCGATTCAGTGCGTTCACTTCGTCAGCCCCGTATGGAACCCGTCGAGAAGGCCGCTCGCGAGATTCTCGCGCTCATTGCTGCGACGTATCAGCCGACGCATGAGTACGTGCCGGCCGACGCCCGGTTGTTCGGCCATCTCGACAGTCGCTTCTACGAGCGGACTACCCGGCTGCTCGGCAGCAATGGCTTCCGCAAGCTGGCCGATATCGAAGACAAGACGATCACCAACTCGCCGAACGGCGTGCTGATGCCCGTGCTCGTGCGCACCATGCTCTCGCGCGACGGTACGGTGCTCGCCGGCCTCTATCATCCGCGCATCAAGCGACTCGGGCTCCGCATCCTGCTCTGGGTGTTCCGCAAGCTGCCCGGCAAAGTGATCGACATGGAGACGGAGTTCAGCGACGGATCGTTCGTCGTCACCAGCAACGCGGTGAGCGCTGCTGCCATCGAGCTGCCGACGACGCTCATCTCGGCCGAGTTTCTGCCTGGCACTGTGACCGCGCTGGCCGTCTTCCATCGCCACGCGGCCCGGGTCGCTGCCCACCTCGTTGCGCGTCCCGGCGTTGACACACGCGCCGTATCGACGCTCGACGAACTGCTCGCGTCGCAGAATCGCATGAACGCCATCAAAGCGGCCTATCGAGGCGAGATCGGCGCGGTGACGAAGGCCGAGCTGGAACGCCTCTCGATGTTCGGCAAGTCGATCGCCGGCGAGGTGCATGCTGCGGTGGTCCGCGAGCAACTCAAGCGCGCCGGTTGACGACGTTGCATTCCCCGACGACGACGGGGTAAGTCACAGCGACGGCAGCGGGCTCGACGACCTCGGCGAACTGGTCCGCGGCCCAACCGAAATGGATCGGAACTTGCCCACGTGGGGTGTACGCAGCGCGACTCCGGAGAACGCCGGGATCGACTGCGCGCGACATTCGTCACTCCCCTGATCGTCATGTTTCCGAAATTCTGGTCGTCTGGCGTGCCTTCCCGCCGACGTGGTGCTTTTCTCTCCTCGCGCGTGCGCGCGAGCTGTGCGTCGACGTTCCTCGCAATCGCCGCCCCGCTCGCTGCGAGCATCATGCTCGCGAGTTGCGGCGCGACTGCGACCGATCCGCAGCCGCCTCTCACGGGCGACAACACACCGCCGACTGTCACCTCGGTCTCGCCGACAAATCAGGCCAGCGACGTCAGCCTCAATACCACCATCTCCGCGACGTTTTCGGAAGCGATCACGACGGCGAGTGCCACCGCGGCGAGCTTCACGCTGATCTCCGACGGAGGTGCGCTTGTGGCCGGAGTCGTCGGTGCAAGTGGCAACACCGCGACGTTCGCACCGTCCGTCAGCCTCGCCAGCAATACTCGCTACACCGCCACAATTTCGTCGGGCGTGCGCGACAGTGCGGGCAACGGACTCATCTCGAGTTACTCGTGGAGTTTCACCACGGGCGCAGTGCCGGATGTCACCGCACCCACTGTCACGGGCACGTCGCCGCAGAATGGCGCGACCGGTGTGGCGTTCAACACCGTCATCTCGGTGACGTTCTCCGAGTCGATGACGAACAGCAGTCTCACCCCCGCCAGCTTCATCGTAGCGGCCAATGGCGCGAGTGCGATTCCCGGTGTGGTGAACGTCACCGGCACGACGGCGACGTTCAAGCCAACGGCCGACCTCGCGCCCGGCACGCTCTACACCGTCACGATCACGAATGCAGCGCGCGACGCATCCGGCAACCCGCTCGCCGGCAATTTCGTGCTGACGTTCACGACCGGCGCGACGCCCGACACCTCCGCGCCGACCGTCACGTCCAACACGCCAGCCAGTGGCGGCACCGGCGTCGTTCGCAGCACCAACGTCACCGCGACGTTCTCGGAGCCGATGAGCGAGGCGACGATCACCACCGCCAGCTTCACCCTCACGCCGACGGCTGGCGGAAGTGCGATTCCAGGAACCGTCGACGTGGCCGGCGCGGTCGCGACCTTCATTCCGGCCGCGACACTCGCGGCCAGCACGCAATACACGGCCTCGCTCAGCACTGCCGTGACCGACGCGTCAGGGAATCCGCTCGCCGCCAGCTACAGTTGGTCTTTCACGACCGCTGCAGCGCCTGACGTCACACCGCCAACGGTCATCGCGAACACACCCGTGAATGGCGCGACCGGCGTAGGACTGAACACCGCGATCTCGGCGACGTTCTCCGAGCCGCTGACGAATTCGACGATCACTGCGGCGAGCATGTCGCTGTCCCCGCTGGCTGGCGGTCCAGCGATCGGTGGCTCGGTCTCGGTGACCGGCAACACCGCGACTTTCGTTCCCGGCGCGAACCTCGCTGGCAGCACACAATTTCGCGCGACGATCACCACGGCAGTGAAGGATGCCGCCGGCAATGGACTCGCCGCGAACTTCAGCTGGACATTCACGACCGGCGCCGCGCCGGATGTGACACCGCCCACCGTGACCTCGACGACACCCGCATCGGGTGCGATCGCTGTCTCGCGATCGGAGCCGGTACTCGTGACGTTCTCGGAACCGATGACCACGTCGACGCTGAACACCACCACGTTCACCCTCGTGCCGACGGCGGGTGGAGCGGCCGTCGCGGGCACGGTGACTATGACCGGCAACACCGCTTCATTCGCACCCTCCGCTCAACTCGCCGGCCTCACCCGATATACCGCGACCGTCACGACCGCTGCGAAGGACGCGGCTGGCAATGCACTGGCCGCCAACTACAGCTGGACGTTCACGACGGCTGTGGTGCCCGACCTGATTCCGCCCATCATCATTGCCAATGCGCCAGCGAACAACGCAACCGGTGTCGCGCTCGACGTGGCACCAACGGTGACGTTTTCCGAACCGATGCAGAACACGACGCTCAATGCATCGACGTTCACGCTGGCACCGACCTCCGGTGGTCCAGCCGTGGCGGGGACGGTCACCGTGAGCGGCAACACGGCGACATTCACCCCTGGCGCCAGCCTCGCGGGCAGCACGCAGTACACGGCTACGATTACAACCGGTGCCAGGGACGCTGCGGGCAACGCGCTCGTGACCAACGCCTCATGGCGTTTCACCACCGCCGCGCCTGCGGATGTCACGCCGCCTGTCATCAGTGCGCACACGCCTCTCAACGGCGCCACCGGTGTGCCCGTGTCGGCCACCGCCTCTGTGACTTTCTCCGAGGCGATGAACAACTCCACACTCACTGTCGCGACCTTCTTGCTGCGACGGACGAGTGGCGGGGCGGCCGTTGCCGGAACGGTGTCAGTGGTCGGGAACACCGCGACATTCTCACCCGGCGCGACGCTGGCAGCCAGCACGCAATACACCGCGACCATCACGACTGCGGCGAAGGATCTGTCAGGCAATGCGCTGATCGCGGATTCATCGTGGAGTTTCACGACAGCCGCACCCGCCGATGTCACGCCTCCAACCGTCAGCAACTTCACACCGGCTGACGGCGCCACCGGCGTCGCGACGACCATCGCACCGACCGTCACGTTCTCTGAACCGATGCAGAACGCCACGATCACGACGACGACCTTCATTCTCGCGCCGACCGCCGGCGGTGCCGGCGTGAGTGGTGTCGTCACCGTCAGCGGCAACACTGCCACGTTGACGCCGAGTGCCCCACTCGCGGCGGGTACGCCATATCGCGTGACCATCACGACGGGTGTGCGCGATGCGGCCGGCAATGCACTCACGGCCAACGCAACGTGGACGTTCACGACTGTCGCGCCGGTGGACGTCACGCCGCCAACAGTGACGTCAACATCACCTCTCCGCAGCGCGACCGGTGTGAGTGTGTCGTCGCCTGTGTCGGCCACATTCTCGGAACCGATGCAGAATGCGACGATCACTGCATCCACTTTCACGATCGCACCGACGACTGGCGGCGCCGCAATCACAGGCGTCGTGACGGTGAGCGGCGCGACCGCGACGTTCACGCCGGGTGCTGCGCTGACGGCCTCGACGCAATACACCGCAACCGTGACCAGCGGCGTGCGGGATGCCGCAGGCAACGCGCTGGCCGCCAACTACGTCTGGACCTTCACCACCGCGGCGCCCGCTGACGTCACTCCACCCACCGTCACCTCGACGACGCCAGCAGGCGGCGCCACGGGTGTCAGCACCAACGCGGCCATCACCGCGACGTTCTCGGAACCGATGCAGAATGCGACGATCACGTCGACCAGCTTCACGCTCACACGCGTCCAGGGAATCGCACCTGTGTCGGGCACGGTGAGTGTGACGGGCAACGTCGCCAGGTTCACGCCGAACTCGTCGCTGATGAACGGTCGTGTGTATTCCGCAGTCATCACGACTGCGGTGAAGGATGCAGCCGGCAATGCCCTCACCGAATCATTCACGTGGACCTTCACTACGGCGCCGTGATGCGCGGGCCCGTTCTCGCCGGGTGTCAGCGATCGAGAACGGGCAGGTAGGCTCTCCACGGACCGACGGCGTCGCGGTACTGTTTCGCCATTACGCGTGCCGTCTGCGCAATGTGCCCCAGATCGTGCGCCACCCATGTCGACAGCAGCTGCCGCAGCGACACCTCGCCAAATGCTGGATGCACGCCGGTCAGCGACAATTGTGCGTCGGTCAGATGCCACCGGGTTAGCGTCTCGAGGTTTGCGCTACGCACCGCGACGAAGGCCTCGAGCAATTCGGCGAGCGACTTGCCCTCTGAATCGCGAAATTGCGCAAACCGATCGTACGGCTCGAACGTCCGATCCGTGCCCTGCGCGAGAATGATCTCGGCGCGCGAAATCCAGTCGCTGCGCTCGCCGTGCAGCATGTGACCGATGATCACATAGGGGCTCCACGTCTCCGGACCTTCGGTCGCATCGGTCCAGACCGCAGTCAGCCCATCGAGCATCGTGTGCAGCACGGTCGGCGTGCGCGTCAGCACAGCGACGGCGTTGTCGAGATCAAATTCCATCAGCGGTGTCACGTGCGGCGATCTCATGGCAGGGTGATCACGACGTCGGACTGCGTTGGCGGCTGCGATACGGCACCACCGGCCCCGCAGTTTCTGGCGGACTCAGGATCATGTCGCCCGTGCCAACGCCCCGCAACGGTCCGGCCCGCGCGTGACTCGGCGCCATGATGCCGGGCCTGCAGGGAATCCCGATGCGAGTGATGCCGTCAGCGTCTGTGATGCGCGACGAGCGACTCCGCGGTGGAGTGCGCGAGATCGCGTCACGATTTCTTTCGAAGAGGTCACACATGAAGGTGACGTACCTGCTGATGAGTTGTTCGCTGTTGCTGGTGTCGGCATGCGGCGGTGGTGGTGGGACGACGACACCGCCGGTCACGACCCCAGCACAAAGGCTATCGTCAATCCGGCTCGGTGCGAGCACGATTGCGCTCAACGCCGGCAGTGTCCAGACGCTGACCGTGGATGCACTCGATGCGACGGGTCGTGTGATTCCCAACGTCACGGGCTACAGCTTCGCCAGCTCAGCGACAAGCATCGCTGAGTTGCAAAACGGCGGCGCAGTGCTCGGTATTTCCGCCGGGAGTGCGCTCGTCACCGTGTCGCTGACGCGTGATGGCGTGACGGCGACCGGTACGGCGACGGTGACCGTCACCGGTTCACTTCCCGCCACGGCGGCGGTCACTGCCGGAAACGCCGATCAGACCTTCACGCCGCCCACGGTCGTCGTGGCGCGCAACGCCAGCGTGACATTCACGTTCGGTGCGTTGCTGCACAACGTGACGTTCCGTGCCTCGACCGGCGCCCCGGCGAGCGTGCCGAACAGCACCAATGCGAGCGTGGCGCGTAATTTTCCGACGGCTGGAGATTTTCCGTACGACTGTTCACTGCACGCGGGGATGACGGGGACGGTGATCGTGCGCTAGGTGCATGGCTTCTACTTCCACCCCACCAGTCCCTTCACCGACGCGAACAGCTTCGCACTGTCATACCCGACACCGCGCTTGAACACGATCTGCATGCGTGTGATGGCGTCTGTGTCGGTCATCGGATCGCCATCCAGTATCACGAGATCCGCATCCTTGCCGACAGCGATCGACCCGGTGCGTTTGTCGATGCCGAGGAACGTCGCGCCGTTCAGTGTGGCGATGTGGATCGCGTCGACGGGTGTGAATCCTGCGGCGACGAGCAGTTGGATCGCACGCTGATTCGCGTAACCGGGCACGACGCCACCGTACCCCGTCGGATCGGTGCCCAGCACGAGGCGACCGCCAAGCCGCACGAACTCGCGTTCGAGTTCCAGCATGCGTGTGTATTCGCGTCGGGCACGACCGCTGGTGTCGCGTGCGATGCGCTCCCACGTCGTTTCGTACTGCGTGCGCACCTGCGGCAACATCGCATCGAGCGCGCCAAAAGGCGCCTTGGGCTGACCAGGCACGCTGATCTCCATCACCGTCGGAGTCGAGGTGATTGTCACACCTTTGGCGACGAGATGTTTGAGCAGTTGTTGCACGGCAGGATCCGACACGTCGCGCGAGGCGATGCCGGTCTTGCCACCGGCGGCGCCGGGACACTGGTCGACCGCCTTGCCCGGCGCGAAATCGGTCGAGGCGAAGAATCCATGTTCGAGATTGTCGATGCCGATGTCCGCGGCTTCGGCATACGTCACAGAACAGAGATGCCCGGTCACCTTCACGCCGCGCGTGTGGGCGACTGCCACAATCGCCGCCAGCTCGGCGCGCGTGATCTGCATGTACGCCTTGAAACTCGTCGCCCCTTCATCGATCCAGAACGTCGCCATGCGCGCCGCGTCGGCCGAGTCGCGCAGCGCCTTGACGCCGGGAATCGGCAGGCCAGGGCCGTTGAAATACGGCGCGGTGACGAAGATGTCGGGTCCGGGAATTTTCCCCGTCTCGATGTTGCGCGCGACGTTGAAATCGGTGTAGCCGCCCATGTTGCCGGCCGTGCGCATGCTGGTCACACCGCCAGCCAGATACAGTCGCGGAAAACTTTCGGCGTGTGTCGGATACGCACCGCCACCGGCCACGTAGAACAGGTGTTCGTGCAGCATCACGAGACCCGGAATGACCGTCTTGCCAGACAGGTCGCGCACAGCGGCACCCGTCGGCACGGTGGTCGAAGCGGTCGGGCCGAATGACACGATCCGACCGTCGCGCAGCACGATCGTCTGGCGTTCACGCGGTGCGGCACCGGTGCCATCGATCACACGCGCGTTGGTGAGCGCGATCACCGGCTCGTTCGCTACGATGAACTGCGCGGGTGGCTGCAGCAGGAGAGCGACGGTGAGCGCGAGCATGGGTTGTCGGGTCAGGGAAATCGGCGCGGTCGTGATCACATTGTAAGTGTACGACACGCGCGATTGCCGCGTGAGCTGGTCAGGCGATTGCCACCCTACCGCCGCTGCCACGCACTCGGTGAGCGTAATGGCGTCCCGCGTGTCGGCGCAATTTCACACGACGTTCAGGATTGTTCGTTCGCCATTCCGCAGCGTGAACGTCGCGCGCGATCATTGCGTGCAGTTACTCTTCAGCGGGAAATGCGTCCCTGATACATCGTCGGCGCTGGCCTGGCGCACATCGCCGCACGGTGCGGCACGGCAGTCTGTTGCGCCGATGACGCGCACCGCCGTTCGGATCTCTGCGGGACCATTTTTCTGTGGCATCACGTGCACCGGCAGACATGACAGCGACGGACGCCACTCCCGATCACCCCCGTCAGTCCAGACCGCGCGTGCTGTTCGTCAACACGCGGAGTGCACTCGGCGCAGACGTCGCGGTACATCTGACGCTGATTCAGCATCTCGACCCGGACAACGTTGACGTCTTCGTGGCCACCAATCGGCACTCGTCCGATCTCGACGCCACCGTCCGCGCCATCGCCAAGGCACCACGCGCGAAACTGACGGTCTGCGATCTGGGGCAGGAGATTCAGGGAAGCAGCCGCCTCGGACGCGCCGTCAGCGCGCTGCGGAATGTTCCGGCCCTCTTTACGTTGGTGCGACTTGCGCTCCTCGTTCGCCGCGAGCGCATCACCGTCCTGCACACGACCGATCGCCCCCGCGACGCGGCCTTCACCACGCTGCTGGCACGGCTCACTGGCGCAGCGCTGGTGATGCACGTCCACGTGAAATGGACCCCCGAAATCGGCCGCGCCGCACAGTGGGCCGCCCGTCATGCCCACGCCGTCATCGGCATTTCGGAGTTCACTTGCCGCTCCCTGACCGATGGCGGGGTGGCTCCGGAGCGGGTCTTCATGGCCTACAACGCCACCGACGCGACGCGGTTCGATCCGGCGAATGTTCCGCTGGGCGCGATGCGATCGGCCCTCGGCGTTGGCGCCCATGTCCCCCTGGTCGGCATCGTCGGGCGATTCATGGTCTGGAAGGGGCACCTCGATCTGGTGGCCGCCTTTGCACACGTCCGGGACCAGCTGCCGGAGGCCCGCCTCGTCATCGTGGGGCGGGCGACGCCGGCGGATGCGGACTACGTCGCGTCCGTGAAGCAGCGGATCGCCGAGCTGAATCTGGTCGGGTCGGTGGACTGGGTGCCCTGGATGGCGGATGTGCGGGCGGGCATGTCCGATATCGACATCATGGCCATGCCGAGCTGGGAGGAACCCTTCGGACTGGTCGTGACCGAGTGCATGGCGCTCGAGCGCCCGGTGGTCGGGTACGCCTCCGGGGCGCTGCCTGAAATCGTGACGCACGGACGTGACGGCCTGCTGGTGACGGCGGGCGATACGGCCGCGCTCGGGGCTGCCCTCGCGATACTGCTGCGTGATCCCGCTCGTCGCCGGGCGATGGGCCAGCGCGGCCGTCAGCGGGTGATCGACGACTTCAGCCCGCAGCGGCAGGCTACGGCGGTGACGAGGTTGTACCGGGCCATAGCCCGCGGAGATGCAGTTCCCCGTACCTAGCACACACTGGTCGGTATACCTTATATGGACTGGCGACCACTACACTGAGCCCGATCGTTTCGGAGGGAGATAACATGAGCGAAGTGAGCTTGACGGGTAAGCCCGAAGCTGTGGCCGTGCGACGTTTTTCGTCGACCGAGCTGGACAAGATGCGTGCGTCTTTTGAGCGGGACGGGTATTTCGTCATTCCCGGACTTATTCCGCGCGAGATGCTGGTAAACCTCAATCGCGACCTGAGCACGGCGTTCACGGCCATGGAGAAGGAAGGCGCGCTCTTCGCCGGCGGTGGACGACTCAGTGGTCATCTGAATTGTTTTCCCGGACAGCAGTCGCGCTTCCTGTACGAGATCCTGTCCGAGGCGGGCATCATCGACCTGATCAAACAGATCGATCCCAAGGTCGTTCGCATGCCGAACATCGGCTGCAACTACAACCTGCCCGGCAGCACGACGCAGCACTATCACACGGATTATGACTTCTCCCGCGGATTCATGATCGCGAATGTCGCCGTCGTCGATACGACGATTGCGAACGGTGCGATGGAAGCGGCGCCGGGCACACACACCAAGTACTACCCGTACTGGCGTTTCGCGCTCGAGCGTGCCGCGCGCAACAGCCTGCGCGTCGAGATGAAGCAGGGCGATGTCATGGTGCGTACGTCGAGCATGTGGCATCGTGGCATGCCGAACATGACCAAGGTTGCTCGGCCAATGCTGGCGATGACGTGGGAAGACGGCGGCAGCCAGCTGCCCGATCCGTTCCTGAAGGACGGCGGCGCGATCAAGTTCTATCCGAACTGGTTCAAGCCGACGACGGCAGGCCGCATCCGCGAACGCACGACGGTCGCGGCACCGCTTATCTATTCCTCGTATCGATTTGTCAGCTCCCTGTTTGGTAACAAGGGAGCCTGATCGCGCCGTCCCCCCCTCGTTCAGCGCAATGATCGGCATGTCTGGACTGCCTGGCGCGTCATCGAATGAAGGTTCTACGTGCCCTCGCGCCGATCGGTTCCCGATCGGCGCGAGGCATTTCCGGTCGACGTCGGATGAGTGATCGCCGCGTCATCGTGATCGGCAGTGGTCCGGCGGGCGCCGCGGCAGCACACAAACTGGTGTCCCTCGGGATTCCAGTGACCATGATGGAATCGGGTCAGGCCCTGCCGCATGGGCTCCTCCTGCGCGTGCTCGATCGGAATCTGGTCAGAAAACTGCCAGACCCCGAGCGGCTTCAGCTTCGCGACGAGAAGGGCGCCACGACCGGTGCGCTCTGGATTCAACATCTGGGGCCAGGCGGTCTGTCCAATCAATGGACCGGCGCGGTGCCACGATTCACTCCCGAGGATTTCGTCGAGGGTGAGCGTCTCCACGAGCGCTATCGGTGGCCGATTCGGTACACGGATCTCGTGCCGTACTACGAAGCGTCGGAGCGGCTGATCGGCGTCAGTGGTGGAGTCGGCGACGCCCCCAATCTGCCCGCCGGTGTGATCACATACGCGCGCCAGCTTCCGCAGGATTGGCGCCCCATCGCCCAACAGGCCGCCGCACAGGGGCAGGGACTGACGCCGATCCCGATCGCCGACGGACCTCCCACGATGCTCGTGCGGCGAGGCACCGCGTTCAACAGCTTTTCCAACGTCGTAGTACCGCTACTCCAGTCCCCCCACTTTCAGTTTCTGTCCGGCGCGCACGCGCTGGAGCTGGAATGGTCGGTGCCGGACGGTCGGGTGAATTCCGTCGTTTACCACGACCGGAACGATGGGCAGGAAAAACGTCTTGCGGCGTCCGCGATCGTGGTAGCCTGCGGTCCGCTGCACTCCACGAAGCTGCTGCTCAACTCGACGTCTGCTGCATTTCCGCACGGCATGGGTAATTCTGGCGGTCTTCTCGGACGCCATCTCCACGACCACGTGCGTGACTGGTGGGCGTGCGATCTGGATCGACCGATCACACTGCTCTCCTCGGCGGCCTACCTCACGCGACGACCGTTCGACTCGAGCGCGCCACTGATCGCCACGTCCTGGACGTTGGGTGTCGCAGACACGAAAGACCGCATTCGCAGCAGGGCTGGTCTCAAGAGCACCGCTGTCGGCGTGCAGGTTTTCGGTACGATCGTGCCGGATGAGCGCAATTTTGTGCGGCCGTCGGCAACTCGAAACGATGCATTCGGTCGACCGGAGCTCGACGTGAAAATGGCCTTCGACACGAGTGATGTGCAGAACGTGCTGGACGCGCGGCAGACACTTCTCGACTTGTTCCGGTCGTCAGGATATGCCGCGACCGTACGACGGGCAGAGACCGTCCTCACGCCGGGCGAATCCGTCCATTTCGGCGGGACCGTCCGCATGCACGAGTCTCGCACTTACGGTGTGACGGATGCGTGGAACAGGGTCTACGATGCGCCCAACGTTCTCGTCTGCGACGCCAGCTGCTTCACGACAGGATC
>JANLPZ010000213.1:0-78821 GCA_031367535.1 Gemmatimonadaceae bacterium
CGACGACGAGCCCATCGCTCCCCTGCCCCGCAAGGCGAAGTCGCGGCTGACGGGGCCGAATTCGTAGTCATTCGCCGAACTGATGGACAGCTGAACTGGACCTGACCCACTGAGACGGACACCAAGCTTGCCCTGATCTAGGTTCAGGGTGGAGGTGTCATGATGACGGAGTTGAGCCCGCGTGCGACGCGGACGCGTCGCGTCTACTGTGCCGAGTTTAAGCAGGAGGCGGTGCGCCGCCTGCGCGATCGGCGCGCGCACGGCGTCAGTCTGGCGCACATCAGCCGGGAGCTCGATGTCAGTCGAGATCTCTTGCGGCTCTGGGCGAAGCAACTGGAGGGCGCGGATGCCGCGGCGCTGCCCGACATCTTCCCGGGACAGGGCCGGGTGCCGAGTGCCGCGGAGGAGTTGCGCCGCCTGCAGCGCGAGGTGCAGCGTCTGCAGCAGGAGAACGCCTTTTTAAAAGCTGCGGCGGTGTTCTTCGCGAAGGGGTCCCGGTGAGGGCGCGGTACGCGGCGATCACCGCGCATCAGGCGCACTATCCCATTCGCGTCATGTGTGCGGCGCTCGCGGTGAGCCCGAGCGGCTACTACGCCGCTGTGCAGCGCGCGGCCGCGCCGCCGAGTGCGCACGCCCTCGCCACGGCGGCGCGCGTCGCGACGGTACGTGAGATGTTCCAGCGCTGTCATCGCCGGTATGGCGCTCCACGACTACATCGTGCGTTGCGCGCGACCGGAACTCGGATCGCGAAGACGGCCGTCGCGCGCATCATGCAGGCCGAAGGCCTGGTGGCGCGGCGGCCTGCGGCGTTCGTCTGTACCACGTCGTCGGACCATGGGGAGCCGGTCGTGCCGAATCGCCTCGCCCGTCGCTTTGCGCTCAGCGAGTTCGCGCAGCCGAATCAAGCGTGGGTCGGCGATATGACCTACATCCCGACACAGGCGGGCGTGCTCTACCTGGCGGTGCTGCTGGATCTCGCGACGCGCAAAGTCGTCGGATGGGCCGTCGGCCCGACGCTCGAGACGCGACTGCCGCTCGAAGCCCTCCGGCGCGCGCTCGTGTGGGAGGCCCCGCCCGCCGGCCTACTGCAGCACACGGACCGCGGCTGTCAGTATGCGAGCTTAGTGTACCGAACGGCGCTCACGGACGCTGGCATCATCGCCAGCATGAGCCGCACGGGGAACTGCTGGGACAACGCGGTGGCGGAGAGCTTCTTCGCCACGCTTGAACATGAACTGCTCGCCATGCAGACCTTCCGCACGCATCACGACGCGACGCGCGCCATCACCGCGTTCATCGAAGACTGGTACAACCCGGTGCGCCAGCACTCCACGTTAGGCTACGTCAGTCCGATGCAGTATGAGCGGCAGCTCCGCGACCCCGCGCGGCGAGCTGCGTAACCCACGTGTCCGTTTCAGTGGGTCAGGTCCAGTTTTGCGGGGCGCGTAGCGCCCTTGCGTCAGGCTGCTAACAAGTTGTTGTCAAGCAGTTCGTTGCGTCGTTGCGCCGTTGCGTTGCAGCAGTTGCGAACGTATCGGTCAGCCTTCGATCAGGTGCGGGACGAACTGGGAGAGGTTGTCGGTGATGATCCGGGTCGATTCGCGGATGCCCATGCCGGCGGCTTCCTGGCCGATGATCCAGGCGCCGATCACCGGATGGCGGCCGTCGAAATCGGGGATGGTCGCCATCGCCTGATACACGTACCCTTCCTCGCCGTAGTCACCCTGCGATTCAACGAACGTCTGGTCGAACATCGTGACCGTCACGTTCGCACCTTCACGAGAGAGCAACGGCTTCCGCACGTACGCATCCCAGGTCAGCGTCTCGGCAATGTCGAGTGACGCCGGCAGGAGGTAGGGACTGTCCGGAAACAGATCCCACATCACCGCCAGCAATCCCTTGTTCGACAGCAGCATCTTCCAGATCGGCTCGATCCACTGCATGCCGGTGCCACGCTGCAGCAATGCCTGCACGAACTTCTCATCCTCGGCGACGATCCACTCCCAGGGATACAGCTTGAAGATCGACTCGATGACGCGATCATCAGCGTCGGTGAAGAACCCGTCTGATGTAACGCCGATCTGGTCCATCGTCAGCGTTTCGCAGGTGATGCCTGCCTGCTGCGCGGTGTCGCGCAGATACGCGAGCGTCATGCCGTCTTCGATGTCATCCATGCCGGCGAAGTGCAGGCTTTCGCCCTGCAGGAATGGAAAGAGTCCCTTCCAGTGCTCGATCAGGCGCTCGTGCATCGAGTTGAACTGATCCTTGGCCGGGAATTGCTCGCGTAGCCAGAACCACTGCACCACACTCGCTTCGACGAGTGACGTCGGTGTGTCGGCGTTGTACTCGAGCAGCTTCGGTGGGCCAAGACCATCGTACGCCAGATCGAAGCGGCCGTAGATGGACGGCGGCTCCTGTTCCCACGCCGCTTCGATGAGCGGAATGACGTGCGATGGAATGCCAAGCTTGAGGAAGAGCCGCTGATCGATGATGTGCTGCGCCGCTTCGAGACACATCGCGTGCAGCTTGTTGGTCGCGTCCTCGAGCTTGAGCACTTCGTCCATCGTGAACGAGTAGTACGCGGACTCGTTCCAATACGCGCCCTTCGCGGAATGCCACGCCAGGCCCAGTGCTTCAACCTTCTTCTGCCAGTCCGCACGCACCGGATGAACGACGCGTTTCACTTCGGCCAAGTCCACTGACAGGACAACGTGTCACCGGCCACCAGCGTCGGCCACTTCTCTTCACTGAGCAGGCAGCGCAGTCCACTCGGTGAAATCGCAGCGTGCACGAGCACTGACTGCGGATCGTTGTCGGCGACAAACACGGAGTCCGACATGATGCGCACTTCCTTGACGGTATCGACGGTGATCGACGCCGCGAGCTTCACCGAATCGGCTACGAACTCCGCTTCGGCCGCGGCATCGGCCTTCGCCTGTTCGACCATCGCGGAGTCGCGCAGCCGTTCCTTCTCGGCGGTGCTGGTGCATGCGGTGAGCGCGACCAGCAGCCAGACATAGGTGCGCACGCGTCAGCCGCCGAACGATGCGCGGCCGCGGCCGATCGATCCGAAGCCACCGCGTCGCACCGTACCACCTGCGCGAGCGCGAGCGATGGACGCCGGTCGCCGCAGGATCGACGACATCCGCGATTGTGACAGCGCGGTGCCTCGTGGTGCGACGCGCGATGCGTACATCGACGCGCGCGTGTCGAGCGAGCGATAGTTGCCCGCATACACCGATGCCGGTGCCGAATAGATCGGTCGGCCCGCCGCGACGGCCCGCGTGTACCCCGAGTAGTAGAACAGGTACGGGCTCGGATACACGAACGGAATCCAGGCGCCGTGATAGTGGTAGCCACGATCCTGCACGGCAACTTCGCAGGCGCCGGCGTTGAACGTGTTGGTGTTGCACGGATCCACCGGCGGCGGCTCGGAATCGCAGCCGGACAGCCCGATGACGATCGAATTCACGAAAAACAGCTGGATACTGGTGGACTTCTTCATGGCCGCGTGGAGGAGCGAAACGCGCCCTGACCTGCCCGATCCCTCCCAGCGGGCGCGCCGGAAGATGCTGAATAGTACGGTGGCCGAGGCCGTCACGTTTCGGCGGTCGACTTCGTGGCACGGGCAGCAAGCCCTGCCCTACAGACCGCAGCGCCGGACGCCGATCCTTCAATGTCATGACTACAACGCCACCACACGCTCCTGCCGCACTCGATTCTGTTGGCAGGACACGGCGGCGGCGAGCAGTCGCCGTTGTGCGGCGTCCGACGATGTTTCCGCGCGCCGCGGTGATGCTTGGCTTCGCGATGCTGCTGTACGAGGCGATCAACACCCATGCCTGGAATCTGGCGATGATCACCGTCGCCACCTTCCTGTTGGCGGTGATGGCCGTGCTGCGCCAGAGCGCCGTCGCACGTGAGCGAGCGCGCCTCAGTTCCATTCGCGCCAGAGCGGATGGCGAAGCGCGCTTCCGGACACTGGTGCAGTACTCGACCGACCTGATCACGATCATCGACGGCGCCGATACGATTCGTTACGTCAGTCCGGCGATTTCGCGCGTGTTCGGGCACGACCCAGCCCACGTCGAAGGGCACGCGCTGCGCGATCTCGTGCATCCGGACGATGTTATCCCGATGCTGGGCTTTCTCACCGAAGCCGCCAAGCCGTCCAGCCGCGCCACCACCAGTCATTGGCGCATCCGCAACGCCGGCGGCAGCTGGTGCCGCGTCGAGAACGTGGCCGTCAACCTGCTCAGCGACGACACCGTGAGCGGCCTTGTGATCACTACGCGCGACGTCACCCATCGCGTCGCACTCGAGGAGCAGCTGGTGCATCGTGCGTTTCACGATGAGCTGACCGGCCTCGCCAATCGTGCACTGTTCACCAATCGCGTCGAGCAGGCGCTGCTGCGCGCATCACGCGATGCGCAGCGGACCGCCGTGCTGTTTCTCGACCTCGATGATTTCAAGGAGATCAACGATTCGCTTGGCCACGCCGCCGGTGACTCGCTGCTGATTCAGGGTGCCGATCGTCTGCGCGCCTGTCTCCGCGCCGGTGACACGGCCGCACGATTGGGTGGTGACGAATTCGCGGTGTTGCTGGAAGGGTGTCTGGACGATGGTGAAGAGGCGATGCAGGTGGCGGAGCGCATCGCGAACGCCTTCGCGCGGCCGTTCGAGCTGGACGAGCGCGAGGCGTTCTCCACGGCGAGCATCGGCATCGCGATCAGTTCCGGATCGGAAACCGGCGACGACCTGCTGCGGAACGCCGACCTCGCGATGTACCTCGCCAAGAAGCGCGGCAAGGCGCGGGTGGAACGATTCGCGTCGCACATGCACGAAGAAGTGGTGGAGCGACTCGACCTGCTGGCTGACTTGCGCTACGCGATCGAGCGCGACGAACTGCAGCTCGAATATCAGCCGATCGTGCACCTCGAGACACGTACCGTGAGTGGCCTCGAGACGCTCGTGCGGTGGAATCATCCGCGCCGAGGCCGTATCGCGCCGGCGGATTTCATTCCGATCGCCGAGCAGTCGGGTCTGATCGTGGCCATCGGACGCTGGGTGCTGCTGCACGCTTGCGCGCACGCTCGGCACTGGAGTCGGTCATTGCCGGAGCTGCTGCCGGTCACCGTCACCGTCAATCTCTCCGCACGCCAGCTGGGCGACGAACATCTGCTGGACGATGTGGCGAATGCGCTGCGTGTGGCCGGATTGCGACGTGATCAACTGGTGCTCGAACTGACAGAGGGCACGCTGCTCGCGAACAGCGAGGAGACGGTCGGTATCCTGACGTCGCTCAAGTCGATCGGCGTCCGCCTCGCCATCGACGACTTCGGCACCGGGTATTCCTCGCTCAGCTACCTGCACCGCTTCCCGGTGGACGTGCTGAAGATCGACAAGAGCTTCGTGAAAGGTGTGGCCGGCGGCCCCGGTGCCAGTGCGCTGGCGAGTGCCGTGATCGCACTCGGCAACTCCCTCGGACTGCGCACCGTCGCGGAAGGCATCGAGAGCGAGGCACAATTCGATGTACTGCAGGCCCTCGGCTGCAAATTCGGGCAGGGCTTTCTGTTCTCGCGTCCGCTGCCGCCGGGCGAGGTGATGGCGTACCTCACCGCGCACGGTCAGCGCGCGAACGCCACGGGCCCGCGACCGCAACTCATGCCACTTGCAAAAGACCTGACCATGTAGACCGACGTTCTTTCCGGTCTGACTACGTTGCGGGCATGACCGATGCGCGCGCAACGCCGCCGAACAAAGTGCTGCTGGTGGCGGCGTTCGCGGCGCTCTACATCATCTGGGGCAGCACCTACCTCACGATCAAGATCGCGACCGAGACGATGCCCGCGTGGCCGATGATCGCCGCGCGCCATGCGCTGGGCGGTAGCATTCTCTATTCCGTACTGCGCCTGAGTGGTACGCCGCCGCCGAAACGTGAGCATTGGAAGGGCGGCATCGTGGGCGGCGTGATGCTGCTCGTGATCGGCAACGGGATGATCGCGTACGTCTCACATCGCTTGCCGAGCAGCATGTCGAGCATGGTCGTGGCGACGACGCCGATCTGGATCGTCGCAACAGCCAGTGTTCGGCCCGGCGGCAAAGCGCCGAGGATGAAGGAATGGATCGGACTCGCACTCGGCCTGGCCGGACTCGGCTTGCTCGTCGGGCCAAGCGCGCTCGCCGCAATGAAAGGCACGGCTGGCGCACTCGATATCGGTGCCGCGGGCCTCGTGTTGTTTGGCACGATCTCCTGGGCCATCGGCTCGGTGATCGGCCGTGAACTGCCCCGCCCCGACAACGCCTTCATGGGCAGCGCATTGCAGATGCTCTCGGCCGGCGCATTGCTCGGTCTCGCCTGCCTCGTCACCGGCCAGTGGTCCACGGTCGAGCTGTCCGCGATCTCGATGCGCAGTTGGATCGCCTTCGCCTACCTCATCGCATTCGGCAGCCTGCTCGGCTTCACCGCCTACGTCTGGCTCCTGCGCGTCGCCAAAACCTCGCACGTCTCCACCTACGCCTACGTCAACCCCGTCGTCGCACTCTTCCTCGGCGCATCCGTCGGCAAAGAGTCCATCACCGGCGGCATGCTCGTCGCAGCCGGAGTAACTCTGCTCGGCGTCGTGCTGGTCGTCATGCCACCATTCAAGACAGTCGCAAGGTCAAACGAGCTGTCGTAGTTGCAGTTGCAGTTGCCGTTCCCCAAAAAATACGATCGCCGCATTGCACGGACCGTCAAGTACCACGCACTCTCAGGGCTCTCCGTACTCTCCCCCCAAAAGCTCTTCACGATCTTTCGCGCATCGTGAAGCTCCGAGCCCGCCAACAGACTCCAGCCGCTTCTTGGATTGAGAGGCCGGGGAGCTCAGGGAGTGCGTCGGGAGCCAGCATTCGTGCAGCGCGAAAGTGCGAAATCTTTGGAACAGCAGATCTCCAGTGCGTTCAGTCGCAAGATCCTCAAGCTCGTTCTAGTCTCGTTTGCCGAGTGATTCCCACAGGTGCAGCGTCGCGTAGGCTCTCCACGGGCGCCAGGCTTCGGCGCGGGCGAGGATGTCGCGTTTGTGAATGCCCGCGATGGCCATCGCTTTGAGGACGCCGAGGTCGGCGGCGGGGAAGGCGTCACGATCGCCGAGTGCGCGCATGCGGACGTAGTGCGCTGTCCAGGGGCCGATGCCGGGCAGTGCGATCAGCGTCGCTTCCGCGTCTTCAGTCGGCGCGCCGCGCAGTGCGTCGAGATCGATGGCTCCGCTCGCGATGGCGTGTGACACGCCGTGCAGAGTCGCGGCTTTCGCGTTGGTGAGACCGATGGTGCGGAGCGTGTCGGCGCCCGCAGCGGCAAGCGTGGCGGGTGATGGAAATCCGAATAGCGGCGCCTGACCATCCACGGGCGCGAGCGGTGTCCCGAATGCGCGCACGAGGCGGTCGGTCATCGTGCTCGCGCCGACGACGCTCACCTGTTGACCGAGCACGGCGCGCATCAACCCTTCGAATGGGTCGAGCAACTGCGGCAGGCGCAGGAATGGACGCGCCGTGATCAACGGTTTGAGCATCGCGTCGTTCTTCGCCAGTGCCGCGAATGCGTCGAGATCTGCGGACAGATCGAAACTGCGCTCGACCATCGCACGAATGTCGCTCACCGGCAGCGCCGGACGCGTGCGGGCAAGCAGTGCGTGACCCTCGACATCGTGCGACAGATCGAGCAGCACATGTGCGCCTGTGTCGTGCTGACGCACGCTGCGCAGATAGCTCTCGCCCTGCACGCGCTCGATTGCCTCCACCGTGCGCACGACCAGATACCGCAACGTCCAGCGCACATCCACATCGGGTGGCAGTGCGATGCGCACGCGACGCGACCAACCCTCCTGCGCGGTCACGATGATTGGCGTCTCCGGACCGCTGCCGGCGGCGCGCCGTCACCACGCGGCGGCTCGGCACCCTCAGCCCGCAGCAGCGCCTTCTTGATCTGATTGCCCCAGCGATACCCACTCATCGAGCCGTCGGAGTGGATGACGCGATGACATGGAATCACGACAGCGACACGATTGCTGGCGCAGACATTCGCGACCGCACGCGCCGCGCCCGGTTTGCCGATTGCCTGGGCGATCTGCGCGTAACTGCGCGTTTCACCGAACGGAATCGCGATCAGCGCATCGAGCACACGCTGCTGGAATGCCGTGACCTGCATGTCGATGGCCACGTCCGGCGCGGCTCGCACGCCGTCCAGTCGTGCCACGACCGCACTCAGCATCGCAGACATCTGCGCATCAGTATCGGCGACGATGGTCGCACGCGGAAATTCCGCGGCGAGTTCGCTCAGCAGCGTGGCATCACTGGCCGCCAGTGACACCCAGCAGAGGCCCAGCTCCGTGGCGCCGATGACGAGACGCCCGAGTGGCGTCTCGGTGGCAGCCCAGCGGATCGTCACGCCTTCACCGCCGCGTCGATATACTGATGGTGTCATACCGAGGTGTCGCGACGCATCGGCGTAGGCGCGACTGGACGCAGCATAGCCGGCGTCGAACGTGGCGGCACTGACCGTGACTGAGCCACGCAACGCACGACGGAATGACTCCGCGCGGCGACTCCGCAGATAGGCGGACGGTGATGCGCCGATGATGTCAGTGAAAAGTCGCTGGAGATGCGCCGCGCTCATGCCGGCGGCATCGGCCAGTTCCTGCAGCGGAATCCTCCCTTCCCGTCCCTGCGCCACCGCCTCGTCGAGCATAGTCCGCGCGCGCAGCACGGCGGCTTCGGCACGGGTCTGTTCGATCGGTACAGTCTGGACGACGGGCATGGCGTGGAAGCTGACGGCGGACATGGCGAACTCCAAGGAGGGTGATGGCCGCACGATCGCCTTCCCCGCGCGCGCGCGCCTCCCGTTTCATGCGGGTCAGACGTCCGGAAACACAGAAGGCCGTGTCGCCCACCTGCAGCGACACGGCCTGCTCCGAGCACGTGCGTCAACGCTAGGGTAGGCGCACCAGCCCCAGCGAGACGATGAACGCGCGCGGGAAGCCGGGCTCATACGCCACAAACTGTCCAGCCACGACATCAGGGTTGAGGAAGCCCGACGTCATGTAGCGCCGGTCGAGCAGATTCTCGACACGCACGAAGCCTGTCACACCCACGCGACTGAAAAGGCGTTGTGCCTTGCGGAGCGAGATGGTCGCGTTGACGAGCGTCGACGACGGCAGCGAGATCTTGTTCGCGTCGTCGAGCGCGTACTCGCCGGTGTACTGCATGTCGGCATCGAAGCGGAGCGGAAGCATCGTCGCATCCCAACGCGCACCGAGCGAACCCATCATACGCGGCACACCGACAACGGCGTTGCCAGCGAAGTTTGCGGTGGCTCCCGGCTTGCCGTAGTGCACCGAGTCCACTTGGTACTCGAGGTACTTCGCGCGCATCAGCGTGGCGGTGCTGCGGAACGCGAACCCCTCATCGAGTTCCAGTTCGCCACCCAGTTCCACACCCTGACGACGCGCCTTGCCAGCGTTGAAGTAGAACCGACCGCCGCGATACGGCACCAGTTCGTCGCGCACGTCGGTGCTGAAGATCGAGACTTCGTACTTGAGCGACTTCGTACCAGGCGACGTCAGCGCGAGCACCTGGCGCGTGCCGACTTCGTACGTCAGCGAACGGATCGGCTTGAGCAGCGGGCTGATACCCGTCACCGTGTCCTGGCCGAACGTACCGGTGGGATCCGTCTCATTGCCTGCCGGAATTTCGACGCCGGCGCCGAGATTGGCGTAGAAGATGTTGTTGCCCGACAGGCGATACGACGCACCGAGCTTCGGCGACAGCTGTGAATAGTTGCGCGTCGCGTCGAGCGTCGGCGTGATGCGGTTGATCAGCCCATACCGCATGGCATCGTAGCGCGCGCCGAGACTCAGGCTGAATCGCGGTGTGATCGACCAGTCGTCCTGTACGAACAGCCCCGCTGTCGTCGCCGACTCGTTCTTGTCCTGCTGCGGCGTCGTCCCCTTTTCGCCAGGCACTGTCGTCGACAGCGACCAGAACTTCGCCGGACCGTCCTGATGCTGTACGTCACCACCGATGATGACAGTATGCATGCCGAACGTTTCGCGGAGGTTGATGCCACCGCCGCCGTGCACACGATTGAATTCACGATACGTGCCGCGTTCGGAGCGAATCAGTTTCTTCGGTGTGACGTACGACAGCAGCGACAGCACACCGGTTTCGCCGACGGTGCGTTCGAGTGAGGTGCCGACGCGAATGATCTGGTTCTCGCGTCGCTCACGCCGCGAGTTGTAGGTGGTATTCGCCGCGCGTGGATTGACGCTCGCGTCCGCGATGGTGAGCGGACCCGGAATACCGAAGTGGTTCTGCGCGGCGGACAGTCGGAGTGCAATGCGTGTGCGCGTGCCAAGTGGCGACACGAGGCCGGACGTCAGCAACGTGCGGTCGCTGGCCGAGTTCTGGCGCCAGCCATCGGACTCGGTGCGCGATACGCCGACCCAGGCGCGTGCATCACCGGTGCCGTGACTCGTCTGCGCAATTGCTCGGCGGAGTCCGAAACTGCCGGCCATCGTGCGGGCATCGAACTGCGTGCCGGCCAACGGGGTCGAGGTGAGCGAGATGATGCCGCCGGCCGCGTTGCCCCACAGCGCCGACGCATTCGAGCGAATGACATCGACGCCGGTCATCGTCGCGAGGTCGATCAGATCGAGACTCGTCCGGCCATCCGGCTCCGTTTCCGGAATACCGTCGATCATCACACGAATGCCGCGCATCGTGCCGGCGTTGGAGCGATCACCGGCGCCGCGTGCGCCGAATCCACGAATCGTGATGCGGGTGTCGACACCGCTCGAGCGCGACTGCGCGAGCACGCCGGGAATACCCTGCAGCGCATCGGCGAGGCCGATCCCGCTGGTCGCGCGGAGTCGCTCAATGCCGACGGAAGAAACGGCGAGTGGCGCCAGCAGCAACGGCGTCGTGCTGCGCGTGGCGGAGACTGTCACCTTCGGCAGCGCAGTGGCCTTGGTGGAGTCTGGGCGCTGCTGCGCGGCCATGGGAGCGGCCAGCAGCGCGATCGGGACGAGGGTGAGGAGTCGCATGCTACATGATACGCAAACATCAAGAAAAGCGTTCATGAATTATTCACATCATTAAGACGAAGCAGGCTGGAGCCAGACGGCCTGTCCGTTCGGCCGATGTTCCAGCGATTGCGCGACGGCGAGCCTTGGAGGCACGCGACCGGCACGACGCGGCGCGGGCACGCGATGCACGCCTCACCCCGACCCACCGACCCATGGCATCCCTCACCGAATTCTCGGATCAGCTCGCTGACGCTGTCGCTACCGCGGCGGCCAGCGTCGTCGCCGTTCACGCTCGCCCCCGTCTCGCCAGCACTGGCGTCCATTGGCGGGATGGCGTGATTGTCACGACCGATGCGACCGTCAAGCGAACCGATGACATCTCCGTCACCCTGCCGAACGGGCAGCGCGTGAGCGCGACCCTCGCCGGTCGCGACGCCGGCACCGACCTCGCCGCCCTCCGCATTCCAACCGGCTTACTGCCTGTCGCGCCGCGATCCGCGGCGGCCGAGCTCAAGGCCGGTCATCTGGTGCTGGCGTTGGCCCGCACCGGCAATGACGGCCCGCAAGCGACGTTCGGCGTGGTGAGCAGCGTCGGTGACGCCTGGCGCACCTGGCGCGGCGGCACACTCGACCGGCGCGTGCAGAGTGACGTCGAGCTTTATCCCGGCTTCGGTGGTGGTCCGCTGGTCACCGCATCGGGCGGCATCGCCGGCATCAACTCGGGCGGCATGAGCAAGCCGCTCTGCGTCACGATTCCCGACACCACCATCGATCGCATTCTCGATGCGGTACTCAATCGCGGCTACGTCGCGCGCGGCTGGCTGGGCGCGAGCATGCAGATGGTCAAGTTCTCCGACGCCGCCACCGAGAAGCTTGGCTTCGATGGTCGCGGTGGCCTGGTGGTGCTGGACGTGGAGCACGACAGCCCAGCCGCACATGGCGGCGTGATGATCGGCGACGTGCTTGTCCGCATCGACGACACGCGCATCACGCAACACGATGACGTGCTGGCGTTCCTCGGCAGTGATCGAGTCGGGACCATGGTGCAACTGCATGTCGTGCGGGGCGGGGCGGTGGTCGTGCTGCCCGTCACGATCGGCGAACGCCCACGCGGCGCGCGCTGACTCGCGTGGACGACGACGTACTGCATCTGACGCTTGGTGCGATGCCCGCGATCGTGCGGGCTCGCCTGAGCGCCGGACTCGCGACGCACGATGATGTGCAGCTTGACGACGGTCGTGCGCAGCGCGCGCCTCGCGCGCATGCGGCACACGCTGTCTACGTGACGGAGTGGCCACACGCCGACGATGTCGCTGATCAGCGGACGGCGACCGTGTATCTGATCGATCCGGGCGTCCATCCGGCGGCATCGAACCTCGCGCGTGGCAGCACCGCCTGGCTCCCGCTCGATGCCGACGCCGACGACGTCGTCGCCGCGTCATATGCCGTCGTGCGCGGCCTCACCGTGGTCTCGCCAACCGTCCTGCCCACCGCCGGCACCTCACGCGATCGCAGCCCGCGCCGCGAGCAGCGTGTCGCGCCAGTGCCATCAACCGACGACGAACCACACCTCACCGATCGCGAGCTCGAGGTATTGCGCGCCCTCGCCGAAGGTCTCGGCAACAAACAGATCGGCGGCCGTCTCGGCATCAGTCCGAGCACCGTCAAATACCATCTGCAGGCGATCTTCTCCAAACTCAACGTCCGAACGAGGAGCGAAGCCGTGTCCTACGGGCTCCGGCGCGGCATCGTACCGCTCTAGAAACTGCGTTGCGGGGATAGCTCGGCGAGGCCGGAGAGTGCGTCGATTGCGAGCGTCCGCGTGTCGCGCACCATCGTGAACTGCTTTGGGTGAGGAGCTCACGGAGCGTACGGAGTGCTTCGATTGCAACGAACCGTGCAGCGCGACGATCCGCTGACTTTTTGGGGTGGATAGGTCGGGGAGGTCGGAGAGCGCGTCGGTTGCGACGAACCGTGCAGCGCGAGACGCCGCTGACTCTTTGTTGGAACTGCTGTTACCAAATGATCATCAGGGCGCGTTGGGCAGATCGTGGCCACGCGCACGCTCCGTGCGCTCCGTGCGCTCCAGGTGCTCGGTGTGCTCCGTGTGCTCCACACCCAAAATAGTCAGCGATGGTGAGCGACAAGCGGAGGCTCGCAACCGACGCACTCTCCCGCCTCCCCGGCCTATCCTCCCCAAAGCAGTTTCGAGCGCCGAGCAGACTCGGCTGGCGCCGAAGGTTCGCGGTGCAGCGGTCAGGGCGACAGTTTGGAGTGAGCGGTCGGCGCAGAGCGCACTTGGCCGGAAAGAGGCTCTCACTCACGGATCCATGTCACGATTCCCTGTTCGCACGCTGTTGATCGCGGGTGTCCTGATCTCGTCGCCGGCTGTCGCGCAGCTCCCGAAGCCAGCCGCGAACACGGCGCCCATGCTCGCGACCCTCGATGGTGCCACCTCGCACTACACGCAGGTCGCGAAACAGATCTGGGACTGGGCCGAAGTCGGCTACATGGAAACGAAAAGTTCGGCGCTGCTGCAATCGGAACTGACGGCCGCCGGTTTCAAGGTCACATCTGGCGTCGCCGGTGAGCCGACGGCGTTCATCGCGGAATACGGCAGCGGCAAGCCTGTGATCGCGATACTCGGTGAGTTCGATGCGTTGCCGGGATTGTCGCAGGCGGTGGCGCCGGAACGCAGTGCGTTGATCGCTGGCGGTCCTGGACATGGTTGCGGACATCACCTGTTCGGCACGGCAAGCACTGCGGCCGCGATCGCCATCAAGCAGTGGATGATCGCCAATCACGTGACCGGCACGCTGCGCATAATCGGCACGCCGGCCGAAGAAGGTGGCGCCGGCAAGGTGTACATGGTGCGCGATGGTGTGTTCAACGATGTCGACGCCGTGATCGCGTGGCATCCAGGTGACGAGAACGCGATCACCGGTGGTCGGTCGATGGCGAACATCTCAGGCAAGTTCCGCTTTCACGGTCTAAGCGCACATGCCGCCGCGGCGCCCGAACGCGGTCGTTCCGCGCTCGACGCAGTGGAGGTGATGGATGTCATGACGAACTACCTGCGCGAACACATTCCGGATGGCAGTCGCATTCACTACGTGATCACGAGCGGCGGCAAGGCACCGAATGTGGTGCCGGACGAGGCCGAGGTGTACTACGTCGCTCGGCATGTCGACATGAAGGTCGTGCAGGACATCTGGGAGCGGATCACGAATGCCGCGCGTGGCGCCGCGCTGGGCACCGGTACGACCTTCGACCTGCAGCTGGTTGGCTCGGTCTATGCATTGCAGCCGAACGAGACGCTCGCGCGCGTGCAGCAGCGTGCGCTCGAGCGCGTCGGTGGATTCACCTACACGCCCGAGGAGCGCGCCTTTGCCGAGCAGCTGCAGCACTCGACCGCATTCGTCGCGGTGCCGCTCGAGAACACGGCGCGCGTCAAACCACTCGTGCTCGATCAGCCTGACGCCGGATCCACCGACGTTGGTGACGTGAGCTGGGTGGTGCCAACGGTGCAGCTGTCGAGCGCGACATGGGTGCCCGGTACCGCGGCGCACTCATGGCAGGCCGTCGCCGCCGGCGGAATGAGCATCGGTGCGAAAGGCATGATGGTGGCCGCCAAGACCATCGCACTCACCGCAGCTGATCTGTTCACCACGCCGGCCACGATCGATGTCGCGAAAGCGGAGCTCGTCCGCCGTCGCGGCGCAAATTTTCATTACACCACGGCACTCGGCACGCAGAAACCACAGCTCGATTACCGGAAGGGCAGCGTTCCCTGAACTGCGCCGAGGTCGGCGAGGAGGTTGCACCATGTTGTGCGAATTGCGGCGCATGCGCGATCATCTGGCGTGGGCGGACGATGCCCTGCTCGATGCGATCGGTGAGGCACTCGAGTTTCCGGCCGACGCGGCGCGCGAGTTCGCGCACATCCTCGGTGCCGATGACACATGGCTGGCGCGCATCGAAGGACGCCGAGCCAGTACGGATATCTGGCCGGCCCTCGACCTGAATGGGCTGCGCCAGCTCGCGCTCGACGTGCAGGTCGGATACGCAAGACACCTCGACACGCTGATCGAGGGCGACCTGCATCGCATGGTGAGTTATCAGAACAGCGCCGGCATTCTGTTCGAAACACCGGTGCGAGACATTCTCTATCATGTCTTTCTCCACGCGCACTATCATCGCGGCAAGGTGAATCTCATGCTGCGCCAGGCGGGGCTCGGTCCGGCGCCGGTGGACTACATCGGATTCATTCGCGGATTTCCGGCGGCGGTCACACGGGTGTAGCGTTTTTGTGAACATCGTTGGCGGAAACGCTGCGCACGATGTCGGCGCGCGTCGTGACCGGAGCAGCGATTGTCATTCCCATCAACGGCCGACGGCTGGAGGCCGAGGCGATGGTTGCGGACCGGGACTTGGCGGATTCACTGCGGCGTGCGCTGGGCCTTGTTGCGGCGGCGGTGACCACATCGCAGAATGAAGGGTGAGCTGAAGCGCTTCCCCGGTCTGCGAGCCGCGCCATGAGTGACATCCGCTCCGATTTCATCCGCGCCGCGTGTGCGCCGCGCGACTCCGGTCACGCGAGCGGGACACTCGCCGAGGCGGATGCGATGCGTGCGGCGCACCCGGAACTCGCCACACTCGATATTCACACGGCGGCAATTCTTGGGGATGACGCGGCCGTCGAGAAGTGGTTGCAGCACGATGCGACACTGAGCACGGCGACCGCCGCGCCATTCGGATGGGATGCACTCACACACCTCTGTTTCTCGCGCTACCTGCGCCTCGACGCGTCACGATCCGACGGCTTCGTGCGGGCCGCGCGTGCGTTGCTCGATGCCGGCGCCGATCCGAACACCGGATTCTTCGAGACCGATCATCAGCCAGCGCCGGAACGCGAAAGTGTGCTCTACGGCGCTGCCGGTGTTGCACATCACGAAGCGCTGACACGCCTGCTGCTCGAACGCGGTGCCGATCCGAACGACGAAGAAGTGCCGTATCACGCACCCGAGGGCTACGAACTCGGCGCGTTCCGCGCACTGCTCGAGACGCTGCGTTTGAATGCTGCCAGTCTCGCAACGATGCTGCTGCGCAAGAGTGACTGGCATGATCTGGACGGCATCAGACTGGCACTCGAGTATGGCGCCTCGGCGACGGGAGTCAGCAAGTGGGGCCGGTCACCACTCGCCCACGCCATCCGCAGCGACAATCGTACGGCGATCATCGATCTGCTGCTCGATCACGGCGCGGATCCCACGGTGCCTGAGAACGGACGCACACCCTTTGTCATGGCGGCATGGGCAGGACGCGTCGACGTGATGGATCGATTCTCTCGTCGTGGCTTCATCGATCAATGGAACGGGATCGACGGTGTGATCGGCGCGATTGCGCATGGCGACGCGGCCCGTGTGGCGACAATCCTGGCACTGGCGCCCTCGCTGATCGAAGAGGTCCGCGAACACGCGGCGCTCCTGATGGTGCGGTTCGCTGGCGTCGGCAATGTCGCGGGCATCACACTCCTGCTCGATCTCGGTATTCCTGTGGACGCCGCCGAGCCCACGGGTGACGGCTATCACGATCGCGCGCCGAATGCGACGGCACTGCATGTCGCGGCCTGGCGCGCGCGTCACGAACTCGTGGCGCTGCTCATCGCACGCGGTGCTGATGTCAATCTGCGCGATGGTCGCGGGCGCACCCCGTTGATGCTCGCCGTGCGCGCCTGCGTCGATTCGTACTGGGTCGATGAACAGTCCACCGCGTCCATTGCGGCACTGCTGACCGCCGGCGCGTCCGTGGACGGAGTGCCGTATCCGTCCGGCTACGCCGATGGCGATGCGCTGCTCACCGCGCACGGCGCCACGTGACGCAGCGCGCACTCCTACAACGCGACCAGCACTTCGCGATGGGTATCTGAGCTCGCGATGCCGGACGCGATCATCTTCATCACCGCGAGCGCCTCGCCGGCCGGCACGGGATTCGGGGCCGACCCGCGAATCGCGTCGCGCACACCGGCATAGTAGAGACGATAGTCGCCCACGTCGCCAGCGACGATACGCGTGCTCGTGCGCTCACCATCGACCGTAGTCAGTGTGCCGGGCCGCTGATCATGGCCCCACATCGCGTCACCCGGTGTGCGGCCGGCTTTCAGGGCATCTTCCTGACTGTCGAGCCCCTGCTTCACGAAACTGCCGCGCGTGCCATGCACGGAGTACCGAAGGTCATGTGCGGCCATCATCGTCGACGCATGCAGAATCACGCGCAGCCGATCGTAGCGCAGCACGGCGTGGAAATAATCGGCCGTCAGTCCACCATCACGCTGCACCGCGATATCGGTCGTGATCCCGATCGGTGCACCGAACAGTTGCAGCGCCTGATCGAGCAGGTGCGGCCCGAGATCGTACCACAGCCCGGCACCGGGTCCCGGTCGCTCGCGCCACCGATCGCGCACATCGAGTCGAAAGCGATCGAAGTGGCTGTCGAACTGCGTCACTGTGCCGAGTGCGTTGTCGGTGAGCAGATGGCGCAACGTGCGGAAGTCGGCGTCGTAGCGGCGATTGTGAAACACTGACAGCAACTTGCCAGCACGCTCCGCGTGCGCGATCACCGACTCGGCTTCCTCGACCGTCACCGTGAACGGCTTGTCCACGACGACATGTTTACCGGCATCCAGCGCCGCGTGTGCCTGCGGAGCGTGCAGACCATTCGGCGTCGCAATCACGACCAGGTCGATCGACGGATCGGCGAGTGCCGCATCCTGCGTCGGCAGTACGCGCACATCGGGAAAGTCCGCGTGCACCGCGTCCGGGTTGCTTGACACGATCGTGTGCAACGTCAACCCATCGACCGCCGCAATCAGCGGCGCGTGAAACACCTTACCCACGAAGCCATACCCGACGAGTGCAACCTGCAGAGACGTGGTCATGGCGTTCGATTGAGTCGTTAGCGCGCAGCGACCTCGCGTCGCCAGGCGTCGAGCATCGGCAGGCCCGCACCGATCGCGGTCACCACCAACGGCAGAACGATACCTGAGCGTCCCAGTCCAAGCAGCACCAGCGCCGTCGACGACAGCACCGCACCGGCGATGACCATCATCTCCTCGCGGCGCTGCATCACGCGGCCCCAGACGACCGACGGCCAACGTCGGTGCACCGGCAGCAGCTTCGTGTTGGTGATCACGAACCCTTCCTGCGCCCACGCATTCGTGGGATCCAGTTCGCGCGCCTGCTCGAATTCGGCGTGGGCAGCCTTCACATCGCCGCGCTCGAGCAGTGTCCACGCGTGCCCGGTGCGCGCGAGCGCATTTGCCGGATACTGATTGGCGAACGCGCGCCACGTCTCGCCGGCACGCACGTCGAGTCCGCGACCGGCCGCGATCGCGGCGCGCAGCGGCAGCAGCTCCTCCTCGTCAGCACCATGCAGCTTCGCATCATCGAGTGCGGCACGCGCCGACTCCCACTGCGACTTCTGGAGATAGATGCGCGCGAGGAGCACATGCGTATCGGATTCCTCAGGGTCCAGCGCGACGGCCCGTTCCGCAGCGCGCTGGGCACCCGGCAGGATGTTGGCGCGCAGCAGCACGACCCCACGCGTCCAGTGCGCAAACGCGGCGATCGGCGCCTGCTGCACTGCCGTGGCGCTGGCCGACAACGCCCCCGTCATGTCGCCCGACTCCAGCAGGAGGAGGGCCCGCATCCCGTGCAGCCAGGCGTCATCCGGCCCGGTGATCAGGCACCGATCGAGCAACGCGAGCGCCTCGGCAAACCGGGCATCGGCGATGAAGTCGCCCAGCCGGGCACTGATCAGGGTCTCGTCGTGCATCGACATGCTTAGACACGTGGTGGAAGGATGACGCTACACCAGCGCAATGCTTGGGCCAGCGGGCCCGACCACAAACGGATTGCCCACGGTGGTAATTTGCCGCCAGTGCCACACAATACTCAGGCCTTTCTGGCCCAGCTCTGCGAAGCCCGCGCCGCCTACACCCTCCCTGCGCGCGTGCACGAGTCCGTACGGGACTGGATGCGCAGCGTGCTCTCCCTGCTGTTCCCGCACGCGGCCCCGCCCGGCGCGCGTTGTGACGAACTCGGGGTGCGCGCCGAATACGACGCTGTGGCGTCCACGCTGCAGGAGTTGTTGCGTGAACTGCTGCCGCCGAGTGGCGATGCCAGCGCCGTGGCGGCTGGTCTGATGGAGGCCCTGCCCGCGATACGCAGCCGTTTGTATGCCGACGCCGAAGCGATCAATCGGATGGATCCGGCGGCGCAGAGCGTGGATGAGGTGTTTCTTGCCTATCCCGGCTTCCTGGCGACCATCTGCCACCGCATTGCGCAGCCGCTCTTTCACAGCGATGTCCCGATCATGCCGCGCCTCATCACCGAGTGGGCACACGAGCGCACCGGCGTCGATCTGCATCCCGGCGCGATCATCGGCGATCGTTTCGCCATCGATCATGGCACCGGCATCGTCGTCGGCGAAACGGCGCGCATCGGCAATGATGTAAAGCTCTATCAGGGCGTCACGCTCGGTGCGATGCGTGTGAGCAAGAAGCTCGCGAAGCGCAAACGACACCCGACGATCGAAGACGAAGTGACGGTCTACGCCAACGCGACCATTCTTGGCGGCAGTACCGTGATCGGCCGCGGCAGCGTGATCGGCGGCAACGTGTGGCTCACGCACAGCGTACCCCCAGGATCCATCGTCACCCACGCGGTGCCCACCGAACGGCAGCGCGAGGACTTCCCACTGGAGTTTGAAATATGACCCGGTTCGCGTCGGTACTCGGCACCGTCGGCAATACGCCGCATGTGCAGCTCTCGCGCCTCTTCGGCACACGTGTCGACGTCTGGATGAAGTTGGAACGCTCGAATCCGGGCGGCAGCATCAAGGATCGCATCGCACTCGCGATGATCGAGGATGCCGAAGCACGCGGTGTGCTGACGAAGGACACCGTCATCGTCGAACCGACCAGCGGCAACACCGGTATCGGTCTCGCGATGGTCGCGGCCGTGAAGGGGTATCGCCTGATTCTCGTGATGCCGGAAAGCATGTCGGTCGAACGACGTCGCATCATGCTGGCGTACGGCGCCGAGTTCGAATTGACGCCGCGTGAAGTCGGGATGAAAGGTGCGATGGCGAAGGCGCAGGAACTGGCCGCGGCGCTGCCGAAGGCGTGGATTCCATCGCAGTTCGACAACCCTGCCAATGTGGCGATTCACGCGACGATCACCGCGCAGGAAATCATCGCCGATTTCCCGGAAGGCATCGACTACCTGATCACCGGCGTCGGCACGGGCGGTCACATCACCGGCGTCAGCGAAACGCTCAAGCTGACGATGCCCAGACTGCAGACGTTCGCCGTGGAACCGGTCAAGTCACCGGTCATCAGTGGCGGCACGCACACCCCGCATCGCCTGCAGGGCATCGGCGCCGGGTTCATTCCGGCCAACCTGCATACCGCCACACTCGACGGCACAATTCAGGTGGCGGAAGAGGATGCGTTCGAATTCGCGCGACGTGCGGCCACTGAGGAAGGCATCTTCATCGGCGCATCGAGCGGGGCATCGCTGGCGGCGGTGTCGCAGAAGCTGCCGGAAATTGCCGACGGCGCACGCGTGTTGACGTTCTGCTACGACACGGGTGAACGGTATCTGTCCGTGGACGGACTCTTCCCCGCGCCCGGTGCGTGACGTGCGCGGTGCCGTGCTGACGGCACTGCTGGCGGTGGCTGCGGCGTGTAATTCACGCGCCGCAGCACCACCGGAGCAACGTGCGGCGCGGCCACAGACTGCGGGCCTGGCAGCACGACCGGTACGCGGTGTGATTCACACCGTACACATGCTGATGGACGACGAGGGCTTTCGTTTCGATCCGAGTTACCTGACCGTGAACGAAGGTGACGGCGTCCGATTCCTGATGGTCAGCGGTGTGCCGCACAACGTCACGTTCGACGATCACTTCATTCCCGCCGGCGCACGCCCGCAGCTGGCCGCGAATCTCGTCGTCGTTGGTGCGCGCGAACTCGCCGCGCCGGTCGTCACGACCGTCGATTCGGGCTACGTCGTGAGCACGGCCGGCCTGTCACGCGGTGAATACCTGTTCTACTGCGCACCACATCGCAGCCTGAACATGCATGGCGTGCTGACGGTGAAGTAGGCGCTACGGCTGTCGTTCGCCGCGCAGCGTCAGCGCCAGATCACAGACGAGCGTCCCATCGGCCATCACGGCGCTCAGCCGCACGACTCCCTGCAGCACGCCGCCGCGACTGAATCGCCCGGAGAGTCGCGTGCTCACGAAGGCGCCACGTGGTCCGCGCACCGGCGCCTGATCGGCGCCCGACTCGAACAGGCCGTCCGGTCGCACGGCAGCGTTGAAGCCCTGGCCGTTGAGGAACGCGAGCTTGAGCATCGGCGCGCCGCGCAGATGCTGCACGATGACATCCGTGCCCGGCGCGAAGGTGCGCGCCATCGCACTGCATTCGCTGCGTTCCGTGCCCCAGCGTTCGGCGTAGCGCGCACGATAGCGACCCGAGTGTGAGATCGCGGTCAGATCGTCGTCATCGCCGAGCAATGGCACGTTGTCGTCACCGAAGCGCATGATGCGTCCGTCACGCGTGACGATGCGATCGATGTCCGACTTTGGGATCTCGAAGTCGAGTCCCGTTTCTTCATCCTTCACCGTGATGCTGCCCTGCTTCACGCTGAGCACGCGGCCTTCGAACACCCGACCGGCGTTGAGCACGATGTCGTCGGTGGTGCGTACCGGTGCCGGCGACACGGCGACTGGCTGGCGACCAACGCGCGGTATCGACGCACTCGAGTCGCGTGGCGGTGATGCGGAATCGGGTTGCACCACGACCGGGGCGTTCGTGGCAACGGCACTTGTGCGTGACGCGGCTGGCGCGGCGATCACCGTCTCTGCCGGTGCAGGAACCGATGCAGGAACCGGTGCGGGCACTGGCAGCTGCACTTGTGCCGGTTTCACCGCGGTGCCGCGTGGCGCGGCCTGCGTGTTTGTGCTGCGGAATGCGAGCAGTGTGAGCACCGCGATCGTCACCGCCATGATCACGAACAGCACGTTCGTCTGTCGATACGCTTTCAGCGACGCGGCCGAGCTGGCAGCGCTGGTGGCGGGCGACGTCGTCGGGCGCGGCGCCATGTTGGCACTGCTGCGCACCGGCGCACGCGGAGCGACAGCCGGTCGCGGCGTGGCCGTGCGTGCGACAGGCACAAGCTCCGGTCCGAGTGCTGACGCCCACGCCTCGGCGACGAAGCGCGCGATGCCCGGCTCGACGAACCGCTGTGCCTGCAGATCACTCGCCAGTCGTGCGGTGGATGTATCCCACGCCGCACGCGTTGCAGAGCGAGCGGGAAACACACGCAGCAATCCATCGTCGTGCACGCGCAGCAGCAGTTCCGCGAGCGGCATCGCATCACTGCTCACGGCATCGAGCAGCAGGTTGCGAAATCGGCGCCGATCACGAATCGGCCACTCCGCGGCGTCGCGTACAAGGCGCTTCAGTTCCGCGGCAAGGCCGGCACGCACATCGATCGGCGCCGCCACTTACGCCTGCCTCATCACAACGCGCCATGTGCGGCCCGGCGACCCGGCGCGGCTCGTCGCGACCGCCAACTCCAGTCCATCCCTCAACCGCACCGGCCTGTTCCGACCGATCTCGCATCCATCACCGGTCCGCCACGCACGATCCGTGAGATTCACGAGCCACCACACGCCTTCATGAAACGACGTGTACGCCACCGGCTCACGCGACACTTCTTCACGCGGCCTCACGTCAGCATCGAGATGCCACAGATGCAGCGTGCGATGATGGAACAGCGCGGTCGCGATACCGTCGTCACGCCACGAGTCACCAACACCGCGGCCACTGCGCAGCATCGGTACCGCGCGATGCACCACTTCGCCCGTCCACGCATCCATCAGGGGCCCGCTGTCCGGCACGATCAACCAGCCACGACCTGATGGCGTCGGCAGAATCCGCTCGAGTGTGCGATATAGCGCCTCTTCCCACTCCACCGCATCCGGACGCCGCGACGGCGTATGCAACCCGTCCTCGAATGCGCGACGCATCAGCGGCGTCAAGTGCGGGCCGAGTGCATCGACCGTGACGGTGATCGGCGCATCGGGCGTGTTCCGTTTGTCCCTCCGATCTTCGACAAACAGCGCCTTCACACCCATCGACAGCTGTTCGTCCTCCTCGGCGCTGCGCGTGGTGTGCACGAGCGTGCCGCGCAGCGGATGGCGCTGCAGCAGGAGCTCGTAGAACAGCACCGCCAGCGCATGACGATCGGTCTCGATGGTGGGCAGCGACTTGCCCGACACTACTTCAGGTGCCATGTAGCCCGGCGTGCCGAGCACCGTCGGTGGCGCGAGCCCCGGAACGACCAGCGCATCGATGTCGATCACACACGCATCACCACCGCGCAGATCGACCAGCACGTTCCGGTTCGACAGATCGCTGTGCGCGAGTCCCGCGAAATGCAATCGGCGCACCGCGCGCGCCAGTCGCATGCACACCTGCAGTCGCGTCAGGAACGATCCTTTCTCCGCATCCGGAATCAGCGCGCCCGCTTTGCGGCCGGTAAACCAGCGCACTTCCTTCTCGACGCGATTGCCGAAGCGATCCTGCATGAAGAACGCGCTGCGATACACCGGCATAACGACGCCGAGTGGCGGTTGCGCGAACGAATGCACCCGCGCGAAGTCCGAGGGCACCGCATTCAGGCCGTCCACGATGCCCGTCGGCCAGCAGAACGCGTCGCGCCAGTACGCAGCGCCGGCACCGCGCGTCGGATCGTAGCTCGATACGATGCGCTTGAGGCGTTCGACACGTTCGGCACGATCCTTCAGCGTCCCGAAGTAGAACGCCACCACATCCCGCCCATCCATCGACAGGAACGCCACCTTCTCGGCGCCACTGGCAAGGGGTGTTGCGCGCAATGTGATGGTGCGGCCGTCGGTGGTCTGCACCGGCACCGACAAGGAGCGCGCGGCACCGGCGCTCATGTCGGCACCGACGACGCACGCCAGGCCAGCAACAGCGTGCGATCATCCACTTCGCCGCGCTGCTCGAACGACAACCATTGCAGGATCGCGTCGGCATCTCCGAGCAGCGAACCTGCAGGTGGTTGTTTGGCGACACCGATCGGTTCCGTCGTCCCGTCGCGCCATTGCGACACGAGTGCGCTGCCGCTGTGCTCGAGCGGATGAAACGGATCGTCGATACCATCGGTCATCAACGCGATCATCGACACATCGGACGTGCGCACCTGACGCAGCGCTGCGGCCTGCGTCATCGCGCACGCGTCGGGCACGAAGCAGGTGACCTCACCCGCCCACGCGGTTTCGCGCGCGCCACCGACGCGCAGCACATCGCCATTCGTTGTCTGGATGAGCACCGCACCATCGCCAACCTGCGACACGAGCATCAGGTCACCGGTCAGTGCGACCAGCACCAGCGTCGTGCGCAGCGCCGATGGCGCAACGTCTGCCAGTGTCGCCAGTTCGTGCAATCGCATTGCGGCGTCGTGCACGGCGTGCGCCATCGCCGTGCCAAGCCGCGAAACCGCATCGGCATTCGCGGCGTCGGCGTCGAAGCGCGCGGCAGTGCGCGTCACCGCCAGATCAGCAGTGACCGCCGCGCCGATGCGACTCAGCGTACTCGATCCCGCACCGTCGGCCACGGCCAGAATCATCATGTCTTCACGCATCACCGACGCCAGCGCATCGTCACGATGTTCGCCACGATGTCCATGCGACTTGCCGCGTACACTCGCACCCAGCACGCACCAGTCACCGGCGTGCGCGCGCAATACGCGTGGTTCGTCCGCCGCGGTATCGATGAACGATGTGCTGAGCGCGTCAACCAATGGCGCCGGGCACCACGACACATCAGGCGGGCGTGCGCTCCACACCGCCGGCGTGACCACATCCTCCGATGCCAGCGGCAGCACCGCTCCCGTCTCGTCCGACACGGGTCAGGGAATGATCGTGATGCCGGGCGGTGGCGGCGGCAACGTGATTGCACCACCATCGCCCACCGAGCCGACCTTGGCACTGGTCGTCTTCACGCTCGCCGAGACGAACTTGAAGAACGCGCGGAACGCATCGGGCGACATGTCGCGCATCTGAATCATGGTGTCCGTCGTTTCGCGCAGCGCCGCCAGGTCGGCGTGATCACCGCACGCCACCGCGATGATGTTGGCGGGCCGGCGATTGCGCAGCTGTGCGGCGTACTCCGCCCATCCGGTGTCAGTCGGCGCACCGTCCGAGAGGATGAACACGAGCGGCTTCCAGTCGCCCTTCTGCTCGGCCGTCGTCCGCACCACTTCCATCTCGAAACATTCGAGCAGCACACGCAACGCGTCGCCGTAATTCGTCTGACCGTTCGCCTCCATCTCCGGCGGGATGAAACTGCTCACCTCCGTCAGCGGCACCACCTGAATCGCGACGTCCGCGAACGTGATCACGCTCAGATACGCGCTCTCCACCGCCTGCGGGTCCGTCAGCAGGTCACGATGCAACTGTCGGATTCCCGCCTTCACGCTCTCCACCGGGGTGCCACGCATGGAGCCGGAGACGTCGGCAAGGATGTACACGGGAAGACGGCGCAGCGACACGAACACTCCGGTGGATGGCAAGGTCCTGGTGCACGGATGGGCCAGCGCACCTCCTCGCTAACACGCGAGGCGGGTCGCTCGTTTCGACACCGCGCTGACTTTACGAAGAACTTGCCCGCGCGGACGCATTTGTCACGACGCGATCGCCCTGGAGCCGGGCACGGCGGCTTACGACTCGACGATCACGCTGGAGGAGGCGCCGAGCTTCTCCGACACGCGGCGCGCCAGCAGGGCACTGGTAAACGGCTTGGCCACAAAATCCGTCTCGAAATGCAGTCCCTGCACTTCGGCCAACGCATCCTCGGGATAGCCGGACATGAACACCACCGGAATTTCCGGCGACTGCCGATGCAGTCGCGCGGCCAGCTGCGGCCCGCTCAACCCGGGCATCATGACATCCGTCAGCAGCAGGTCGATGCGTCCCAGATTCTCTTCCGCCAGCTGCAGCGCCTGCAGTCCATCCGGCGCCAGCAGCACCTGATAGCCGAGCCGCTGCAGCATACGCGCGACGGTCGCGCGCGTACCGGCATCATCCTCGGCCACCAGAATCGTACCGCCGCCAGGAACGTGTTCCACCGGTGGCAGGGTCGGTCGCGCCGTCGGCTCGGCACTCGCGAAGGGAAACTCGAGCACGATGGTGCTGCCCCGCCCCGGCTGGGACACGATGTCCGCACGACCGCCGGACTGCATCACCATGCCGTGCACCGCAGCCAGCCCGAGCCCGGTGCCACGGCCACGCGGCTTGGTGGTGAAGAACGGTTCGAACGCACGCGCACTGGTAGCCGCATCCATGCCCACCCCTTCGTCGCTCACGCGCAGTCGCACCCACGTCGCGCCGTCGTCGTTCTGCATGCGCACGACAGTCAGCGTACAGGTCCCGCCATTCGGCATCGCGTCACGTGCATTCGTCACGAGATTCACGAGTGCCTGCTCCACCTGGCCGAGATCTGCACGAATGCGGCAGTCCGGTTCGACGCTGCACACCACGCGCGACTGTTCGCCGGCCACACGCTGCAACAGCCGCTCCAGCGACACGACGTGTTCCGACAGATCGAACACACGCGGATGCACGACTTCCCTCCGCGCGAACGCCAGCAGCTGGCGCGTCAGTGTCGCGCCCCGCTCCTGCGCGGCGATCACGTCGTCGAGCAATGGCGTGAGGCGATCGTCCTGCAGCTCCGCGCGCAACACTTCTGCCGACGCACCGACGATCGTCAGGATGTTATTGAAATCGTGCGCGATGCCACCGGCCAGCTGGCCCACCGCTTCCAGTCGCTGCGCGTGTGCCAGCTGCAATTCCATGTCGCGCCGCACATGCTCGGCGCGCAGACGTTCCGACACGTCGCGCAACACGAACTGTCGTCGCCCTTCGTCCATCGTGCGCCACGTGATTTCAAGTTCGATCGCGCTGCCGTCGTGGCGAGTCACCGACCACGCGCAGGGTTGTTCGCCGCTGTCGCGAAACGCGAGCGGATTCCGCGCGTCTGCACGGGCTGAAGCCTGCGTGAGAATCTCACCGATCGGCCGGCCGATGCATGCCGACTCCCGCAGGCCGAGCACACCTTCAGCGGCAGGATTCATCACCTGCAGCAGCTCTGCGGAATCGATCACGAGAATGCTATCCGGCGCGCGATTGATCGTTTCCGCGAGTTCGCGCTCTTTGCGCAACACGGCGATGAACGCCCGGTCGACGATCGAAAAGCCGAGTGTCACCAGCGACCAGGCCGCCGCCAAACGCCTTCCCGCGCGATGCGAGCACGACGCCGCTCGCGCAACGGAGTGCCGCAAGAATCAGCGCGGCCTGATGGCGCTCTGAATCCCACCCCCATTCGCGAACACTCACGGCGGCGAGCAGCGCGTATGCCAGCGTGCCGATTACAGCGCCGATCATCACCCACCGGCGCGTGTCGGAGTACCTGAATCGGAGTGGCCGGGGATTATCCGTAGTGGAAATCACCCCGAACGCTATCCCCGCGCCAATCGGGCGCTACGACATCAGTTCGCGAGCACGGACGGGCCACGATTGCGCGTCCAGATGCGCCGGAGCCCGAACAGCAGGCCGCCCGCCAGCAGCAGCAACGGTGCCACATACCGCCTTCAATGCCGCATCGGCCATCGATGCCACCGACGCGTCAGGCTCCGCAGACTCCGCTCGCGCCCTGTTTTCCGGCGCACTCCAACTGCACGCTGCGGCCAGCACCGCCATCACCCACACGCCCGATCGCGACATCGTCCCCTCCCGACAGTGGCACGCACAGCGGCACCGGAGTGTGCACGCGTCGCGTTCACACGGGAGATGCCGGAGCCCCCGGCCGTGCACATCGGAGGCGTCTGGTGACCCGGGAGTGGACAGCCAACGCCTCCACCCCCCACCGTGTATCCATCACAGAGACGCAAAACACCGCATCTCCCCCCTTATTGATCGCGCCACGCTGGCGCTCCTTCTCTGGCTTCATGACCTCGGCTGGGTACACCACCGGCCCGGCGGACGGCAGCAATGCCGATGAGCCGGGGCTGGTGGTGCGGGTACAGCAGGGCGAGACCGAAGCGTATGCAGTGCTCGTGCGGCGACACCTGCCGCGTGCGTACCGCGTCGCGTGGCGCGTGCTGCGCCACAAAGAGGACGCCGAGGATGCGGTGCAGGATGCCTTCCTGCGGGCGCTGGAACGGATCGATCAGTGTGATCCCGAACGGCCGTTCGGACCCTGGTTTTTCCGGATCGTGGCGACCACCGCGATCAACAAGCAGCGCTCGTCGAAACGGCGGGAAACGGATGAATTGTCGGAAACGGCGGTCAGTGATGCGATCGGGCCAGCGGATGCCGCGACACTAAGTGTGTTGCGCGGCGAGGTCGATGCGGCGCTGGCCACGCTGCCGCCAATGCAACGGCAGCTGATCGAGATGGTGACGTTCGAGGAGTTCACGCCGACGGAGGCGGCCCAGATGCTGGAGATCCCGGCGGGCACCGCCCGATGGCATTTGCACGAGGCACGCAAGGCGCTGCGAACGCAGCTGCAGTCGTGGCTCGGAGACGGTGGAGAGGACGAATGATGAACAGCCCGGAGGACGAGTCGCACGACGCGATCTCGGATCATGACCTGAACGACCCCGCGCTCGACGCGGTGCTGCGTCGCGCCGAGCGCGGTGCGTCGCCGGTTGCGTTGGACGATCTCGCAGCACGCATTCTGTCCGCGGCGGCATTTCCGCTGGCGGCACGCCGACGCGCCGCCCGCGCATCCACCACGGCTGATACCCTCGCCGCGTGGCTGCGCGTCGCGCTGCCACTCGCGGCGGCCGCCGCCATTTTCGCGGCGGTCAGCCTGACGCGTCTCGAAACCACCACATTCGCCGACGCCGAGTTGCGCGAGAGCGATCCGGCGGCACTGCTGAGCGCACTCGAAACGAGTGATGCCAGCGGCCTCGCGCGTCAGGTCATCACGAATGACGCCGCATCGAGCATCGGCCTCGACCCGGACGACCGATGACCACACCGCGTTCCCGGGTCATGGCCGTTCTGACCGTGGTGGCGATGCTCGCGGTGGGGGTGTGCATCGGAGTGGCGCTCGATCGGAACCTGCTCCATCGGCGCGGCGACGTGCGCGATCGCAGCCGAGGTCGCGGCGGACCACTCGGCATGATGAGCGAGCCGGTCGATACCGCCGGCCGCTCTCGCGTGCGCGAGCGCATCGTGAAGCGGATCGCCGACGACCTCACGCTCACATCGGCGCAGGCGCATGCGATGGATTCGATCTTCGCGCGGCACGAGCTGCAGCTCGACTCGATGCGCGCACATGTCGGTCCGCAGCTCGATACGCTGCGCGACCGGATGCGTCTGGCGATCGACTCCATGCTCACACCGGAGCAGCGCATCAAGTTCGCGGAATCGCGCAAGAAGTTCGATGCGCGACGCCGTCCGCATGGCGGCGACGGGCCACCGCCAGCGCGCGAATAACGGTCCGGAAGACCGTCGCAGCGTGGCACGGCCCGGCGACGGATCCTTCGGCATGCGTGAGGCGTTCATGTCGCAATGCGCGACATTCAGCTGGTCTGGTTCAAACGTGATCTGCGCATCCGTGATAACGCGGCGCTGAGCGCGGCGGCGGCACGCGGCCCGGTGCTCTGCCTGTACGTGTACGAGCCGACGGTGCTCGCGGCGCCCGATCACGATCCGATCCATCTCGCATTCGTGAACGAGTGCCTCGATGATCTGCAGCGCGCACTGCAGAGTCGAGGCGTCACGCTCACGCGGCGCACAGGCGACGTTCCCGCAGTGTTCAGCGACATCCAGCGCGACCTGCACGCGATGACGCCGACGTCCCGCATCGCTGACATCTGGGCGCACGAGGAAACAACGGGATGGCTGGCGTATCAGCGTGATCGGCGCATGCGGCAGTGGTGCCGCGGCGAAGGCATCACATTTCACGAACTGCCCCAGACCGGCGTGGTACGTCGGCTGCCGAGTCGTGATGAGTGGGCGGCGCGATGGGAATCGCGCATGACGGCCGCACCGCTGCCAGCGCCTCGTCGTGTGGAAGGTGTGGCATTCGACGCCGTGGAACAGCCGCTTGTGCACTCCGTGCTGCAGCGCGTGCCGCAGCCCGCGTTGCAACATGGTGGTGAAACGGTCGCACGTGAAGCGCTGCGATCATTTCTCCGCGCGCGTGGCGAAGACTACCGTCGCGCGATGTCGAGCCCCGTGACGGCGTACGACGCCTGCAGTCGCATCAGTGCCTGGCTCAGTACCGGCGCACTCTCGATCCGAACCAGTGAACACGCGGCGCGGTCGCGGGCCGCGCAATTGCGACAGTCCGTCGCTGACGGCGCCGAAAGTTCCGACGCGCACCAGCGCTGGCTCGCGAGCATCCGCAGCTTCCGCACCCGGCTCCGCTGGCACTGTCACTTCATGCAGAAGCTGGAAGATCAGCCGCGCCTCGAATTCGACACCATGTGCGACGCATTCATCGGCCTGCGCGACGAGCAGACCGTGGACACGGCGCGTCTCGAGGCGTGGTACCACGGACAGACCGGGTATCCACTGGTGGACGCGAGCATGCGCGCCGTGCGGGCCACCGGCTGGCTGCCATTCCGCATGCGTGCAATGGTGATGTCGTTCGCGAGTTATCACCTCTGGCTGCACTGGCGTTTCACCGGACCGCTGCTGGCGCGCACGTTCCTCGATTTCGAACCCGGCATTCACTACAGCCAGTGTCAGATGCAGTCGGGTGTGACAGGCATCAACGCGATCCGGATCTACAATCCCGTCAAGCAGGCGCTGGAGCAGGATCCGGACGGCGCGTTCATTCGCACCTGGGTGCCGGAACTGGCGTCCTTACCGGCGGGCGCAATCGCCGAGCCGCATCTGATGCCGCCGATGTTGCAACAGATGTACGGCGTGGTGATCGGCCGCGAGTATCCGGCGCCGATCGTGGACAACGTGTCAGCGATGCGACTGGCGCGAGAACGCGTCTGGGCCGTGCGTGAGGCGCCGGGCACGCGCGAGGCGGCATTGCGCGTGTATGACCGGCTCGGCAGTCGCGCACACCCATTTGCACAACGCCATCGTCCGTGAACGTCTGGTGCGTGACCGACGACGCCGCGTGCGGCATCAAGCCATCACTGAGTTGCCGTCAGTTCCCGCGCTCGATGCGCACGAAACGTGTCCAGTTGTCCGGCTCGTCCTGAATCGCATCCGCGAGAACGGTGAGCCCGTAGCGCAGCGCGGCTGTGTGACTGGCGACGGCAGCGATGCTGGCGTCCTGCTTCTGGCTCACCATTTTCGCCGCACCAGCCGTATCGTAGAACGTTTCGATGCGTGCCCCGAACGCCTGCAGAAATCGGCGACACTGCGCCAGCGCAACGGGATGACTGGTGATCACCTTCACTCCTTCCAGCGCGGCACCCGGTATGCTCATCAGCGCATGGATGATCGGCACATCGGTCGTGCCGCCGATGTTCAACCCGACGCTGAAATCGTCGAGCGCATCGAGCGCCGATGTGATCGGCCCGATGGCCATGTTTTCCACCGGCAGCACGGCGCCGTCGGCTGCGCCCTGTTTCACCGCGGCGAGCATCGTGCTGAACGATTCACACGGCACGGGGATGGTGTCGGGACCCCAGAAGACGCGGATGGCATCTTCACTGAAGGCGCCCAGGGCACCCTGAAACGCAATTCGGGGTCGAGCGGTCGTCATGCGACGAATGTATTCGCGCCGTCGGCCGATGAGGGCGAATGCATGAAAAACGAGGTGCCCCCGGCAAGCCGTCGCTCACCGGGGGCTGAACGTGCTTCAGGGCCCACCCGCCCCTCCACACGAAGAACTCGTTGCCGCTGTGCGGTTCTTCGAACCAGCAGCTCGTACCCTGTGAACCGCGCCGGACCGGGTGGGGTGCCTCGCGGGTCGTACCAGGTCGCTCACAGCGAACTCATCCATAAGACGCACGGGGGGCCGACACGTCACGGCTGCTCATACTCCCGCAACGCTGTCGGCCGGTTCCGTGTCTTTATTCCAGGTCGGAGTGCGCCACGTGTTCGTCGGGGCAAGGACGGCTCAGGCCGCCCGGCGTCACGATCGGCGCACCCGTGGTCGCCCGTCACCTCCCTGAGGGGCTTTCCGTCGATTTGTCGCATGATCTGGTATGAGGAGACGAGCCACCCACACGCCTGCGCCGACCGATCCGGCGCACGATGTTGTGCCGCCAACGCTTCTGCCGCTCGTGCCGAACCGCGACGCCTCGTCCCCGCTGGCCGCGCCGAGGCGAAGTCACTGTGTCGGCATCTCGCCGATGTGTTCCTGTGCGCCGACCTGCTGGTGATGCGAATGACATGGTGGTGACGCTGATTCGCATTGCCGGACCTACTTCGCGTCACGCGGCGTCGCGCAGGCCACGCTCGGAATGTTCGCACCTGCCACCGCCAACTTCTCGCCGGCCGTCGCCATGTTCGACGCGATGCTCGGCAAGGACAGTTTCGCCGACGGCGGTGGCGCGCGATCAGTGCAATGAAGCGATTCCCGTGTTCAGTGATATCCTCTCGCACCGCGGGCCGGATCTGCAGGACACCGATCCAGGTGTCGGCTATGCACTCATGTATCGCGGGTCCTGAGTGCGAAGACGGGCGACGCGCTGACCTCAGACGATGTGCCACCCGTCAGCGCGTCGCTGCGAAATGTCGTGGCTGCTTGGCTCGATGCGGTAGAGAAACACCCACTCGTTCAGCACCAGGTCACGCACGACGCGGTGCCGTTCCAGAATGTCGTCGATCGCTGCCGCCGGTGCCTCGATGAACACACTCAGTCGGAGTGGCTCATGCACCCACTCGCGACCATCGTGCAGTGACTGCATCGCCAGCCCGATGCGCAGGTCACCCGCCGCACCTTCCAGCACGCCAAGCCGGCCGCCCACCACGTTGTGCAGCACCTTGTTGCCGCTGCCGTAGCGGGCGTTGTCCACCATCGATGCCCAGTACTGCATGTTGATCCAATGTGTCACGAGCATCGGTGCGGTGAGGATGCCCTCGAGCACTGCGGAATCTGTGTCGTTCTCGCAATCGTACTCGTGCAGGAACGCGCGACCGTCGAGGTTGCGACCGCGGGTGCGCGCACGCGGTGCGACAACGAACGCGGCGTTGCGCGCCAGGCCCCACTCGGGGCGCACTTCGGACCAGTCGACGGCGCGTGACCGCATCGCGTCGTGCACATTCGCGTCGGCGTCGATGCCAAGGCGCGACGCCCGCTCCGCACGTGCCCGCGCGCTGGCCGCGTCGAGCTGCGTGCGGAATCGCGCCACGGCGTCGCGGTGGCTGCCCGGCAGCAGATCCAGATCGAAAAGTGTGATGTCGTCGGTCGTGGTGTTGTGCAACCCAGCCACGACATGTGTGTCTCGACTGAGCACGATGCCTTGCTCGGCGAGACCGGCGCGCACCGCGCTGTCGTTCAACAGCGACGCGAGGGCGCGTGCATTCACCTCGCCCGTCTGTCCGCCGCACGCTCCGCAATGCAGCCCGCACGCCTGCGGATTGTTCTCCGTGCCGGCGCCATGCCCGATCAGCGCGACAACCGGCGCGAAGTCACCGGTGAGGCCCATCGCCGTCAGCACGCGCACCGCCAGCGTCACACGTTGCTCGATCGCGAGCTCCTCGCCGTTCCGTTCGGGCGACAGCAACTCCATCCGAAGCCGCTCCGCACCAACGCCTGACGTCGTCAGCAGCGGGTCACGCGATAGCCCGTTGAGTGCGAATCCATCCCGCACGAGCGCCGCGACGGAGAGCAACCCGGTCGATTCGACTGCAGAAAACGCCGACGACGCGGTCGTCATGAAATCCTTCACCGCCAGTTGCAGAGCGAGTGCACGCCGCGATCGCTGCGCCGCGTCATCTCGCGCAGCCCCGACTTCCGCCACCGTCAGCGTCGGTGCCAGCAGTCCCGGAAGTTGGGGACGCGGTGTGCCGGAGGTTGGCTGAAACGCGATCGGCAATCCGAAGAAGCCTGCAAAGCCCAGCGTCTGTGCTGCCGGAGCGACGTGCTCCAGCGCGCGGCGATACACCTCCGAGCGTACGTCGATGCAGAACACAGCCTGCACCGTGGCGGGCGACGTGATCTGCGCGTCGTCTGCCGCACGTCTCAGCATGCCCACCACCGCGTCCTGGTATGCAAGCTCCATCGCTCGCTGCATGATCCAGTCATGCGCCTGACTCTGACGCGCCAGCGCGAACGCTGTGGCCCACTCACGCTGCGCACGGCGCCACCGTGTCAGTACATCACCCGACGCAGTGCGTAGCAGAATCAGTTCCCATGCCAATCGCGCGGCCAGCAGGTGCTCGATCTGGTTGTCGTTGCGGCCGAGCAGGCGTGCTTCCCAGCGACGGAAGGCTGCCGCCGATGCCCACCCGTTCACCGTCATCAGCAACCCGGCGAAGTACATGTCGCGATCGGTCGGAGAAATCCCCAGTTCTCGGACGGCGAGCGCGATCAGTTCGGAGGGCGACTCCGGCAGCGTGGCCACCTGTTCGCGGAATCCGCGAAGGCCCATCAGCAGACGCGGCGCACGGTCGGCCTTCGCCAGTTCACGCCACATCGGATACAGTCCAGCGGAGCGATCGGGCGTCCACCGCGACTGCCCATCATCGAAGAACGCCGCACACGCCTGACTGAGTGAGCGCGTCACAAAGTCCGCCCACGACACCTCGTGAGACAAGTCCCGCCTCGCATCGATCACATCGGTCATCAATCGCCGCGGTTCTCTCGGCGCGTCATCGCGCTGCAATGTGGCAACGACGTCCTTCACGGCAATTGTGCTTGCATCGAGCTGAATGGCGCGCGCCATATGCGCCTCCGCGAACCGGTGTGCCGCCCACTGCTCGCGATACCATGCGCGCGGCATCAGCAGACGCACACCACTGCGTGCCTGAAGTTCGGCGGCCGCTGTTGCGATCGGCCTGTCCACGAACGACCACCACGGATTCACGGCGATGAGCCGATCGAGCGGCCACGCTGGCGCGATGCTCGCGCAGGCCGTCTTCACGTCGCGCGCGATCGCGTCGTACGTGATCGCCGCATTCGTCACTTTGAGTGGCGTGGTCACGCTGCGATCTCCATCGCCGACGTCGTCGATTCGCGCGAGCGTGTTGCGGCCACCGCCGTCGAACGCGGCGGCCAGAGGCGAAAGGTCAGGCGCGTGAACACCTCGTCGAGATAGAGGCCGGCAAAACAGGCCGGAAAAAGGGCGCGCGCGATGCTCCCGTGCGGATAAGTCGCAATGATCACCTGTGTGATGAACAGCGCAGCGAAGCCGGTCGAGACCATGACGATCGGCAGCCAGCGCACCGCCCCATTTGTGGCGATTGGCGCGAGCAGGCCTTCAAACAGCGTGTGCAATCCGACGTAGAGCGCGATGACACCAATCGCGACACCGATCGTGGCGACCCGAGACAGCCGCCCCGGCGCTCCAGCCCTGGCAAACAGCGGCGCAACGGCGAGCGCGAGAATCAGCGCAGCCGGAATCAGTCGGGCGTCAGCCGCTGCGCGCATTCCTGGAATCAGCAGTATCGCGGCCACCAGCAGCGCGCCGAGTGCGGCAGAGGAGGCCCACGCCAGCACTCCGGCCGGCGCGACTGCTGGAGCCATGGCACGCCGCGTCTGCTGTTCCACGACGCGGCCGGACGACAGAAACGCGTGCGCCTTGTAGAGCGAGTGTGCGATGAGGTGCAGCAGCGCGAGACTGTAGGCACCGAGTCCGCACTCGAGCAGCATGAAACCCATTTGTGCGGCGGTCGACCACGCCAGCATCACCTTGATGCTCACGCGCGTCGACATCACCAGCGCCGCGACAACCGCCGTCGTGGTGCCGATCAAAACCAGCAACAGCTGCACTGCCTGGATCTGCACAAGAAGAGGCGCGAGTCGAATCAGGACGAAGCCGCCGATGTTGACGATGCCCGCGTGCAGCAATGCCGAGACCGGGGTCGGCGCCTCCATCACCTGAATCAGCCAGCCATGAAAGGGCAGCTGTGCTGACCGCAGCGACACACCCAGCACCAACAGCACACCGGCGATGCTCACGCTGTTCGCCAACGGCAACGTCGCCGCCCGGTCGAGCATGGAGTCGATTTCCAGCGTGCCGAAGCTCCGCCACAACAGCGCCACCGCGCTGAAGATCGTCACGTCCGCCACGCGACTGAGCAGAAACTTCTTGTGCGCCGCGATCTGCGCCTGCGGCCGGTCGACGTAGAAGGTGAGCAGCTGGTGCAACGCAAGCGTCGATGCCGTCCAGGCCGCGGCCAGCACCAGCATGTTGTTGGTGATCACCAGCAGCGTTGCGGCAGATACGGTCACGAAGAACCAGCGCAGAAAGCGCAGCTGACCGGCGTCACCGTCCAGATACCGCCGTGCGAACCGCACGATGATGCCGGCAACCGTGGTCACGAGCAGCAGCATCACGACCGACAGCGCATCGAGACGCAGACTGACCATCGCGGCGTCTGCGGCGGGCAGGCGGAGCACGAGTGGCCCCATGAACACGAGCGTCATCGCCGCCACGATCGCGAGCAGACTGGCGCTGCCGGCGGTCGCCATGGCCACACGCCAGGCGAGTCGCAGTGACCGCGGCGATTCCACCGCGGTGGTCAGCGCGCCCGCCAGGTACACGAGCGGAACGAGGAGCAGGACAAATGGGGCAACGGCCATGACGGGCCTCCGGTCGCAGGGTTCTGCGGCGCAGTCTACGCCCTCTCATTCGTTCTGTAAAATACATAGATTTGGAGAACTTCTCGCCAAAAACAGAACAAATGAGCACACCGTTCTCGCGACTCAATTTCCATCACCTGCACTACTTCTGGGCCGTCGCCAAGGAGGGACAGCTCACGCGCGCCGCCCGCCATCTCAACATCGCGCAGTCGGCCCTCAGCACGCAGATCCGCCAGTTGGAGCTCGCACTCGGTCAGCAGCTCTTCGTGCGACAGGGGCGGACGCTCGTGCTCACCGAGGCCGGACGCATCGCGCTTGCCTACGCCGATACGATCATGGCGACCGGTAACGAACTCGTGGCCACGCTCAAGGGTGGGCACCACGCTGAGCGACAGGCATTGCGTGTCGGCGCCGTCGCGACGCTGTCACGCAACTTCCAGCGCGGATTTCTTGCACCCGTCTTCAGCGACTCCGGCGTCGCGCTTGTCCTGCAGTCCGGCACGCTCGCAGAGCTGCTCGCGCGACTGCAATCACATTCGCTCGATGTGATTCTGTCCAACCGGCGCGTGCACGAGGACGCCGAAAACGCGTGGCGATGCCGACGTATTGCGCGGCAGCAGGTCAGTCTCGTCGGTCCGAAACGCGCGTCGCGACAGGCATTCCGCTTTCCCGACGACATCGTCGACCGTGCGATGGTGCTGCCGAGTCGGGACAGTGAAATCCGATCGGCATTCGATGTGATCTGCGAGCAGAAGGGCGTTCGCGTGAACGTCGTCGCCGAGGTGGACGACATGGCGATGCTACGCTTGATCGCGCGCGAGACCGATGCCGTGACGCTGGTGCCGGCGGTGGTGGTGCTCGATGAGCTCCGCAGCGGCGTACTTCAGGAGTACGGTGTGGTGCCGACGCTGTACGAAGAGTTTTATGCCATCACGATTCGTCGGCAGTACCAGCATCCGATGGTGCGGCAGTTGCTGGAGCGCACGGCAGAAGAGGTGCTGGCGCCGGTGGGTGGGTGAGCGTCGGGGACGCGACACCCGTGGACACCTCAGCGCTGGCGCATCAGCTTCTCGAACACCGGCGTGAGAAGTCGCGCAATCACCTCATGCCCGTGTGTCGACAGGTGCCCGTACTCCTCCGACCACAGCTTCGTCCGTTCGTCGTCGTCGAGCGCGAGGAGCTCCGGCAGCGGGTCGTAGACCTGACAACCCGTGTCCATTGCGAGCTCGCGAAATCGCGCCTGGTAGTTGGAGGGATCGCTCTTGCAACGCAGCGCCGAATCGTGCGGCAGCGGAATCACCAGCACAGGCGACGGGCTCTCGGCGATCCACGTCGCGAGAATCGTTCGCATCAGCGTCCACTCCGGAGTGGACGCCGAATCGTACTCCGCGACCGGATTGAACTTCGTGAAGCGTGACACCACGGTGCTCAATGCCCGCCGGATCGGACCGGACGGAGCCAGGCGTCGCAGCACCTCGGCGTGCGGGCGCGATGGGTTTCGAAAGACGGAGTACTCCTCGCCATACGAGTACACATGCGGCAGCAATTCCTTCGGCAGCGACGCCGCGGTCCACGGCTGCCTGGGCACCGGCACGTTGCAGAGGACGAGGCGATCCTTCGCCAATTCGTAGTACGGCTTCGCGCGGAACACTTCCTCGCCGCTCGCGTCGCGCGACTTGATGATGCGACGGGTGATACGTCGGATGTTCTCGACGAAAATCCCGATCACGAGCAGATCGTACTCGACGGCCCCGCGTTCACCATACGCGAGAAACTGCTGGTCGGTGCCGCTGCCCGACAAGCCGTAGTTGTACACCTCGAGGCCGGGCACGGCCTTCTCGAGCAGATCGCTGTAGCGCTGGGCATTCGCTGCGCCATCACCGGCCGTCTGCGAATCACCGAAGAGCACCGCGCGGAATGCGCCGTCGCGACGAACAGGCACGAACTCGCGATCCGACCGGTAGCCTGCGGCGTTGGTCTGCACCAGATATCCGCCGTTCGTGCCCTGCACACGCAAGCGCGTACTCGGCATGTACGTGTAGCCGATCCGCGGATGATACCGCATCAGCGTCCTGGAGATCATCCGTTCTCTTTCGCACCGAATCGTGCGGCCATCTTCGCGCGACGCTCGACGACGATCTCGTAATGTGTCTTCGGCCAGTCGGCGTAATAGTCCGTCCGCTGCAGCGACTCCGATCCCAGGAGCACCGCATCAAGACTGTTCGCCACGACGATGAAATACGGATTGCCGAGTGAGCCCGGATAGCGGCTCACTGTGGACTTCGTCACACCGGTATTGAGAAAGATGTTGTCCGCGATCAGCTCCCGGTTCAGCGACTCGACGAAATCGCTGACCCCCCACGCATGCTGCACACGTGGCGGGAACACCATCACGCGGGTCGTCAGCTTCGGCGCATCGCGCATGCCTTCCGCGCACGCGCGAATGAACGCGCGCACGTCGCCCGACTGCCAGACAGCCACATCCACCGTCTGCTGCAACAGCGCTTTCTGGGCAAACGGGCACGGCGGAAACTTCGCATTGTAGAACTCATTCTTGACCGCCACGAATTCCCGCATCCAGACCCACACATCAGCCTCGATGTCCGCCGACCCGTCCGTCGTGTCAGTCATTGCACGACTAGAACAAGGTGTAGCAGAAGATGTCGACGCTCCCGTCATTCGACTTGTCCTCCACGCGCAGTGCGTCTGCAATCGCCTTCAGCTTCGCTGCGGCCGATGCGAGCGCCAGCTCACCTTCGGCGCGCCAGTGCGCCGCCAGGGCGTCGATCAATCCGTCCGCAGAGCCACCACCAGGAAATTCGAAGTCTGCCGGCGACATCCGCGACACGCCCGGTCGCTCGTAGTACGTCGAAGCTGTCGCGTCACGCCACGCCGGAAAGTAGGGTGGCATCTGCGCGGTACGACGTGCATCCGCAATCGGCACGAGCACATCGTGCCACACGTCGGTCGCGAGTGCTGTGGATCGATCGGCGTGCGTCTCAGTCGGGCTCATATTCGCTTCTCCATTCCTCGTCGGATTCCCCGGCGGGTTGCGCGTGCTTCCACAGCAGACGGTCCTCGAGCACGAGCAGATCGATGCCGGTCCGCATGAAGCATCGATACGCATCCGCCGGCGTGCAGACGATCGGTTCACCGCGCACGTTGAATGACGTGTTGACGAGCACCGCGCAACCGGTCTTCGCGAGGAAGGTTTGCAGCAGGCGGCGGAACTCGGGATTCGCGTCCTCACCCACGGTCTGCACGCGCGCGCTGTAGTCGACGTGCGTCACCGCCGGAATGTCACTGCGTGCCTGGTTGAGAATCGCCAGCATATCATCGCCGTCACTGGTCGCGCGCTGCATCTCGCGTTGACGGGACGGCTGGACCTGCGCCGTGAGCAACATGTACGGACTCTCGCCGTCGAGCACGAAGTAGTCCGTCGCGTGTTCCAGCAGGACAGACGGCGCGAAGGGCCGAAAGCTCTCGCGAAACTTGATCTTCAGGTTCATGCGCGTCTGCAAGTCCGGCTGACGCGGGTCGCCGAGGATCGAGCGCGCGCCGAGTGCGCGTGGCCCGAACTCCATACGGCCACTGAAGAATCCCACCACCTGGCCGTCCGCCAGCGCGTCGGCGATCAGCGCGGCGCGTTCATCGGGATCAGGGACATGCTGATTCGGCGCATCCTGTCGATCGACGAAGTCTTCCACTTCGAATGTCGAGAATGACGGGCCGAGATAGCTCCCTTTCAACGTGTCACGCCGCGCAGTGACCGGTCGGGGCGCACCGAACAGATCGTGCGATGCCAGGAGGGCCGCACCAAGCGCGCCGCCGGCATCACCCGCCGTCGGCTGCACAAAGAGTCCATCCAGTCCCGATTCGCGCAGCACGCGGCCGTTCGCCACACAATTGAGCGCCACACCGCCTGCCATCACCAATGAGCGCTCGCCGGTGAGGCTGGTCACGCGTGCCACCAACTTCAGCACCACCTCTTCGGCGACCTGCTGGATGGACGCGGCCAGATCCATTTCGCGCCGCGTGATCATCATGTCCGGCGTACGCGCCGGTCCACCGAACAGTGCCTCGAAGCGTGCGTTCGTCATCAGCGGTGAATCGAGATAGCCGAACATCTCCGTGTTCAACCGGAACGATCCATCATCGCGGATGTCGATCAGCTCATCGCGGATCAGTTGTGCATAACGCGGCGTACCGTACGGCGCGAGGCCCATCAGCTTGTACTCGCCCGAATTGACCTTGAAGCCGCAGTAATACGTGAAGGCGCTGTACAGCAGGCCAAGCGAGTGTGGATAGCGCAGCTCCTCCAGCAACTCGACCTTCGATCCATGGCCGACGCCGAGCGTACACGTTGCCCACTCGCCAACGCCATCGACGGTCAGAATCGCGGCGTCTTCGTAGGGCGACGGATAAAAGCAGCTGGCGGCGTGCGCCATGTGATGCGGTGTCACCAACAGGCGCGGTACGAGACCGAGGCACGCCTCGAGTTGCTCTTCGAGACACGCCTTCGTTCCGAGTAGCGTGCGGCACGCGGCGACGAATTGTTCGCGACCCGCAGGCACGACGCTGAGCGCGTTCTTCGTGACGCGATCGAACGTGAGCAACGGGTTGTCATAGAAAACGACCGCAGCCAGATCTGACGGGTCGATGAAGGCTTCGCCGAGGCAGTAATTGATCGCGCGCTGAGGAAATCGCGGATCGTGCTTCTTTCGCGAGAAACGCTCTTCCTGCGCCGCAGCAATGATCTCGCCGTCGCGTACCAGCACGGCGGCGGAGTCATGATAGAACGCGGAAATTCCAAGCAGATACGGCATCGTCAGCAGTCTCAGCCTTTGAGCGGTAGAGAGAAGTTGCCGATGGTGTTGCACAAATCAAGTGGGCAGGATCGCCATGTGACGTGACAGCATCGATGCGACGTGTCGTGCCGCAAGACGCGCGGCAGCAACGACGGATACCCGCTGTCGGCAACACACTGCACGAGAGGATCGTGTTTCGCGGCAAAACAAAATTTTCCACCGCTGTCTCGTGTGGAGTTGATTCAGGAGCAGCGGAGCTGCCGCGGCGCGAAGTGACGATCACGAGTGAGATCGCGGACGTGAGTGGTCCACTGGCGGTGTCGCGTCATGATCGGACGGATCAGCTTCTGGCGGCGACGGCGCGATCACCAACTTCGGCGAGTGCGAAGTCGATTGCTTCGCCAATCGGGGGACGGCCGCCGGATGCGATCATCGCGCGGAGGGCGTCGATGCCGGGGAGGCCGTGGGCGAGCTGTTCGACGAGGTTCATGGTCATGGCCTGAGGTTCATGCGTTGGCTACGCACGACTCAGCAATGTCGTCAGGCGCTACTTGATATTCGCCACGCCCTTCGCGATCAGCTCGGCCTCGTGCTGCCGTCGAAGGCGATGTTCAGAGTACGACCGAAGGACCGCCATCGCCTTCACCCAGTCCTGCGACGTGATGTGCGTCCAATATGCCTGCGCAAAGTCCGCCGTGCCTTTCTTCGCAGGCCCCCAATCCGCTCCATACTGATATGCGAAGGAGAACATCGCCGTGCATATCTCGTCAGGCAAATCAGCGAAGGGAATCGCGCCGCCGCTGCGACGGCGTTCCTTTTCGTACGCACCGACGAAATCCGCGAGCACTTTCTTCGGCACCGCCGCATCGAGCTCGTTCGCCTCGGCCTGCGTGATCTCGAGTCCCTTCCGGGCGTGCAGCTTCACGCCAGCCAACCGGCCGACGAGTGGCGCGACGAAGGGTCGAAGTTTGGCTCGAAGCCCCTCTGAAATGGGGAGTTTCGCGAGGTCCCCCGCCGACCATTGGCCGACGTCAAAGCCCGTAGCAATCGTGACGCCGCTTCGACCGACCGTCACCGACCTGTCGTCCCACAGGCTCTTGCCGGTGTACTGCGCATTTCCGAACAGCGGGATGTACCCCACGAGCCACTGGCCGCCTTCCTTCTTGCCCAGCACTGCAAACTCGATCTTCGAGAATAGCGCAGTCGCATCTTCGGCCATGCAAGGAACTCCTTCTGAGCGATGTCTGGTGGCAGGAAGCAATGGCGCGCATCCGAGACGCGAATAGCACGCACAGTTCGTCGCGTCCGCGAGACACTCACCAGAATTGTGAACCAGCGCACTCGGCGCGCAAGCAATCGGCGCACGGGTGAATCGAGAAGGCCCCGCCTTTCAGCGGGGCCTTCGTCGTTCGCGCAGCCTGTGGGCTCTCACGTGCAATCGCCACACTCTCGCGTGCTGTCGCCAAACGCGATTTCCTCCATTTCCTCAAGGCTTCCCATGAATGCGTGTAGCGCGAGCCGGAGACGAGGACTGAACCTGTCGCCCCCTCGCAGTCCGCGTGCTCGCTTGATCGCCCCTCGGACCCGTCAGTGTCTCGGTGCATCTCGGGCAACGTCGGCAACCGCGGGCGTCTCATGTGCTCCCGGAAGGCTGTCTCACCCGCTCGCCACGATTCCCTCGCGTGACGCGCAGCGCAAGCACCGCGAACACCAGCACGACGATGTTGGCGCTCCACATGGCAAGCGCCGGCGGGATCGCTGAACGATCCGCGAGCCGCTCACCCGTGATGATGCACACATAGTAGCTGGCGAATACGACGAGGCTGATCGCGGTCTGTGCCCAGATGCTGATGCGTGGGGCACGACGCGCGATCGCGGCGGCGAGCATGGCCAGCAGCACGCACGCGGCGGCCAGCGCGAGCTTCTTCTGGACTTCGACCTCATAACTCGCGACCGAGGCGCCATCCGTGCCTGATGCCGGCGCCGCACGCGGTGCTGCGACCAGCCTCGCTTCCGCCTGACGCAATTCGCGCAGGGTCATGCTGCGGTCGCTCGGGGCAACGGCGACCTGACCGGCATACATGGCCTGCAACCGCAGGTTCGCGCGCGGGACCAACTCGGCGTTCAAGGCGAGGCAGCAGAGCGCGACGGCAGATGCCATGCCGATGATCGGCGCGAGTCGGAGCGCACCAACGGAGCCGGAGGGACCGTCACTGCGCGCCGCAGTTGGCCGGCGCGAGGCCACCCACAGCACAGCAATGAACACCGACATCGGGATCGTGAAGGCGGCTGTGTACGGGATCGAGAACAGCATGACATCGAACACCTTGCCACCGGGGGGACCAGCCGCGCGCTTCAGCCCGCCCTTCGCCACGAACAGTGTGGTCAGCACGGCGCTTGCCACGACGAACGTGAACGCGGTGTGCCGGAGAATCCTGACGTTCGCCGCGGTCAGGGCCTGCCGCTCTTCGGACAGGCGCTCGTAGACTCCGCGACGCGCGAGGTCCGCCAACCCCGTGAGGCCCACGACCCACACCGCGCGCGCACCATCGGGTTCGTTGCGTCGGAATTCACGGTCGAAAAGGTCGAGCATCGCCTCACCCTGCCGTTCCCGAAGCCCGACCGGCAGCACTGGCAGCAGCGCACGATACGCGCGGCGCCAGAACCCATGGACGCTGTGCGCGTCCTTCGAGCGCGTCATGCGTCGGCGACCTGCGCCGACAGCCTGGCGCGCGCCGTCCGGGCCATCGACTCCAGCCGCCCGCATTCGGCCTCGAGCGACACACGCCCCGCTGCGGTGATCCGATAGAAGCGCTCCCGACCCAAGCCGCCGGCAGGCCGGTCGGACTCGGCGAGTTCCTCGATCCACGCCAACCGGACCAGCTCCTCGAGCGATCCATACAGTGTGGCGGGCCACAGGCGGACGGCGCCGTCACTCAGCCGGCGCGCTTCATCCTGAATCGCTGTGCCGTATCGGGGGCTGGGGGCGAGGGCGAGCAGGATGTAGAACCAGTTCGACTTCATGTTCTGGGCTCCGGAGGCAGTCGTACGACATCATACTATGCATTCATAGTATGAGTCAAGAGCATACCCGCCCCGCCGCAACTTCGCCTCCGCAACACGATGAACCCCTCACCTCGGCGGGGTCCTTCGCTGTTTGACAATGCACGCGGGAGTTTGGCGATTTCACGCGAGACTCGCGGGCGCCGACTTTCACATACGGAGCATGGGTTTCAGTTCGCGTGTGCACCACGTGTCGCCGTGGACCCGCAGGTGCTACGGCTGCGCGACGATGATCGGCACGCGCAACGTCGGCGATGGCTTCCGAGCACGCGGATCGGTGGAATACCACCCCGTGGTGAAGCGCAGCGCGTAGTCGGCGGGCACGCCTGCGGGAACCGTCACCTCGACGTCGAAGGTCTGGCCCGCCGTCACCGTGCGCCGAGCAGTCCCGGTGACCTGCTGCGCGGCGGGAAGCTCAGCACCATCGTCTGCGAGCGCCCGCCATTGCTGCACCACCGAGTCTCGCACGAGCGACACGCCGATCTCCTCATTCACCGGAATGCTCACGAAGCGCAGCCGATGCACGCCGGGCGTGAGCGTGAGCGACGAGGCACCGGTGCGTCCGTTGATGGCCAGCAATTCCGTGCCGGTGCCGCCCAGCAGTCCCATCACGATCACGTGGTCGCGTGTGGTGTCGCGCGGTGCGCCGGGATCTTCCACGATCAGCGCGCCGTAGAGGCCCGTGCCCAGTTCCGCACCCGCTTCGTCGTGGCTGTGATAGATGAAGGTGCCAGCGCGCGCTGGCGTGAGCCGCACCACGAACGAATCGCCCGGAGCGATGGGCGGTCGCACGCTGCGCCCCGCACCGCTCCAGCCACCGACCCCATCGTACCAGCTCTCGATCTCCATGCCATGCCAGTGCACGGCGAGTGGTGCCGACAGACGGTTGATCACGGTGATCGCGGTTGATTCACCTCGACGAAGCACCAGCGTCGATCCGGGAAATTCCAGCGAGTCGCGCGCGGGCTGTGTTGTTCCCTGCTGCAGGACAAACGACCGCCCCGCCGACGTGCCGAACACGTGCCCGCGTTCGGTCGCCACCACCCGGAGCGACCGGGCAGCCGGTGCCCCCGGGTTGCGGCCTGATGCCAGTGCCACCGCACGCGATGCGCTTGCACCGGCACGCGGTGCGACGTGGATGCCCATCACCAGCCCCGCCATGTTGTCTTCCGCGTGATGGACCGACGCGGAGGCATGGCCCATTCCCGCCATACCCGTGCCAGGCTCGATGCGCTGCTCCAGCGACATGTGCCGCACCAGGTGACAGTGGAAGAGCCAGTTGCCTGGCCGCTCCGGCACCCAGGTGAGCGACAGCGTCTCGTTGCCGCCGAGGGGTTGCGTGACGCGGCGCCGCTGCTGCGCGGGGGTCAGCAGCGTGTCGAGCGTGCCGTCGCCGTGCCCCGTGACGGTGAAGTAGAAGCCATGCAGGTGCATGGGGTGCTGCGTGGCGCTGGCATTGATCACGCGCCAGTGCACCGTGTCACCGGCCGTGTAGCGCAGCCGTTCGGTGTTCGGCCAGCTCGCACCGTTGACCATCATCTTGAACATCGGGTTGTGGTGCACGCGCGGATCGTCGTCGTCGAGCCAGCGGTGGATCAGCAGGATACGCTCGCCGGGCGGTGGTGTCGTTCCGACGGCGTCCACGACCAGTGCGCCCACCAGTGGCCCCTCGGCCTTCTCGCCGCTCGGCCAGTCATTTGGCACCGGCGCCGTGGGGTGCTGCACCGCCGGCCGCACGCGGGCGAAGTAGTAGTACGTGCCAGCCGTCGTCACGCGGAATGAGACCGTGGCACGTGCGCCCGCCTCCAGCATGACGGAATCCATTCCGCGCGAGGCGGCATGATCCTGCAGGCCGAAGACCGCCAGCCGCACACCGAGGGTGTTGTGCAGCATGACGCGCATCAGCGTGCCGGCCGGTGCACGCAGCAGCGGCCCTGGCACGCGGGCGGGCTGGCCGTCCTCCACGAACGTGAAGGCCGGCAATTCGGCCCCGGCACCGCGTTCGGGACGCCATCGCACCTCGCGAATGCTGAACGACGCCGTCAACGTGTCGGCCGACCGCGCGCCGGCGGCGCGGCGGTAATCCTCGAACTGCGCGAGCGGCGTCGGTGCACCGTGAGGCACGCGCCGGGCGGGTGGCAGGGCACGTCCACCAACGGCGAGTGCCGCGAGGAGGACGGAGTGTGCGAGATGCATCTCAGGACAATTAGCATTGCGCGCGTGGGGGCGCCACTCCGCAGGTGCGCGCGCGGGCGACCCGTCTCCCCGCTGCGGACCCGCACCTTGTCGCCTACGAAACTAAGGCCCCCGCATTGCTGCGGGGGCTTTGTATGTCTGGCGACGCACGTGAGAGTTTGGCGATTCCACGCGAGGATTGCTGGCGATCTCACGTGAGAGCCCACATCGCGCAGCCTGTGTGTAGGCGTGCACGCTGTCTCGTCATTCGTGCACACGCTACCGTCAATTCAGACGCTGCGTATGTCCACCTTCAGTGAACTTCCCCTCTCGGCGCGTCCCCTCCTGATCGAACCGCACACGCCTACGGTTTCCGCGTTGCCTCGATGACCAGTGCGCGTACCGAGTCCGCCGTCTTCACGCTGTAGTGCGCCGTGGACTTGCCGACGAGCTTCCCGTCGACCATTCGCACCGCGCCTTCCGTGGTCACCGTCACGCCCTTGCGAAGCACACTCGCGTACGGTCCCGCCGAGGTCAGCGCGCTGTCGCCACTCACCGTCACCTTCATCGGGAGCGGCGGTCGGCCGGGGAACGTGATCGTCCAGCCAGCGGCATCGGCCGTCGCGTGCAGCTCAGCGGTGACCAGCACCGTATCGCCCATCGGCGACTTGGCCACGTACGTCCACGTTCCCGCGGCGTCCGCCAGCGAGAACGCTGCCGGTGGTGCGACGGCCGGCGCCATTGCCGGCTCGGCCGCAGGCGTCGCTTCAGGGACCTTCTCCTTCGCACTGCAGCCGACGATGCCAAGCAGCACGGCAATTCCGGACATGCGCATAGGTCAACCTCCGTCAATGGGGAGACAACCACATCACAGCAACGCCAGAGAGAGGACGCACGGCATCGCGCGTCGAGCGGTCAGCGATGACTGCTGCAAGCGACGGGCTGACGCCCTGCCGCACGAGTGTCCAGACAGTTGCTGGACGGCCCTACCTGTTTCGGTGGCCAGACGTTGTGGGAGTACACACAGGAATGCAATGCTGCGACGTGCCGAGACCAGCAGAGTTCGTCGAGGCTTGTTCGCGTCACAGACGTCTGGCCAACCAGCGCGCTCGGACCCCGCGTCACAGCCTGAGTCAGCCGGGCGCGTTGCATGAGCGTCGTGAGCACGGTCAGGCGGCCGGCCATCGACCCGCGCCGGGTGCTGCCTGTGACGCTGGGCGTGCCTGCCCTGGGTTCGACAATGCCACTGCGGGAGGCTAGGGTCTGGAGATAGCGAACACGGAACTGCGCGCGCGACTGCAGCTGACGCTGGGCAGCGCGTACGTGCTCGGCCGCGAGCTCGGAAGCGCCGGCATGTCTCGCGTGTTCCTGGCCGATGACGCCCGGTTCGGCCGACACGCGCGGTCTCGCGGGCGCGCCACGGGACGCGGAGTATGCACGAAGCGACACGACATCGTGTGTCCTGTCGCACGACCGGAAACGCGAAAGCCCCCCGCAGGTCTGCGGAGGGCTTTCTGTGTGACGACGGTGCGTGCAACCGGATGACGAGCCAGCGTGCGAAGTCCCGACGACAGAACCCGCACGCCGACAGACACAATGTCGGGTAATACCTGCCCTACTGCACCGTATTCATCATATCGAAGATCGGCAGATACATCGCCACCACCATGCCACCCACCACCACACCCAGGAACACGATCATCAACGGCTCGAGCAGCGACAGCAATCCACCAACCGCCGTATCCACTTCCTCATCATAAAAGTCGGCAATCTTGGACAACATCTCATCCAGCCCACCCGTCTGCTCACCGACCGAGATCATCGAAATCACCATCGGCGGAAACACCCCAGACTTCTGCAACGGCCCGGCAATCGTTTCACCACCAGCGATCGATGCACGACTCGCCATGATCGCGTTCTGAATCACGCGATTGCCAGAAGTCCGCGCCGTGATCTCGAGCCCATCAAGAATCGACACGCCCGAACTGATCAACGTGCCAAGCGTGCGCGTGAAGCGACTGACCGCTGACTTACGGAGCACGTCTCCCAAAACAGGCACCTTCAGCAAAAATCCGTCGATCCGCAGCCGCCCATCATCCGTCGCGTAGTACCGGTTGATCAACACAAACCCACCGAACCCGCCGGCGATCAGCGCCCACCAGTAGCCTTGCAAAAACTTCGAACACCCGATCACGATGCGCGTCGGCAACGGCAGCGCCAGGCCCACGCCGCTGAACATCTTCTCGAACGTCGGGATCACGAAAATCAGCAGGATCGCGATCGCCGCCGCAGCGACGGTCATGATCGTGATCGGATAGATCATCGCGCTCTTCACCTTGCGGACCAACGCATCGGTCTTTTCGATGAACGTCGCGAGGCGCATCAGAATCGTGTCCAGGATACCGCCCGCTTCACCGGCGGCCACCATGTTCACATACAGCTCGTTGAACGCCTTTGGCCGCTTGCGCAGCGCATCGGCCACGGTCTGGCCGCTCTCGACGTCGAACACGACTTCCTTCGTCACCGCCTGCAGCGCCTTGTTCTCGCTCTGCTTGCTGAGAATGTCCAACGCCTGCACCAGCGGCAGACCAGCGTTGATCATCGTCGAGAACTGACGCGTGAACACCACGATGTCGCGCATGCCGATGCTGCCGAGCCGCTTGGCCGGCTTCTCGGCATCCACCTTGACCACGCTCAGACGCTGCTTCCGCAGCATCGTGATCACTTCATCTCGGCTTTGCGCCTCGATGGTCGCTGTTTTCAGTTCACCGCCGACGGTGCGGGCGGTGTAAGTGAATACTGCCATGACTAGCCTGCGGAGTTGGGGGTTCGCATTGAGAGCATGGCCGCGGAATTCTGGTGTCTGTCAAGGCGAAAACCGCAGCAATACCGGGAGGTATTGCGAGGATTTTCAACGCAGAGAGACGCCAGAAGGCCAGGCCATCAGATCGGCGATGATGATGCCATGTGGGCGGGAATAGGCTTGCCGATCATCCGGAGGAACTCCACCGGATCACCGCTCACACGCAGACACTCCTCCTCGGAGACTTCGCGCGAGACATACAACTGATACAGCGAGTCGTTCAACGTCTGCATGCCGTATTTCTTACCAGCCTGCATCATGCTGTAGATCTGGTGGATCTTGTCGTCGCGGATCAGCGCACGAATCGCCGGCGTCACCACCAGCACTTCGCTCGCCATCACGCGACCCTTGCCACTGATGCGCGGCAACAGCACCTGCGTCACGATGCCTTCCAGCGAGAACGCGAGCTGCGCCCGCACCTGACTCTGCTGATGGCTCGGGAACACGTCGATGATGCGGTTCACCGCTTCGGCCGCGCTGTTCGTGTGCAACGTCGCGAATGCCAGGTGACCGGTTTCGGCAATCGTGATCGCCGCGCTGATCGTTTCCAGGTCGCGCATTTCGCCCACCAGGATCACGTCCGGATCCTCACGCAGCGCGTACTTGAGTGCCGACGCGAAACTGCGCGTATCGGTGCCCACTTCGCGCTGGTTGACGATCGACTGCTGATGCTTGTGTACGAATTCGATCGGGTCTTCCACGGTCAGAATGTGCGCCTGCCGTTCCTTGTTGATCTTGTCGATCAGTGACGCCAGCGTCGTGCTCTTGCCCGATCCGGTCGGCCCTGTCACCAACACCAGTCCGCGCGGCTTCTCGGCGAACTTCACGATCGCCGGCGGCAGTCTCAGGTCTTCGCAGCTCGGGATGATCATCGGAATGCGGCGCACCACCATCGCCACCTGGCCGCGCTGCTTGAACAGGTTGCCGCGGAATCGCGCCAGCGATGCAATGCCGAACGAGAAGTCCAGTTCATCGTCCAGTTCGAAGCGCTTCTTCTGCCCTTCCGTAAGCACACTGTACGCGAGCTGCAGCGTGTCCTTGCCACTCAGTGCATGCGGAGTGCGCGCCGGGATGATGTGGCCGTCGATGCGCAGCATCGGACGTTCACCCACGGTCACATGCAAGTCGGAGGCATCACGCTCGATCACTTCCTCGAGCAACGCGCGCAGGTTGAGCGGCGCCTGCGCCGGCGGGCCGGACGGTGCATTCGACGGGGCCTGCGCGCCGGGGCGCGGAAAGCCAAGCGGCGCACCTGCCGCCGCGGGCGCGGAACCCGGCGCGGCCGAAGCGGCAATGCCACTCATCGACAACGCGGGGGTCAGCCGACGTGGCGGCAGGGGAGGAAGACTCGAGGACATGGGTGGTGTCTGTGGTCAGGTGAATCAGGAGCGATCGAGAGGAGACTCTCAGGCGGCGGCGGACGTCACGCCGCCGTTTCGCGCACGACCTGCTCCAGCGTCGTCATGCCACGCAACACCTTCAGCCAGCCGTCCATGCGCAGTGTCAGCATGCCTTCCTCCACCGCGGCTTCCTTCAATTCTGCCGCACCAGCGTTGGTGAGGATCAACTTCCGGATATTCGGCGTCATATTCATCACTTCGTACAAACCCTGACGTCCCTTCATGCCGGAGCCGTTGCACGCGTCGCAGCCCTTGCCTCGGAAATACGGCAGCGTCCCGACCCGTGAATCGAGCGTCAGCCCTTCAAGGAACGGCGCAGCGTCCGGCATCGCGCCGCGCTTCGCACCGTCCAGCGCTTCCTGGCTGAACTGCATCTCGCGCAAGGTCGTCGTCGGCTTCACCTTCGCGCCGGCAAACTCGATGTCGCTCGGCACGTACTTCTCGCGGCAACTCTTGCAGATGCGACGCACGAGGCGCTGCGCCAGGATCAGGTTCAGTGCGCTCGACACGTTGAACGGCTCGAGCCCCATGTCCATCAGACGCGTGATCGTTTCCGGCGCGCTGTTCGTATGCAACGTGCTCAGCACCATGTGACCCGTCAGTGCGGCCTTGATCGCGATCGAACCCGTCTCCAGGTCTCGAATTTCGCCGACCATGATCACGTTCGGGTCCTGTCGCAGGAACGCCTTCAGCGCCGCCGCGAACGTCATCCCGATTTCATTGCGCACCAGCACCTGGTTGATGCCGAACAGGTTGTACTCGACCGGATCTTCCGCGGTCATGATGTTCGTGTCGCCGGTGTTGATCTTCGACAGACACGAATACAACGTCGTCGTCTTGCCCGATCCCGTCGGCCCGGTCACCAGCACCATGCCGTACGGATTCGACACCGCCTCCATCAACTCACGCTCGGCGCGCGGCTCGATGCCGAACTTCTCGAGGTCGAGGGTCAGGTTGCCCTTGTCGAGAATCCGAAGCACGATCTTCTCGCCGAACAGCGTCGGCAGCGTGCTGACGCGGAAGTCAATCACCTTGCCGCCGAACTTGAGCTTGATGCGCCCGTCCTGCGGCACCCGACGCTCGGCGATGTTCAGCTGCGACATGATCTTGAACCGGCTCACCAGCGAGGCACGCAGCTTGATGGGCGGCTTCATCACTTCCTGCAACGCACCGTCGACGCGATAGCGCACACGCAGCTCATGCTCGAAGCATTCGAAGTGAATGTCCGACGCGCCACGCTGCACGGCCTCGATCAGGATCGCATTGATGAGGCGCACCACCGGCGCCTCGTCCATGCCGACCACTGATCCGGCGACGTTGTCTTCCGCTTCCGACTCGAGCACTTCGACATCCGACATCTCGGACGTGATGTCGGCGAGCATCGAGTTGACGGCGTCCTCAGTCGTCGCCTTGGCCGGATAGTACTTTTCCAGCTGCGTCTGCATCGACACTTCGCCCGCCAGCACGGGGAAGATTTCATAGCGCGTGGTAAAGCGGAGTGCGTCGGTGCCTTCGTGATTCCACGGATCGGTGACAGCGACGGTCAACTTCTGCCCTTCGCGACGGAGCGGCAGCAATCGATACTTGTGCGCCATTTCCGATGGCACCGCACGCAACACCTTCTCGTCCGGCTCCACCTTCATCAGGTCGACGGCCGGCATGCTGTGCGCTTTCGCCAACGACTTGAGCAGCGCCACTTCGTTCAGCACACCCGCGCGAATCGCCAGCAGTGGCACCGAACCGATGCCATGCGCGATCGCGAGATCTTTCGTGAATTTCGTGATCTGCTCCCACGTCAGCAGCTGTTCCTTGACCAGATGCTGCTGCAGCGAATTGCCGGCACCAGCGGCGGCAGGATTCGGGCGATAACCGGCGGGTTTCGCGGCCCCCGCAGAGCCGGACGGCGCCGGTCGCGAGTCGGGTGCAGTACGGACGTCGGACATGTGACGAGTGGGTTCAGAAGTGTGTACGACACGGACACGAGCGGGGTGGAGCTCGATCAGCGCTGTACCGACGAGGGACGCGGTGTGCCTGAGAACGTCACGTGCGGACCGAGCAGCTCGGCGAGCCTCGGACCGATCCCACGCACACGCTGCAAGCCTGCCAGCGATCCGTACGGCCCCTTCGCATTTCGGTCCGCCACAATCCGCGCCGCCAGTGCCGGCCCGATCCGTGGCAACCGCTCCAGCTCAGTGGAGTCGGAGACATCGACGTCCACCACCCCAAGTCTCGGCAGCTCCCGCCGTCGGCTTCGTATGGTTCCGCTCGCTGATGGTGATTTTGCACCGCCTTCATTGGACGACGCGGTATCGGAGGCGCCACGCGGTCGACTTCCCGCCCGCTGTTTCGGCGACCTGGACCGTATGCTTTTCCCGCGTCGTCCGGCACGCTGCGCCGAATCGACCGCCACCAGCTGCCTCGAGAGCGCTTCGGCAGCGACGGGCGTCGCATCATCACCATGACGCCAGTGTCGATACAGTTGGGCCACGGAACCGAGCACAGCCACAGCCGTCAGCCAGTGCAGTGCCGATTTCTCGCCAGTTGTCAGGGCCATCTGTGCTCCGGTCGATGCCGGATCACACTCGGTGTCGCGGAGCCTCCACGCACACCCGGATCACGCACGCCGGCGCGATCCGACGCACCATGCCAAGAGCGCTACGGCTTCGGCGCTTCCAGCTCGCGAATCAGCGCCACCGCCACCGTTCCCACGGCCTGCATGCTCTCCAGACTCACCTTGTCCTCGGTGTCTTCGAGAGTGTGGTGGTACGGATAGTCGATGTCGATCACGTCGATGGCCTTGATGCCCACCGCCTGCAGCGGCACATGATCGTCGCGCACCGAATATTTCGGCTGCTGAATGAACTTGTTCGCGTAGCCGAGCGACTCGGCCTGGCGCCACACGCGCGCCACCACCTCGGGGGCCACGTCGAGCGAAATCGTCTCCTGGAAAATCTGCAGGCTGCGGTCGCCGATCATGTCCCACACCACCGCGAACACCGGCTTGTAATCCGGCGCCGGCAGGTGTTTCGCGAAGTACTCCGAACCGATGAACACATCGACTTCCGGCGGCCCGAACTCCCCGTAGTCCTCACCGTCCACGAACACCAGATCGACGCCGATGGTGGTCGGCTTTGCCTTGAGCGCGTCGCCGATCGCCAGGAACAGCGCGATGCCACTGGTGCCATCGTTGGCGCCGATGATCGGCTTGAGCGTGTCGGCGGCCGGCGCCTTTTCGGCCTTCGGACGCGTGTCCCAGTGGGTGACGTACAGCACGCGTTGCGTCGCGGTCTCGTTCCAGCGCGCGATGATGTTGCGCATCGGCACCGCCTTGCCGCCCTTCGTGGTGTGGGTCCACGTCTGCTCGCTCACGGTCGCGCCGCGGGCCTTCATCTCCGTCACGATCCAGTCACCCGTCGCCTTCGACCCCGCCGACCCCGGGACCCGCGTCCCGAATCCCAGCGCCGTGTGCAGATATGTCATCGATGCCGCACCGTCGAATGCGACCGCGGAGCGCAGTGCGAGTGAGTCTGCGCCCGGGCCGGCATTGGCCGATGGCTTTTCACCGCTGCAGGCGACCAGGCCGCAGACCAGGGCAACGTGAACGGCTGAAGCGACGCGGCGGTTGAGCATGTGGGGCGAAGACACCAGTGAGGAGGAGGAGATCCCGATGCCGGCGGATCGATTCAGGGCACGCTCCCCGGAACCCGACACTTGAACCCGTGTCACAATTAGCCTTAGCGATTGTGTCGCGGCCGTCGAATATACGGTCCGTCCGGAACGCGCTGTACCTCTCCCACCCGCTGCCGTGAAGATCCTCAGTCGCTACGTCCTCCGTGAGCATCTCGGGCCGCTCGCTTTTGCGCTCACGGCACTGACGTCGCTCCTGCTGTTGAATTTCATCGCCAAACGATTCGGAGATCTCGTCGGCAAGGGACTGCCGGCGTCGGTGATCGCGGAGTTCTTCGGGCTCGCCATCCCGTTCACGGTCGCGATGACACTGCCGATGGCTGTGCTCGTGGCAGTGCTGTACGCGTTCAGCCGACTCGCGTCGGAAAGCGAGATCACGGCGCTCAAGGCGAGTGGTGTGTCGATGGGTCGCATCCTGCGCCCCGTGCTTGGTGGCGCCACCGTGCTCGCGATCGGCATGGTGTATTTCAACGATTACGTGCTGCCGGCCGCCAATCATCGGCTGCGCATCCTGACGACGGACATCGGCCGTACCAAGCCCACCTTCGCGCTGCGCGAGCAGGTGATCAACGATGTCGTACCGGGTCGCCTGTTTCTGCGCGCTGGTCGCATCGACAAGGCGAAGAGCCGCCTGCATGAAGTGGTGATCTACGACTTTGGCGATGGCAGCAAGCGTCGCACGATCGTGGCCGACAGTGGCGATATGACGTTCGTCGAAGGCTCGGGCGACCTGTCGATGGTGCTGTATCACGGCACGATGACGGAAATTCCGAATGCGACGCCAACACAGCTGTCGCGCCTGTCGTACACCACCGACCACATTCTCGTGCGTGGTGTGGCGAACAGCTTTTCGCGCGACAATGAAGACACCTACAAGTCCGAACGCGAAATGGGCGTCTGCGAAATGCAGGCGCAGGTGTACGGCGCCGAGAAGGATCTGTATCGTGAGACGCGCAACGCGGCGATGGTGCAGCAGCGCGCCCTCAAGGCGCTCACGCGTGGCATCGTCGACTCGCTCGCCCCGATCGATTCCTTGCGCAAACCGTCACCCGGCATCGGTCGATATTACTGCGAAGCGACGGCTGCCGTCACCGCATTCTTCAGCCGTCACGACAGCACGACGAAGGGTCGCGGCACGCCGACGAATGCACCGGTCACGTCCAGTCCGACGATAGCACCGATCGTGACGCCGAACGATGGCAAGGCGACGATTGTGCCGGCCGGTATCGCGACGCGTAACGCGACCGCGGCTGCTGCGGCCGTGCCGGATTCGATGAAGAACACACCGACGAACATCCCAGGATCCGGACCGAAGAAGGTCTCAACACCGGAACAGCCGCCCGCTGTCGTTCCGGCGCCCGCCGCCGCACCATCGGCCGGCACAACCGTCGCGCCTCAGCAATCACTACTGCCGATGTCCACCGTGACGCCCTCGATGGCGTCCTCCGGGATCGGTTCGATCATGGAGCAGACCATTCAGCGCGCATCGATCGCGCGCTCGACCTGGTCACAATACGAAGTCGAGATCCACAAGAAGTTTTCACTCGCCGTGGCATGCATCGTGTTCGTGCTGCTCGGCGCACCGATCGCGTTGCGCTTTCCGCGCGGCGGTGTCGGTCTCGTCATCGGCGCCAGCCTTGGCGTCTTCGCGCTGTACTACGTGTGCCTGATCGCCGGCGAATCGATGGCGGACGATGGCGTGTTGCCACCGTGGGTCGCGATGTGGGGTGCAAATCTGGTGTTCACACTCGTCGGCGTCGTGCTCTTCCTGCGCATGGGTCGCGAAGGCAGCACGGCACGTGGTGGTGATCTGGATGATGTGAAGGACAAGATCGTCGCGTGGGTGGCGTCGCTGCGTCCATCGGCCCGGCGCAATCGCGTCGCGCCGGTCCCGGCCACCGACCGCTGAGACATGCGCGCACTCGATCGATATGTCCTCAAGGAATGGCTGCGGATTTTCCTGATCACCGCATTCGGCTTCCCGGTGCTGATCGTGATCATCGATCTGACCGAGAAGCTCGACACCTATCTGCAGCGACAGATTCCGGCGCGTGACATCGGGCTCAGTTATCTGTATGGCGTGCCGGAAACGATGTTTCAGGTGCTGCCGGCTGCGGTGCTGTTCGCGACGGTGTTCACTGTCAGCTCGTTCACGCGGTATTCCGAGATCACGGCGGCCAAGGCCAGCGGCATCTCGTTCCACCGCTTCATCCGCCCGCTGACACTCGGTGCGGTGTTCGCGATGGGCATCGGCTTCGCGCTCAACGGCATCATCCCGCCGCTCAATCAGAAGAAGCTCAACCTGCTGCAGGAACAGAAATTCAAGGACACTGGCGAGCGCTACAACTTCGCCTTCTCGACCAGCGAGAACCGCACCTACAAGGTCGGCGCGCTGCACGCGTCGCGAAACATGATCGAGAATGTCGAGGTCGAGCGGCTCGGAACCGGGGCCGCGGTGCCAACGACATACAGCATCGCGGAGCAGGCGTTTTTTCGGCGGGACACCTCATGGATGCTGATTCGTGGGAACCTGCATGTGGTACCGAACGCCAGCGTGGATATCGTATTTTCGTACGACTCCCTGCTCGATCGCTCATTCGTGGAGCGACCGCTGGAGTTGAATGCGGCGACAAAGGCTCCGGCTGACATGGGTTGGCGCGAACTGGGTCGCTACATTCGTGCATTGCAGCGTTCGGGCTCGGATGTGAATCCACTGAAGGTGGAGCGCATGCTGAAGCTCGCCATTCCGGTCACGTGTGTGATCATCCTGCTCTTCGCCGCCCCGCTCGCCACCAGCACACAACGCGGTGGAGCCGCATGGGGCATCGGCGTGAGTCTGCTCACCACTGTGGTCTTCCTCGTTCTCGTCAATCTGATGCGCGGTTTCGGCGGCAAGGGCATCATCTCGCCCGATCTTGCAGCGTGGGTGCCCAGCCTGATCTTCGGCGTGGTGGGTGCCGTGCTGCTCTGGCGCGTGCGCACGTGACCGGCAGCTCACACACACCGGCGCCCGTGAAGGCCGCGCGCGAAGCGGTCGACATTCTTCCGATCCGCGGCCTGCGCGCACTTGGCAGACTCGGCGTCGCACAACTCGCGCATACGGGACGCTTCGCACAGTTCGCCGGCGACATCGGACGGGGCTTCCTCGAGTTCCGCACCTGGACGCCGGAAGTCGTGAAGCAGATGCGCGGCATCGGTGTCGACTCGCTGCCACTGGTGGTGATCGTGGCGTCGTTCCTCGGCGCAGTGTCCGCGTTCCAAACGCGTTATCAGCTCTTTCCCGGTGTGCAGCTGAGCGTGATCGGCCTGATCGTGCGCCAGTCGATCGTGCTCGAACTCGGGCCGCTGCTCACGGCGCTCGTGCTGGCGGGACGCGTCGGTGCCAAGATGACGGCCGAAATCGGAACGATGCGTGTCACCGAGCAGATCGACGCGCTCGAAACACTGGCGTTCGACCCGGTCGCATTCCTCGCCGTGCCTCGGCTCATCGCGGCGCTCGTCATGGTGCCGATGCTGGTGCTGATCGCGAACTTCATGGCGATCGTCAGCGCGTTCCTCACGCTCATTCTTGCAACCGACGTCACACCGCTCGACTTCAAGGCTGGCCTGCAGCTGGCGTTCATTCCATTCCAGATCTGGTACAGCGTGATCAAGTCGGTCGGCTTCGGCGCCGCCATCGCGCTGGTCTGTTCGTATGAGGGCTACGTCAGCGGAGCCGGCGCCGAGGGCGTCGGTCGGTCGACGGCCAAGGCAGTGGTGATCACGTCCGTTGTCATTCTCGTTTACGACGCGCTCATCGCAGCGCTCCTCGCACCATTCATCCAGGCATGAAGCGTTCCAACGAAATTCTCGTCGGCCTGCTGCTGTTGCTCGGCGGAGCCATTGCAGTCTTCGGGTCCATCTGGCTCGTGCGTGGCAGTCTCGGCGCCGGATACCCACTGTATGCACGATTTCCATGGGGTGCGGGGCTCAAGCCCGGCCAGCCGGTTCTGCTCGCCGGCGTGACCGCGGGGTCGATCGCCGGTGTCGAATACGATCCCAAGGGCACCGTGCGTGTCACGCTGCGCATGTCGAAGGGATTCCGCGTGCCGAAAGGCAGCACGGCGCAATCGATTCCGGTGGGCTTCTTCGGCGACCGTGCGATCGCGATCGAGCCGATCATCGGCGTCACCGATTTCATTGCCGAAGGTGACAGCGTCGTCGTGAGCAAGAGCGGCGCGACGACCGACGAAGTGATCGCGACCGGCGATTCGATCGCGAAGGACATTCGCGCCATCACACTGCCGCTGCGCAATCAGATGGCCGACAGCGGCGGCGTGCAGGACATTCGCGAGATCCTGCGCAGCACGAGCGCGCTCACGAAGCAGCTGAACGGTGTGATCCTCGCGCAGAACGCGCAGCTCACGATGGCGATGACGAGTGTGAATCGTTCGCTCAAGTCGCTGGAACGCACGACCAGCGCACTCGACTCGATGCGCGTGGACAGCCTGCAGCGGAATGCCGGTCGCGCCACCGCCAACGTCGCCGCGATCACCGACTCACTCCGCCAGACGATGCACGCGCTCAACGTGACGATGTCGCGTCTCGAGCGCGGCGAAGGCACCGCCGGCAAACTGCTCAGCGACACCCTCCTCTACAACGACGTCCGTCGCCTCGTCACACGCCTCGACAGCGTTACGGCAGACTTCAAACGCGACCCACGGCGCTACATCAAGTTTTCGGTTTTTTAGGACAATCGAGTCGAACGCTGACGCCGATTGCCACCAGCGGCGTTACGCGTTTTATCGCTGACTTTTGTGGGTGAGGAGCACACGGAGCGCACGGAGTGTTTCCGTTGCAGCGTCCCGCGTCGCGCGCGACATCGCTGACTCTTTTGGGAAACTGCAGTTCGATAAAAAATTGTCGTCGATGCGCGAAACACGGAGCGCTGCAATCGCCACACTCCGTGTGCTCCGTGCGCTCCTCTCCCAAAAAAGTCAGCGATGGGGCGCACCGCTCGGAGCGCTGCAAGTGACGCACTCCGTGCGCTCCTCTCCCAAAGCCGTTCAGTGATGAACCGCGCTGCGCAGAGCAACTTCCGACTCGCACGTCGCTCAACAGCAGCACATATATTAGAGTTCTCCAACCACAAATGCGGCGTCGGACTCGCCGCCTATGGCCCCGGTTGCTGGTTACGACACAGATTGCCTCCCTCGGGGCAGGCAGACTTCAACGGCGCGAGGTATCCGTGGGTGAGTTCAAGGCATTCCTGAAGGAGTACGGTGTCATCGGCCTGGCGCTTGGCGTCATCATTGGCGGCAAGGCTGGCGAGCTGGTGACGGCGATCGTCGATGGACTGCTGATGCCCATCGTCGGAATGATGTTGCCGAGCGGGGATTGGGAGAAGCTCGAGGTCGGTCACTTCAAGATCGGCATTGTGCTCGCGGCGCTGATCAAGTTCATCGTGGTCGCATACTTCGTATTCTTCGTTTCGAAGCGGCTCCTCAAGGAAGACACGGTCGCGAAGAAATAAGCGGTCAGGAAAACACGCGGCATCACACACCATCGGGCGATCTCAGTAGCTGAGTCGCCCGGTCGTGTATCTGCGCTGTCGCGCTGTTCCGCGCATCACGCCGGGGGCGAGCTGCCCCGACGTTGCAAGGGTGACAGCACCCGATCCAGCGTCACGAGCAGCGACTCGGCGGTGTACGGTTTGCCGACAAAATCCAGCATCCCGGCGTCGCGCGCGCGTTGCATCGCATCGCGGGCGACGAGACCGCTCGATCCGATCACCGGCAACCGTGGTTCGATCGCATGCAGCGCAGCGACCATCGTCGGTCCGTCGAGGATCGGCATCGCCATGTCCGTCAGCACGACATCGATGTTCTCGCGATTGGCAAAGAAGACTTCGAGCGCTTCGGCGCCGTCGGACGCCAACAGCACCACGTAGCCGTATGTCTCCAGCGTCTGCTGCACGATGGTGCGAATGGCACCTTCGTCATCGACCAGCAGCACCGTCCGTCCGTCGCCGCGTGGCAGAAGCTGGAAGGCGCTCGCAATACGTTCGGGCACGACATGTTCGAGCGCGGGCAGGTACACGTTGAACTGTGCGCCAAGGCCGATCTCGCTGTAGACCTCCATGAAGCCGCCGTGTGACTTGACGATCGTATGCGCGGTGGAGAGTCCGAGGCCCGTGCCGCGACCAACGTCCTTGGTGGTGAAAAACGGTTCGAACAGTCGCTCCTGTACCGCCTTCGACATACCATGCCCGGTGTCCGACACTGTGAGGCGGACGTAGCGGCCTGGTTTCGCGTCGGCAGTCATGCCGGCGTAAGTCTTGTCCAGCGACACATTCGCGAGCGTGATCGAGATCACGCCACCGCGCGGCATCGCGTCGCGGGCGTTGACGCACAGATTCATCAACAGCTGATCGAGCTGAGTGGGATCGGCGGACACGGCGTGCAGATCCGGCGCACAGGTCAGGCGGATGTCGATGTCCTTCGGGAATGTTGTGCGCAGAATGCGCTGGGCCTCGCGAATGAGACGACCGACGTCCACTGACGCCCGTCGGCCTTCGACGCCGCTGGCAAACGTGAGCACCTGTCGCACCAATGCCGCACCGCGTTCCGCACTGGCCTCGATGGTTCGCAGCATCTCGAGGCGCGACGGATCGGACACTCCGTCGCGCAGGAATTCGATCGACATCAGGATCGGCGCGAGGACGTTGTTCAGATCATGCGCGATGCCGCCGGCAAGCGTGCCGAGGCTGTCGAGTCGCTGCGCGCGAAGAAACTGAGCCTCGAGGCGTTTGCGCTCGGTGACATCCGAGAGGATCGCGAATACCGCCACCGGTTCGGCCCACTCGTTCCGCACCAGCGTCCAGCGCACGTCTACGGACAGTCGCTGGCCGATGCGCGACACCATCGTGACTTCACCTTCCCACGCGCCGCGCTGCAGCAGTTCGGACCACGCCGTTCGATACTCGACACCATCGATCGCGAACAGTTCACTGGCGATCCGCTCGTGACTCTCGGCAGCACTCCAGCCGAAGGTGCGTTCGGCACCCTTGTTCCAGTAGACGATTCGGTCGTTCATGTCCTGCACCAGCATCGCCTCATGCGCGGCGTCGAGCAGGGCTGCCTGCTGCGCGAGACGACGCTCGACGGTTTTTTGTGGTGTGATGTCCTGCAGCGCACCGTGCACGACGACAATCTGACCTGCCTCATCGCGCACCGCCTCCGCGATTGCGCGCACCCAGATCCGTCGTCCATGTGCCGTGATGATCTCGAGCGCCGTGTTGAACGGCGTGCCATCAGTCGCGCAGGCCGTGAACAGCGCGGCGATCTGCTCGCGATGCTCCGGCGCATAGAAGCTGATACCCTGTTCGACCGTCGGTACGAAGCCGGCGACGACGTCGTGCAGTGCGCAGACTTCGTCTGACCAGTGCACGGTTCTGGTCGGGATGTCGACGCTCCACCCGCCGAGCCGGCTGAGCTTCGTCGCCACGCGCAGCAGGAATTCGTCGCGATCACGTTGCAGCGGGAGCTGATCCGGTGATACGTCCGCGCGAACCACCCGCAGCGGTATATGCGGCGTCAGCTCGCGATCTCGTGTCATGCCTGTCGGTGTCGCATGGATGGTGCGCAGCGCGGCCCGGAGCATGGGCGCGGCGTCTAGGGCACGTGCATGACGGACAGACATGCGGTGTCGACCTGCGGATGGATTTTGGCAGTTCCGGAACGGCACCCTTCTTCGCCTGCGAATGTGCGCCGTGAATACCTGACGTATCACGCAGGAGATAGCGAGGCATTTGAGGAAATGTTCTCGAAATCGTGCAGAATTGCGGACACCGGGGACGCGTCGCAGCGTGAGGCGGAGCTGATCACCAGCAAGTCACGGATGAGCTACACTCGGCAGCAGCCCGGAAAACACGCCCGGGCGACCCCCACCGTCGGGGGGCCGCCCGGTTTCGTGTGTTCGTCGATCGATTCGCTCCGCTCGTGGGCCTGAGCCGCAGGCTTGGCTCCACGAATAGCTGACGCCGTCAGTCGTGCGTCACGAGCCCCGACAACGTCCTGCGCTCGCGTGGCTCACCCGACGGCCCCTCAGGATGCCGATGTCGATCGACGGCTGAACACGAGGTAGTACACCGGAATGCCAGCGAGAATCGTCACGAACACCCCGACCGTCGCCCACCGGCTGCTCGCATCCCAGAGCGCATTGGCGATGAGGAAAATCGACGACGCAATGAACAGCGCCGGCACGATCGGATACCCGGGCGTGCGGAACGGCGGCGCATAACCGGCCCGCTTCCGGAGCACGTAGACGCTGGCGACACCGAGCGCATAAAACGGGACGATCGCCGTCACGAATGCATCCGCGAGCTGCTCGAAGCTGCGCGCCAGCACGAAGATGATGCCGAGCACGGCGCAGGCGATGATCGCGACATAGGGCGTCTCATACTTCGGATGCACCTTGGCCAGTGCGCGGAAGAACAATCCGTCGTCTGCCATCGCGAAGAAGATGCGTGGTGCGGTCAGCAGCGTGCCGTTGAGTGTGCCGAACGTCGACAGCATGACCGTGATCGCCACGAACGTCACGCCCCAGTTCCCCACCAGCACCTGTGCTACGTCGGCGGCGACCAGTCGCGACTTCGAAATCTCCTCGACCGTGAAGACTGACAGGTACGCCAGGTTCGCCAGCAGATAGATCGCGACGACCGCCAGCGTGCCCATGATCAGCGCCTTCGGCAGCACTTTCTGCGGATCCTTCACTTCACCGCCCACGAAGCTCAGGTCGGCCCAGCCGTCGAATGCCCACAGCGCGCTCACGAGTGCCAGTCCGAACGCGCCGATCGTGAAGCTGCCCGGCGGCGCTGCCGGCGTGAAATGTCCGCCGGTCTTCGGCAGCCCGATCGCGAACGCCAGCATGATGATGAACGCGAGGCCGCCGTATTTGGCGAGCGTCGTGATGTTCTGTACCAGACTGCCCCAGCGAAGCCCAAGGATGTTGAAGATCGACGTCAGTGCGATGGCGGCGGCCGCGACGTAGTGCGAGTAGTCGCTGTACGGGGCGACGGCGGGATCGTAGCCGCTCACTCGCAGCGCGTACTCCGCGAAGGTGATCGACACCGCCCCCATCGACGCCGCACGGATCACCACGAACTCGGACCAGCCGAAGAGGAACGCCGGCAGGCGCCCCCATCCTTCCCGGATGTAGACGTACAGGCCGCCGGTGTTCGGGTACACACCGGCAATTTCAGCCAGCGTCAGGGCACCGCAGATGGCAATCAGGCCGCCGGCGACCCAGACCCCCATCAGCGGCAGCGGGCCGGGCAGCTTGGCCGCGATCCCGGCCGGCGACCGGAAGATGCCGGAACCGATCGTGGAGCCGATCAGCACGGCGATGGCACTCCACAGGCCAAGTTGCCGGCGGAGAGTCGGGGCGGGGGTGGCACTCATGCGAGCAGGCTACGCCGCCTGCGGCTCCACCGCAACGCACTCGACGGTCGCGCCGCTACCGATCCTCAGCCATACCGGCGAACTTTGGGTTCACGGTCGCCGTTGGAGTGAGGTGACCGATACCCTGTCCGTAACCCCGTATCCGATGATCGCTACGACGATCTTCTGGGTGGCTGTCGTCCTCTGCGTGATCGCGCATCGCTACATCCTGCGCTCCGCATTCGCCGCTGGTGCCGCCGTCGACCATTCGCACACACTGCCGCCGATCCGCAAAGCCGCCGAAGTGTTGTGGGTGGTGCTTCCGGCCGTGGCGTTGGTGTTCCTGCTGATCGCCACCTGGCGCGCGATCGAGACGCGTAACGCGTTGCATGCCGCCCCGGCACTGACCGAGGCCGTCGCATGACGATCCTCCGTCGGCTCGCCGGCGTATCGCTGCTCGCCGCACTTGGCCATGTGATCTTCGGCGGCTTCGTACGCATTTCGGGGTCGGGTATGGGCTGCGGCGACAACTGGCCCAAGTGTTACGGCTACTGGTTCCCGCCCTTCGATCGCCCCGACCTCGTGATCGAGGTGATGCACCGCTATTTCGCGGCCACGCTGTCGACCGTGGTGGCGGTGTTCCTGTTGGTGTCGTTCCTGCGGCGCGCCGAGCGCAGCGTGGCGGGCAAAGGCGGCGTGCTGCGTGCGGCGGCACTGGCCTTTGCCATTGTGATCACGGCGGCGACGCTTGGCGCGGTGACAGTCAACTATCGCAATGAGTGGTGGGCGACACTCGCGCACAAAGCCGTGGCGATGTCACTGCTGGCGACACTCAGTGTGGCGTGGATGCGCGCGGGTGGTTTGCCGTCGCTCACCACCATCTCGGATCGGCTCGTATCGGACAAGACGATTCGCGCATCGACTGTCGCGGCTGTGCTGGCGCTGATCACGGTGATGATGGGCGGCATGGTCGCGAAATGGACCGGCGCGTCGGTGGCGTGTGTCGGATTCCCGCTCTGCGGTGCCGGATCGCTGGGTGGTGCGGCACAGCACATTCAGCTCACACATCGCGCGCTGGCGTATCTGACGGCGTTCCACGTCTCGTTCATGGCGTTCTCGATCCTGCGGCGCAGTGAACACCGCACGATCACGCTGCTGGCGGCGATTGCGGCATTCGTCGTCGTGTTGCAGATCGTGTTCGGCGCCCTGATGGTGCTGAACGGCTTCCCGATCGTGATCCGCTCACTGCATCAGGCGACGGGTGTGTTGCTCTGGCTGAGCACACTGACGCTCACGTACGCCGCGCGTCGTGCAAACTATCCGCCGACTGATGGTGCTGCCGTCGGTGCGGCGATTCGTCCGCGCACGCCTCAGATGGCCGGTGCGGCGGCATGACCACGCGCGCGCTCGCAGCGGACATCCCGGCCGATCGTCCGCTCTGGCGCGATCTCGTGATGCTCACGAAGCCGACGATCATTTCGCTGTTGCTCGTCACCACTGCGGCACCGATGTATATCGCGGGTCGACCCGATCTCTGGCTGCTCGGCGTCGTCATGCTCGGTGGCTACCTGATGGCCGGCGGCGCGAACGCGGTCAACATGTATCTCGACCGCGACATCGACAACGTCATGACGCGCACGCGTCGCCGTCCGATTCCGAGCGGTCGCATGACACCGCTCGCGGTGCTGTCGTTCGGCATCGCGCTCTCAGCAACGGCAACGTGGCTGCTCGCGTTCTACGTCAACGTGCTGACAGCGGCGCTGGCACTGGGCGGGTTCTACTTCTACGTCTTCATTTACACGCGCTGGCTCAAGCGCACCACGCCGCAGAACATCGTGATCGGTGGCGCGGCTGGTGCGTTTCCGCCGCTGGTGGGTTGGGCCGCGGTGACGGGGCGAATCGACCTGACGGCGATCTACTTGTTCCTGATCGTCTTCTACTGGACGCCGCCGCACTTCTGGGCGCTCGCGCTCAACAAGCAGAAGGACTACGGCAATGCGCACGTCCCGATGGCGCCCCTGGTGTGGGGTGAGCGCGAGACGATGCGCCAGATGTTCTGGTACACGATCGTCCTGCTCGTCGTCACGCTGCTGCCGGTGACGTACGGCGCGTTCGGCTGGATCTACGGCGTGAGTGCCGCACTGTTCGGCGGCCTGCTGCTCGGCGGTGTCGTGAAGATGATGCGCGCAAAGGACTGGGTGAAGCCGGCGTGGTGGGTGTACGGCTATTCCCTCCTCTACCTCGCCCTGCTCTTCGTCGCGATGGTCGTCGACCGCCAACTCGCGCTTTAGCGATTGCCTGCTCTGAACTGCTCAAGGCAGAGTCGCAGAGCGTAAACAGCATTAACGCAACGGCGCAACGACGCAACGACGCAACGCGCTCCGTGAAAAAATGACCGACACTGCGCGGATTGTGTCATCGATTTTTTGTGAACTGAAATTCGCAGTTGCAGTTCCCACAAAATAGTGGACCGCGCGCGCGCGAACATCGCAAAACGCATGAACGCCGTGGCGTTCCGTTGCGCCGTTGCGCCGTTGCGTCAAGCAGTTTCTTCCGCCTCGAAGCAGTTCACCTTTGCGACTCTGCGTTGAAGCTGTTCAGTACGCGCGAAGGTCGGAATGACGGCGAGCATTTGAGCAGTGAGTAGGTTCCTCAAATGCCACTGCCGCCAGACACGCGACCACCAGCGCCGTTGCCGCCGGACCTGCTGCCGCTGTCGGCGTATCCGGATGTGAAGTCGGCGGCGGCGGAGGCAGTGCGGCGATTCACCACGCCGCCACCGATCACGCGACGCATCACCGATCCGGAGAAGCGCGTCGCGATGCCGAAGTCCATGCCGGCGGGTGGCGTGCATCACGACCTGCTCGGCAGCGAAGGACGCATCGCCTACTGGAGCTGGGGCGACCCGGCCTGTCCGCTGGTGGTGTGCCTGCACGGCTGGGGTGGTCGCGGCACGCAGTGGGCCGCACTCGTCACGGTGCTGCTCGATGCGCACTATCGCGTGGTGATATTCGATGCACCGGCACACGGCTCGTCGGATGGTGATCGTGCATCGATGCCTGCGTTCCGCAATGCATTGCTGCGCGTGCTCGATGCCGTCGGCACACCGCATGCCCTCGTCGGGCACTCACTGGGCGGGCTGGCCACACTCGCCGCAATTGCGTCCCGTGCCAACGCCGGCGTGTCACCACTGCCGCGCGCGATCAGCATTGGCGCGCCAAGCAATATCGATCGTCCGATGGCGCGTTTTCTGCGCCGGCATCAGGGCAACAACGAGGTCGCGCGCGAGATGATCACACAGCTCGAGGCGCGCTGGCACTTTCGCTGGCGTGATCTCGACACGGCCACGCTGTCGGCACAGGCCGCGCGCCGTGGCGGAGCGCCATTGCTCGTGATTCATGCGGCTGACGACGAACAGGTGCCGGTGATCGAATCAGAAGGGCTGACAACGGATTGGCACGGCGCCGAGCGCTGGCTTGCGCCGGATGGCACCGGGCACCTGCGCATCCTGATTCATCCCGATGTCATCGCGCGAATTCTTGCGTTCATCAGCGCGCCCGACGAGATCAGCGACGGAACGTGAGTGTCACGGCCGGCGCTGCGCCGGCGCTCGACGGATTGATGCTCGCTGAGGCCACACCAAGCGACGGATGCCAGGCGCGGATCGTCAGCTTCGTGGCCGCGCGATCGAGTGTGAAGCTGGCGGCACCCGTCGCGTCGGAAATCGCGCTGACGCCGAGTGGTGTGATCGCCACGAACGCGCGCGCCCAGGGCAGTCGTGTGGCGTAGATGCCAAGTACGCCGGTGCTGTCCGTGCGATGCCGGACGGGGACAAGTTGCCCGTCGGTATTGAAGGCGATCGTGTCGATGGGCGTTGTCGGTGACGTCGGTACGACAACCAGCGACTCGACGCGTTGGTCACGCATCACCAGCTGAATCGTGCTGCCGGCTGCGGCCAGCTGAATACGCGGCTGCAACTGACAGCCCTCGAGCAGCACCGTCGGCCGGAATTCCGCGACACCTGATGCGCTGATCACGGTGCCCGTTCCTTCCACCCAGACCAGCGCACCGACCACCGCAGTGCCGTTGTGCACGACGGCGGTGTCGACGAAGCTGTCGCCGCAGGCCGGGTCAGTGGTGCGTGCCTGCACTGTGGTGTCCGGCGGCAGCACACCATCGAAGACGACTTGCACGCGCAACGTGGCGATCGCGGTGCCGGGTGCTGCGGCTGCAACGCGCGCCGGAAACATGCGCGGCATTCGCAACGCGCGCGCGTCCGCCGACTGCGACACCGGCACGGCGCGCGCCGCGACGCTTTCCTTCTTCTCGGCACCGCTGCAGCCCGACAGCAGCAGCGCCACCACGACGCCGATGCGTGCGTTCACCGCAGCGGTGCCGATGTACGGAAGTAGAGCAGCAGTGTGTGATTCATCTCGTACCCGCCTTTGCGATTGAAGCGCTGCAGACCATACCCCGCTTCGACACGGTTGTACTCCGACACCTGATGGCCGATCACGGCCTGCCAACGCAACTGTTCGAGCATCGCCACGCGTACGGCGGCCGGTGCCACGTTCACGAACACTTCCTGACCCAGCACACCGTACCAGACACTCTTCGCCGTCAGGGCGTGCTGGAACTTGTCCTGGCGGCGCAGCCGCACGACGGTCTTCGCCCAGTCGGCATCGGCCGGTGCGAACTCGCCGATCGGACGAATCGCGCGAAACTCGATGCGCATGCGATCAGTCCACGTCCACTCGCCTGCCTTGCGGTTGCCGAGTGCCTGTACAAAGGGCCGCAACTCGAACGAGTTGGAGCGCGCCGGAAATTCACCGTAGCGATAGCCGTGGGACCATCCGAGCGCGCCTGCGACTTTCCAGTGCGGCGAGAGATCACGTGTCACACCGACAGACCCGAGCAGCAACTGCCACGTTTCGCCGAAGTCGGCGCGACGCACCTGCACGTCCCACGTGAATGCGGTCTTGTCGGCGATGCGGTTGTCACCGAACGCGGCCAGCCACAGCATCGCGCTGTTCACCGTCTTCTGCGCAGCACACGGCGTCGCTGCGAGGCACAACGCCACCAGCACTGAGCGGACTTTCATTCAGAGCGTTTCCGGTGACGTTGGTGCGACGGCGCCATCATGCGGTTCCATGTGCACCAGCACGCCCAGTACCTGCGGGGTCGCGTTGCGAATCGCCCACTTCACTTTGCCGCTGACGATGTGTGCGGCTTCGAGCGACATCTGCGCATCGGCCTGCACATGAATGTCGACCCAGTACCCGCGTCCGGCACGACGCACCGCGAGTTTCTCCACCGCGCGCACGTCCTCGACCGACGTGGCAGCGAGACGGATTCCCTGCACCACTTCCGGCGCCGCGATCCGATCCATCAGATCCGCAACCGCACCGCGCATCAGTGCCACGCCGTTCCACGCGATGATGCCCGCAGCAACGAGCGCTGCCCAGTCATCCGCACTTTCCCAGCCGACGCCGCCGGCCAATGCCACGGTGATACCGATGAATGCCGCAATGGAGGTCAGCGCGTCGCTCCGATGGTGCTTCGCATCAGCAGCGAGCGCCGTGCTCCCTTCCGCCACCGCAATGCGTTGCACTCGACGCGTCATCAGTTCCTTGATCACGATCACGATCGCCAGCACCACCAACGTCCAGGGTGCGGGCGCATGATGCGGTGTGCGGATCTCGTGCACCGATGCGACCGCGATGCCAAGACTCGCAATCAGCAGCAGCAACGCGACGCTCGCGCCGGCGAGCGCTTCGGCCTTGCCGAAACCGAATGGATATTCGTCCGTCGCATCGCGATCGGCGATGCGCACGCCAGTCCACACCGCCAGCGATCCGAACAGGTCGAATGCACTCTCAGCGGCGTCTGCCACCAGCGCATATGAATGCCCGATCAACCCCGCGACGAGTTTCGCCGACGCGAGCAGCACGTTCACCACCACACCCAGCTGCGCAGCACGCGCCGCGGTCCCCTCGGCGCGCGCCGACACGATCGCAGTCATGAGTGCTAGAGCCGGAAGATATCTGTCTGGATCGCAGCCGGTGTGACCAGCACGTCGCCCGCATGCGTGATCGCCACGTTCACTTCTGTGCGCATACCGAAACGACCGGTGAGATACACGCCGGGCTCGATGGAGAACAGCACACCGGGCAGCAGCTGACGTTCTTCGCGCGTCTCGAAGCCGTCCATGTGCGGGCCGGAACCGTGCAGGTCACGCACGTCGATCGAATGACCGGTCCGATGTGTGAACGCGGCACCGAAACCACGTGACGCGATCACGTCGCGCGCGGTATCATCCACAGCCGCGCCACGGATCGGAGTACCAGCGGCGTACGCGTCACGGATCACGGCGATGGCCGCGTCACGCGCATCCCGGATCGCAGTCCACACCGGCAGCACATCTGGATCGGTCGGTTCACCGATGGTGGCCATCCACGTCTGATCGGCGTACGGCTGGCCAGGGTCGCCGGCCCAGAGATCGATCAGCAGCACCGAATCCATCGTGATCAGGGCGTGTCGATCCACTGCGGGTTCGTAGTGCGGATTCGCGCTGTTCGCGCCAACGCTCACATTGCACGGATGGGTGGTCGCGAGTCCGTGCTGTGCGAACTGCGCCATGATCCACTGCTGCACGTCGAACTCGGTCAGTGGCGCATGAGCACGCGCCGCATCCGCCGCGCGGCGCAGCGCGGCCGGCCCGATCTGCGCGATGATCTCCGCCGATCGTGCATGCGACGCCAGTTGGTCCGGCGTCAGCACGGCGTAGAACTGCGTCACCAGATCGGCCGACGACACGACCGTGGCACCGCAGGCACGCACCATCTCGAGCACACCGGCCGGAACACGATCGAGATACGGCACGGCATCACCGGGCGAATATTCCATCGCCACACGTCTGCCATCGACCAGACTGCGGATCTCCGACTCCAGCGATTGCCACGACTGATAGATGCGACGCCCCCACTCGGCGGGCCATTTGCGCCATGAATCCAGCTCGATGGCGTGCATCAGCGCGACCGGTGTTCCCGTCGCAGGCAGCCACGCCACCGCGCGGCGCGACGACAACCCTTCGAAGCCGAGCATGCCGGCGGCGATCGGATTGCACTGGCGGAAGTCGTACAGCAACCAGCCATCGAGGCCCGCGGCCGTCAGGGCCGTCTGAATTTCATGCAGGCGGTGGGGTTCTCGCATCCCCACAAACTATCAGCCTGATGTGCGACCGGTCAGGCGCGACCCCACGACGCTTTCCAGCGCTGCCCTGCTTCGGGACCATCAATGCGAGTGACGACGGCCGGCACACCGGTAAGCCCCTCGAGCATCGTCGAAAACGCCGATGCATAAAACGCGTAGCCCGCAATCACCGAGCCCTCGATCGTGACCGGATCATGCACCGCCAGTATCACCGTCGAACCGACGCGTTCGAGCTGTGCGTCGAGGTAGCGCTTCGCGAGCCGCCGCACGGATGACAGTGCCATCGGACGTGCGAGCATGCCGGGCAGCCGGCGGATTGCCGAGCGACGCATTGTGGAGACCGTCTCCACCGCTTCATGCGCGAGCATCGTGCCCGCCGATTCGAACACACGATTGGCATCCGTGCGACGACCGATCAGTCGCGCCAGCGCCGCGGCTTCGTCACGCACCGTGCGCTCGTTGCGTCGCACGGCTTCGCTGTACCGCTTGATCTGTGCATACACCGTGTCGCTGAGTCCGAGGCGCTTGGTGCGCAACTCTTCGATGTACTCAGCTTCGACGATGCCTTCCGGCGTGTCGACTACACGAACCGCTTCGAGCAGACTGAGTGGCAGGCGCGCATCAACGGTCGTGGACATCGGAGGGGATCGTGAAGGATGCGCCCGCCGCGACGCTGCGGAACCGGGTCGCAAGTCGGGTGGCGACTCCGCAACGCGGCGCCGCACCGACACACACCGAAGCTATACCGAAGCGTAAAATCGAACAAGCAACACCGCCGCGAGACGTCCCCACGGAACCATCGCCGCCGCCTGTCAGTTCGGTATATTAGCGAAAATCAAACTCCTCCCCGCTCCCGGTTTTCTGGCGCATGACCCGACCCTTCCCCCACGGTAACGCGTCGTCAGCACCACACCGAGCGTGCGCCGCATGCTGACGCCGGCACCCTTTGACGGCAGCAGTTGCGACACCGTGCGCACCCTCAGTTTCGGCGCCTGTGACAGCGAGCTGACCAATCAGGAGTTCGTCGCGATCGATGCCCATCTCGGGCGCTGTGCATCCTGTCGCATGCACTATGCGACTGACGCCGTGTTCCTCCGCGCCATCCGGAGCGCCGTCGCGCTTGCATCAGCGCCACAGTCCCTGCGCGACCGGGTCGCACAGATTCTCCAGCCGCGCGCCGCCGAAAACGCGTCCACCTGATGCTGCCGCCTGTCGTTGCGGCGCTGCTGGGACCTCTGGTCGCGGGCGGCGTCTGGCGGGCGGGTCTGCTTTCATCAGGCGGCGCGTGCGCAGCGGCGGCGCTCGGCAGCGCCGCAGCGCTGGCCGGGCTCGACTGGATGACGCTCCTCCTCGCCTTCTTCGTGAGCAGCGTGCTGCTCGGTCGACTCGGGCGCGCCACCAAACAGGCGCGCAGCGCTGAAGTCATCGAGAAGTCCGGTCCGCGCGATGCAGCCCAGGTGCTCGCCAACGGCGCCGTCTTCGGCTGCGGTGCCGCGCTCGTTGCGAATGGTCATTTCACTGCGACAATACCGGCCATGGCACTTGGTGCACTGGCCGCCGCCACCGCCGATACGTGGGGGACTGAGATCGGCATGTTGTCGCGAACCGCCCCACGATCGATCCTCACCTGGGCGCCGCTGACACCGGGCATGTCCGGCGGCGTCTCGGCACAGGGACTCCTCGCGACCGTGGCCGGTGCCGCGCTGCTGGCCATGGTTGCCTGGGCGCTGCGCTGGACCGCGATCACCGCCGGCGCCGCCGCGATTGGCGGAATCGTTGGTGCGATGGCTGATTCCGTACTCGGCGCCACGTTGCAGCAGCGCCGCCGCTCCCTCCGCACTGGCCGCATGACTGAACGCTTCACCGACGTCGATGGCAGGCCGACCGCGCTCGCCGGTGGACTCACGTGGCTGAACAACGACGGCGTGAACTTCGTCGCGACCCTGATCGGCGCAGGCACGGCGCATCAGGTGCATTTCCTGCTCACCGCGGTGAGCCGCACATGAAGGCGCTTCGCGAATCGGCGCAGGCGGTCGTCATCGGCGGCGGGCCGGCCGGTGCGGCAACCGCGTGGGCGCTCGCGTCACAGGGCCTCGACGTTGTGCTGGTGGACAAGGCACGATTCCCGCGCGACAAGCCGTGCGCCGAATATCTCAGCCCGCAGGGCTCGCGCATCCTCAGCGCGATGGGTGTGCTGGAGACCGTCGAGCAGGCCGGCGCCGCGCAACTCACCGGCATGCGCGTGCGCAGTCCTGATGGCGGCATCATCCACGGCGAGTTCGCCGCCAAACATGGCTTCACGGGATTCCGCGATCGTGGATTGGCGCTCCGTCGACGCCATCTCGATCCGATTCTACTCGACGCGGCACGACACGCGGGGGCCTCGGTGCGCGAAGGCGTCGCGCTCGATTCGCTGATCATGGTCGGCGAAACAGTCGTCGGCGTGCGCTTGCATTCGGACGGCGAATTGCGCGAAGTGCGTGCACCACTTGTGATCGGCGCCGATGGATTGCGCAGCATGGTCGCGCGAAAGCTCGCGCTCACCGCACGCCTGCCGTGGCCACGCCGCGTGGCGTTCGTCACGCACTACCGCGATGTCTGCGGCATGACCGGCTATGGCGAGATGCACGTCGAGCGCGATGGGTATGTCGGGCTTGCCGATGTCGGGCACGGCGAGACGAATGTCGCGATCGTGGTGCCACGCGCACTGGCAAAGGAGGCGAGCGGAGACAGCGCTGGCTTCATGACCCGTTGGCTCGCGCGGCATCCACAGCTCGAACGGCGATTCACCGGCGCCACGCGCGTCAGTGACGTGCAGGTCACCGGGCCATTCGCATCGCACGCGCGTCGCGGCTACGCGCCCGGCGTGGCGCTCGTGGGTGACGCAGCCGACTTCTTCGATCCATTCACCGGCGAAGGCATCTACGCCGCACTGCGCGGTGGTGAACTGCTCGGCGACTACGCCCGTGACGCCATTCGTGCGCACTCGACGCGCGCCGCACTCGACGCACTGAAGGCTTACGACGCCGCACGCCTCGCGGAGTTCCGGAACAAGTGGCTCGTCGAACGGGCGATCGGTGCCGCCGTGTCGTCGCCGGCACTCATGAATCACGCCGCGCGTGTGCTCGGCGCGCGCCGTGACCTGGCCGATCTGCTGATCGGCGTGACGGGTGACTTCGTGCCGGCTGCCACGGTGCTCAAGCCGTCATTCCTGCTCCACTTCCTCGACCCGCGGCGCTGGGTCGCAACACGTAACAAGGCCGCCTGACCGCATGCCCATCGACAAGGACCTCTTTCGCGCGGTGCTCGGACGATTCGCGTCGGGCGTCACGATCATCACCACCACCGATCGCGACGGACGTGATCAGGGCATGACCGTCAGTGCGTTTTCGTCGCTGTCGCTCGATCCACCACTCGTGCTCGTATGCATCGACCATGCGGCATCACTCTGGCCGGTGCTCCAGACGGCCGAACACTTCGCGGTGAACATTCTCGCGTCGCAGCAGGAGGCGTTGTCGCGACGATTTTCGAGCAAGGAGCCCGATCGTTTCGACGGCATCGGTTTCTCGCGCGGAAACACCGGTGTGCCGATGCTCGACGATACACTGGCATCCATCGAGTGCGCGATCACGGCGCGTGTGCCGCAGGGTGATCATTCGATCCTGATCGGCCACGTGGAGTCAGGAACGACCCGGGATCTTCAGCCGCTGCTGTACTATCGCGGCGGCTACGCGTCGCTGAGCCGCTGACTGCACACCGGATGGGTTTCTTCACGCCGACGCGCCGGATGGGGCACGAGGTACTCGACGAGCCCGGCGTGTCTGCGGAACTCGTGGCGCGATCGCATACCGACATCGCCCGCGCGAACGCGCTCTTCGGTGGTACCCGCGCCGTCGTCTCACGTGTGCGTGCACTGGCGCCGCAGCTGCCGGAGTCGCCACTGGTGGTCGATGTCGGTGCCGGGTCCGGGGACATCCTCGACGCTGTCTGTCGCACCCTGCGCCTCACCGGCCGTCGTCCGCGGCCTGTCGCCATCGACATCGCCCTCGCGCTCGCTCCCGCGGTGCGACAGCGCGGCAGTTTCTTCATCTGTGGATCCATCTTTGCGCTGCCCCTGTCCACCGCCAGCGCCGATCTCGTCATTGCTGCGCAGGTCGTCCATCACTTTCCACCGGATGCAGTGCAGGCGGTGATCGCCGAACTGAATCGGGTGGCGCGTCACGCCGTGCTGATCAGCGATCTTCAACGCAGCTGGATTGCAGCGGCCGGGCTCTGGCTCACCAGTTTTCCGCTCGGGTTTCACCCCGTCAGCCGACACGACGGAGTTGTCAGCGTGTTGCGCGGCTTCGCGCCTGACGAACTTCGCAGTGCAGTACGGCAGACCACCGGCCAGCGGGCCGACATCCACACACATCCCGGCTGGCGCGTGACGGCCGATTGGGTTCCCGATCACGCCTGACGTGCGCGTCACGGCGCGACGGGTGATTCTCCGCTCCACTCACCATGACGACACCACCGACCGACAAAATCCGCGCGCCATATCGACTCGGCCCGATGCCGCTGCAACGGCACATGATCACCGTCGACGAACAGACGGTGAAGGCGCCGCGTGATGTGTTTTTCGATCTGGCGAAGAACGTGCTGCAATGGCCCGACCATCTGCGGCACTACAACTTCGTCAAGTTCCGCTCGCGTGCGCGCGATGGCGGTGGCCTGGTGGAGATGAGTGCCGACCGTCCGTTCGGCGGACCGCTCAACTGGCCGACGTGGTGGCTGTCGGAGATGTCGGTGGACGACTCGATTCCGAACATCCGATTCAAGCATGTGCAGGGTATCACCACCGGCATGGAAGTGGAGTGGCAGTTCCTGCGGCGCGACGACCCGAATGTCACTCATGTGCGGATCGTGCACGCGTGGGATGGACCGTGGTGGCCACTCATCGGCCGTGTCGCCGCGATGGCGGTGATCGGCCCGGTGTTCGTTAGTGGTATCGCATCGCGCACACTCGCCGGCCTGGCTTCAGCCGCCGAGCAGCGCACCTAGTGGCTGGTCGCGCACGTTTCCCGAACTGAATCACGAATGACTTCCCCCCGACGCGTCGTCGTCACCGGACTCGGCGCCGTCACGCCGATCGGCATCGGCCTCGACGCCGTGCGCGCATCATTGCGCGCCGAACACAGCGCGGTTGGTGTGCTGACGCGTTTCGATCCGAGCCCATTCCGCACACACATCGCGGCGCAGGTCAACGACTTCTCGGCCGAGGATCATCTCGACGCGCGTCGTGTGAAACGCCTCGATCGTTTCGGGCAGCTGAGCGTGATTGCCGCCAACATGGCGATCGCAGATTCGGGCATCGACCTCGCGAAGGAATCACGCGAGGACATCGGCGTGATGATGGGTACCGCGCTGGCGGGCGTTGGGTACGCGGAAGAGCAACTCGGACGGTATCTCGTCGGCGGACTGCGCGCGGTGGATGCCACACTCGCGCTGGCGGTGTTCGGTGGTGCGTCCAGCTGCAACATCGCGATCGAGACCGGCGTGCAGGGACCGAATTCCACCAACGCGATGAGTTGTGCGTCGGGGGCGATTGCGATTGGTGAAGCATTCCGGCAGGTGCGCGATGGCTACGCCAACGTGATGATTGGTGGCGGCGCCGAAGCACCGCTGGCTCCGCTGTGCTTTGGTGCGTTCGCGCTGATTCGCGCGATGTCGACGCGTAACGACGATCCGGCACATGCCAGTCGTCCGTTCGATGCGGATCGGGATGGCTTCGTGATGGGTGAAGGAGGCGCCGCGCTGATTCTCGAAGAGCGCGAGCGCGCAATCGCCCGCGGCGCAAACATCTACGCCGAGATCGTGGGGTTCGGCACCACCAATGATGCGCATCACATGACCGCACCGTTGCCAGGCGGCGCACAGGCGGCACGTGCGATGCAACAGGCGCTGAGTCGCGCAGACATGCAGGCGCGCGACGTGGACTACGTGAACGCGCACGCCAGCGCGACGCCGCTCAACGATCCGACGGAAGTGGAAGCAATGCGCACGGTGTTCGGTGATGCACTGAGTGATGTGTGGGTCAGCGGCACCAAGGGCTACCACGGCCATGCACTTGGCGCAAGCGGTGCGATCGAGGCGGTGATCTGCATGCTGGCGCTGCGCGACGCATGGCTGCCTCCCACTGTGAACCTGGAACATCCCGATGCCGCCTGCACACTGAAACACGTGCCGCGTGGCGGAATGGCGATGCGGCCGGAGGTCGTGATGTCCAACTCGTTCGGTTTCGGTGGGATCAATGCATCACTCGTGTTCCGTCAACCGAGCTGATCGCCTATCTTGATCGGTTGATATCTCACCTTCGAGCGGATCAACAATGAAGCCTGCACGCGAGTTCGTGGCCGAGTTCCTCGGTACCTTCGCCCTGACGTTCATCGGCGGCGCTGCCATCATGCAGACCCGCAATGTGGACGCGGGTGCAGGGCTGGTCGAAGTGGCGCTGGCGCACGGGCTCGTCTACGCCGCGATGGTGAGTGCGCTGATGAAGATCAGCGGCAATTTCAATCCGGCCGTGTCGATCGGGCTGCTCGTGACCGGACGCATCTCGCCGACGCAGGCGGCCACGTTCATCGGTGGTCAGGTGACCGGTGCAATCCTGGCGGCGCTGTCGCTCAAGTCACTGTTTCCGGCCGCGTTGTGGGAAGCGACACGTGGCACGCGGCAGATGGTGTCGCTCGATGTCTCGACGGGTCAGGCATTCGCGCTCGAAGCCATCGCGACCGCGTTCCTGATGACGGCCGTGATGGGCACGCTCAGCGACAGCAAAGGCCCGAAGCTTGGCGGACTGGCGGTGGGATTGGTCGTCACCGTGAACATGCTGGCTATTGCACCGCTGACTGGTGCCAGCATGAATCCGGCGCGCACGGTCGGGCCGATGATCATCACGGGTGTGTATGAAGGGCTGGCGTTGTACCTGACTGCGCCGATTGTTGGCGCGGTGGTGGCGGCGCTGATCTATCGGCACTTGATGCTCGACGTGGAGTAGCCGTCCCCCTGATCGTTGGGTGCGTGAAAAACACATCGAGGGGTCAGAGCACTTGAAACGCCCGATCAAGGGGACGGTGATCTTGATTCACGCGATCAAGGGGACGGTGATCTTGATCGGCCCGATCAAGATCTCCGTCCCCTTGATCGTTGGTGCGTGAAAAGGAAATCAAGGCGTCAGGTCACTTGAAACGTTTCAAGTGTCCTGACCCCTTCAAAACCCCTTGAAAGAAGGCCTATGGAAAAAACGTGGGGCGGCTCCGGAATC
>JANLPZ010000218.1:0-2572 GCA_031367535.1 Gemmatimonadaceae bacterium
CCCTTGCCCAGACCGAGTGCGGGGATGAGGTAGTAGGCGACGGCGAAGACGATCGTCGCCCAGAAAGTGATGACCCACCATCGCGGCATTGGATTGTCGTACTCCTGAATACCATCGTAGGAATGCTCGATGAGCCGATCCTTCTCCGTCGGATTGGTCATGGATGCTCCGTGGTGAGTGTTGCGGTGGTCGTTGTTGTCGTGGTGCTGTCATTGAGCGGGATCTGCGCGGCGTCGCTCCACCATGTGCGATGGCTCGGCAGCCAGATCCACACGGCGAGCGCGATGAAGGTGGCGAAGAAGAGGACGAGTGCGACGATCGCATAGTGCGACAGTCCTGCGCCGCTCATGAGGTCTGTGAGAGTCATGGTGTGTTCCGCGCGATGTGCGGTGTCACCGAAGGAGTCGTGACGCGCACCGCGACTGGTGGCGGCGTCTGCGTGGCGAGCTTGATGTCCTGGCCAAGACGCTGCACGTACGCGATCAGTGCGACGATCTCCTGATCCTGCAGGTTGGCCGGCCCACCGTTCTTCTCGATGTCGGCGGCCACGACCTTCGCCTGCGCGCGGGCCATCGATTCCGCCTTGGTGACGGCGTCGCCGTATGGCACACCGAGCATCGCCATCACGTTCACGCGTGTCTGAATCACCGACCACGGAATCGGCGTCTTCGCAAACTGCGGATAGGCCGGCATCAGCGAGCCGGTGACGATATCGCGCGGATTGTTGAAGTGCGTGACGTGCCACAGGTTCGGAAACTTTCCGCCTTCACGTGCGAGATCAGGACCGTTGCGCTTCGAGCCCCAGAGGAACGGGTGATCGTAGACGCTCTCGCCCGGCTTGGAGTATTCGCCGTACCGCTCCGTCTCGTAGCGCAACGGGCGAATCATCTGCGAATGACAGTTGAAGCAGCCTTCGCGGATGTACATGTCGCGCCCGTACAACTCGAGCGGCGTGTAGGGATGCACACTCGCGATCGTCGGCACGTTCGACTTGATCAGGAACGTCGGGATGATCTCGAACAGCGATGCGACCGCGACGGCGACGGTCACGAGCACCGTGAAGAGCACTGGCATCGCTTCCCAGCGGCGGTGGTATCGCATCGCACGGATCCACCCGATCAGACCTTCGCCAGTCGGCTTCGGAATGACGGACTCAGACCACGCCTTCGTGAGCGGCGCGGCATGAATCACCGGCACGGCGTACACTGCCGGCCGCGCGCGCCACGTCATGAACATGTTCCAGCCAAGCATCAGCACGCCGATCACATACAACGAACCGCCGACCACGCGCACCCAGTACATCGGCAGCAGTCGTACGACCGTTTCGATGAAGTCGGGATACATCAGGCGCCCGGTTTCATCGAACGCGCGCCACATCAGTCCCTGCGTGATGCCGGCCGAGTAGATCGACACGACGTAGAGGATGATACCGAACGTGCCGATCCAGAAATGCAGTTCCGCCAGTTTCTTGCTGTAGAGCGGCGCCTGGAACAGTCGCGGCAGCAACCAGTAGATCATGCCGAACGTGATGAAGCCGTTCCAGCCCAACGCGCCGGTGTGCACATGCGCGATGATCCAGTCGCTGTAGTGCGCGAGTGCATTGACGCTCTTGATCGACAACATCGGGCCTTCGAACGTGCTCATGCCGTAGGCGGTGATGCCGATCACGAAGAACTTGAGAATCGGATCGTTGACGACCTTGTGCCAGCCGCCGCGCAAGGTGAGCAGGCCGTTGATCATGCCGCCCCAGCTTGGCGCCCACAGCATCACGCTGAACACCATGCCAAGCGTCGAGGCCCACTCCGGCAGTGCGGTGTAGTGCAGGTGGTGCGGTCCGGCCCAGATGTACATGAACACCAGCGACCAGAAATGCAGGATCGACAGGCGATAGCTGAACACCGGCCCTTCAGCCGCTTTCGGCATGAAGTAGTACATGAGGCCAAGGAACGGCGTCGTGAGGAAAAAGGCGACGGCGTTGTGCCCGTACCACCACTGCATGAACGCATCCTGCACGCCGGCATAGATGCTGTAGCTCTTGAACGGTCCGGCCGGGATCGACAGGTTGTTGAAGATGTGCAGGATCGCGACGGTGATGATCGACGCGAGGTAGAACCAGAGCGCGACGTACAGATGTCGTTCGCGGCGCCGGATCAGTGTACCGATGAAGTTGACGGCGAAGACGACCCAGATGATCGTGATCGCGATATCGATCGGCCATTCCAGCTCGGCATATTCCTTGGCCTGCGTGAAGCCGAGCGGCAGCGTGATGGCGGCGGCGAGGATGATCGCCTGCCAACCCCAGAAATGGATCGTGCTGAGAGTGTCGCTGAACATGCGCGCCTTGAGCAGGCGCTGCGTGGAGTAGTAGCAGCCACAGAAGAACGCGTTGCCACCGAACGCGAAGATGACCGCGTTGGTATGCAGCGGTCGCAAGCGGCCGAAGCTCGTGAACGGCAACCCGAGATTGAAGATCGGATTGGCGAGCTGCAGCGCGATGAGCACGCCCACCAGCATGCCAATGGCGCCCCAGACGACGGTGGCGACCATGAATTTCCGCACGGTGTCGTCGTCG
>JANLPZ010000018.1:0-19776 GCA_031367535.1 Gemmatimonadaceae bacterium
GACGTTCGAACTCGGACGCATGGTGGGCATGGCCTGGACGCCGCGGTCGCGGTTCGTGGATGTCAATGTGAACGGGCAGTATCAGGGTGTCTTTCAGCTCGTCGAACACATTCGCATCGACCCGCAGCGTGTGAACATCACGGCGATGAAAGTGACCGACACATCGGCCACCAACGTCACTGGCGGATTCCTGCTGGAAGTGGACGAGCGACGCGGTGAGACGTTCTGCTTCAACTCGACGATGACGCGCATGGTCTTCTGCGCCAACGATCCCCAGACACTGCTCGACGCCGGCTGGGAGAAGCAGAAGGACTACATCGTCAACTACATCGCGCGCACCGACTCCTCGATTTTCAGCAGTCGCTTCGCCAATCCGACGGTCGGCTACGCTGCGTTCATCGATGTCGAATCGGCGATCAACTACTACATCGTGCAGGAAGTCGCCAAGAACGTGGACGGCAACCTGCGGCTCAGTGCCTTCATGTACAAGGCACGCGGCGGGAAGCTGACGTTCGGCCCGCTGTGGGACTTCGATCTCGCCATCGGCAACGTGAACTACAATGGCGCCGATCGTACCGATGGCTGGTATTCGCGTCAGGCACAGTGGTACACGCGGCTGTTTCAGGACCCCGCGTTCAAGGCGCACACCGCCGCGCGCTGGGGTGAGCTGCAGCGCGCCGGCGTGCTCGACTCGCTCAAGAATCTCGTTTTCTTGCGCGGCAACTACCTGAGCATCGCACAGGCCTCGAATTTCCGGCGCTGGCCGATTCTTGGCACCTATGTGTGGCCCAATCGCGTCGTCACTGGCAGCTACGATGGTGAGCTCCTCGCGATGAAGAACTTCCTCTCGGAGCGCATTTTCTGGGTGAACGAAGAAATCGTGCGCTGAGTACCAGTCGCGCAGGGCGGGACGGGGAGGCGGAGGCGCCGGCACTACGAAGTTGGTCCGGAATCCGCTAGCATCACGCGCAGCCTCGTGCCACTGGCCGGCACCCGCACCCTTTCCCGCCACCGGATCGGACCATGTTCACGTCCCGACGTCTGCTTGCCTGCCTGTTGCTCCCGGTCACGGTCGGCGCGCAGGCCGCCCTCACGCCGCACCAGAAGGCGGCGCGTGATGTGTACGAACAGCTGGTCGAGATCAACACGGTCGATTCGGTCGGCTCGGTCACGAGAGCAGTGCAGGCGATGGCCGCACGCTTCCGCGCGGCCGGATTCCCGGCCGCCGACATTCACATCGTCATTCCGCCTGGCGCGCCGACGAAGGGCAATCTCGTCGTGCGGTATCGTGGCCGCGGCGGTGCACTCAAGCCGGTGCTCCTGCTCGCGCATCTCGACGTGGTCGCGGCGCTGCGCACCGACTGGTCGCGCGATCCGTTCGAATTGCAGGAGGCGAACGGTTTTTTCTACGGTCGCGGGACCGCCGACGACAAGGCGATGGCGTCGATGTTCGTCGCCAATCTGCTGCGCTACAAGAAGGAAGGATTCGTCCCGGCGCGCGACCTGATCCTCGCGCTGACCGCTGACGAAGAAGGCGGGGCGAGCAATGGTGTCGATTACCTGACCAAGCATCACCGCAACCTGATCGACGCGGCGTACGCCATCAACGAAGGTGGTGGCGGAACACTGAGCGGCACGACGCCGCTGTTCCACTCCGTGCAGGCGGCCGAGAAGGTCCCGGTGAACTTCACGCTCACCGTGCTCAATCCGGGTGGTCACTCGAGTGTGCCGCGCCCCGACAACGCGATCAATCAGCTCGCGCAGGGGCTCGTCAATCTCGCGCACTACACCTTCCCGGTGGCACTCAACGCGATCACGAAGCCGTTCCTCGAAGAGACGGCGAAGGTCGAGAAGCCGGACGTTGCCGCGGCCATGCGCGCTGTCGCGGCCAATCCGAGTGACAGCGTCGCTGCCGCTGCCCTCTCGAAAGATCCGCGCTACTCCTCCATGCTGCGCACCTCGTGCGTCGCGACGCGACTGGGCGGCGGACATGCGTACAACGCACTGCCACAGACCGCGACGGCCAACGTGAACTGTCGCATCGTGCCGACGTCGACGCTCGAGGAAGTGAAGGCGAGCATCGAACGGGTGCTCAACGACACATCGATTCACGTCACGCTGATGAAGGAAACGACCGAGAAGTTCGGCGTCGCGCCGGATGCGATCGATCCGACACTGCTCAACAGCGCCACCGCGCTCACGAAACAGATGTGGGGCGATATCCCGGTCATCCCGACCATGAGCACCGGAGCGACCGACGGGCGTTTCCTGCGCGCCGTCGGCATCCCGACCTACGGGGTCAGCGGCATCTTCTCGCAGCCGGGGGAAAACAACGCCCACGGCCGGGATGAGAAGCTGCGCACGCGCTCGTACTACGATGGGCTGGATTTCCTCTACCAGCTGGTAAAGCAGGTGGCGGGGACGATCGCGATGTGAGCCTGGCGCTCTTGGGTCCGTGCCAACGTGCTGTGGCACAGTGATTGCTTCTCCTCCCGACGGGCACTCTCGCGTAATCGACGTGGATTTCGCGGCGCCGCAGTTTGTCATACTCAACTGTCGTTCCGTCGGACACACGTCGCAGTACGCATGCCTCCCGTCCAGAGGCCGTGAAAGGGCAAACCCGGCGAAAGTCGGCGACGCACAGCTTCGAGGCTACCGCGCTTGCAGTCATTGTGACTGCCGCCATGCCAGTCGGGCCGCACGGTGATCCGTCACTTCGCTCGGAGAACGGCATGCGGAAGTCCACTCACACCCTCGCGGTGGCGCTTGTCGCGCTTGTCGCGCTCGCCTCCGGTTGTACCGACAGCAGCAGCGTCGACCCGGCCGCCCCATCACTTGCCGTCAACAGCTCGCGGTTGAGCGTGGCGCCGACCACGGTCTCCGTGGCCGTCAGCGCGACCACGCAGCTGACAGCCGTCATCCGGGATCGCAAGGGCCGCGTCCTCACCGGCGCCGTGGCGGCCTGGAAGTCGTCCGCTGACGGCGTTGCGTCGGTCAGCAGCGCAGGCCTCGTAACCGGCGTGTCCGCCGGTACCGCCACGATCACTGCCAGCTATGCCAATTACACCGCCACGTCCGCCATCACCGTCACAGGTGGTGTCGTCGTCGTCCCACCGCCACCACCCTCGCCGACCGGGCCGAGCGACGTGTCGTTCGCCGTCGATGCCAGCGCCACGTTCCCCATCTCGCGCTTCATCTATGGCGCGAACAACACGGCGGAGCAGTGGGCCGGAGCGACGCCCCCGGCGGAACTGACGTTCAATCGCAACGGCGGCAATCGCGCGACGGCCTACAACTGGGAGAACAACTACAGCAACGCCGGCAGCGACTACAACTTTCAGAACGACCAGCTGTATAGCAGTTCCACCACCCCCGGCGAAGGCGTGCGGGCGCGCGCGACACCGACGTTTGCCCGTGGTCAGGCCTTCATGGCGACCATTCCTCTCATCGGCTACGTCGCCGGTGACGCCTGCAATTGCAACGTGGGAACGTCGGACGCCGACCGCGCCACGCGACTGGCCACACACTTCAAGGTCAGCAAAGCCGCCAAGGGCAGTGCGTTCACCACCACGCCGAATGCCACCGACGGTGTCGTGTATCAGGATGAATTCGTGAACTGGTTCGAGGCGAATTATCCCGGCCGAACCACCAACGCCACGGCGCCGGTCTTCTTCTCGCTCGACAATGAGCCCGACCTCTGGCACTTCACACACAAGGAAATCCAGAGCGACTACAACGACAATTCCTCGACGCCCCGTATTCAGACGTACACCGGCTTCAGCGACACGAGTGCCGTGTATGCGAGGGCCATCAAGGCGGTGCTGCCGAATGCCATGATCTTCGGTCCGGCAACCGCCACCTACACCGGGCTCACCACACTCGGACGGTACCCAACCGCAGATCCGGTGTATGGTACGCAGAATTTCTTCGACGTGTATCTCGATCGGATGAACGCGGCAAGCGTCGTTGCGGGCAGGCGCCTGCTCGATGTGCTCGATACCCATTTTTATCCGCAGAACGGCACGGGCAACGGCGATATCGGCAACGACTACGCCCTGCAGGACAGCGCGATGATTCAGGCGCGTGTGCAGGCGCCGCGGTCGCTCTGGGATCCCTCGTACAACGACGGCAGCTGGGTGACGAACGTGACCGGTGGTCCGATTCGTCTCATTCCGCGATTGCGTGAGCAGGTCGCGGCGCACTATCCGGGGACGAAGCTGGCTATCACCGAGTACTACTACGGTCGTGGTGGTGACATCTCCGGTGGCATCGCACAGGCCGACGTGCTCGGCATCTTCGGTCGCGAGGGTGTGTTCGCCGCAGCGCTCTGGGCCAACGCTGGCATCTGGGCCGCACCATACGGTGGTGACGGCAACAAGGCGTATGCGTTCATCTTCGGTGCCTTCCGCATGTTCCGGAACTACGATGGTAGCGGCGGCACATTTGGTGACTTGGGCCTCAGGGCCACCACGACCAACAACGCCACCAGTTCCGTGTACGCGAGTCGCGACGCTGCCGGACAGCTGGTGCTCGTGGCCATCAACAAGACCACGACGCCGAAGGTGGCCAGCATCGCGTTGGCCAACGTGAGTGGACTCACCAAGGCCCGCGTCTACCTGCTCAGCGATGCCTCGTCGACTCCGACCCGTCAGGCGGATCTGGTCGTGAGCAGCAACGCGACGTCGTACGCCATGCCGGCGATGAGCGTCTCGACGATCGTTCTGACGCCGTAACACAAAATCAGTACCGGGAGCAGTTCTCAGGGGCGTCGCGAGGTCACTCGCGGCGCCCCGCAGCCGTTCCGGTACCACGGAACACCGGAGAATCCGCCGAACCCCTCGCGCCACGGGTTGCCGGGGAGGAACTTTGAGGCACACGCGGGTGATGTCTCCTCTCTCCTGTCTTCCGTCGATGCGGTTTGAACGTCTCACATCTGCGTCAGTCGCGACACTCGCGACGGCCATGCTGCTCCTCGCACTGCCGCTGGCCGCCCAGCGCGCCGGCACCACCGCACGCGCGGCGAGTGCGCCCGCGTACGACGGAAACCTGTATTCCGCACCGTCGGCGACCGCGAGCGCTTTCAAGGCGATGCGCTGGCGAAACGTCGGACCGATGCGCGGTGGTCGTGCGAACGCGGTCGTCGGCGATCCGACGAAGCCGTTCGTGTTCTACGTCGGCGGCGTGAACGGCGGCGTCTGGCGCACCATGAATGGCGGCCAGACGTGGAGCAACATCACCGACGGCAAGTCCGACATCTCATCCGTCGGAGCGATGGCCATTGCACCGTCGGATCCGAACGTCATCTATGTCGGCACCGGTGAATCGCAGCTGCGCGAAGATCTCACGCCGGGCACCGGCATCTATCGCTCCACCGATGCAGGCGCCACCTGGTCGCGCCTCGGCCTGCCCGACTCGCATCAGATCGCCGATATCGTCGTCGATCCGCACAATCCCGATCGCGCGTATGTCGCTGCCATGGGCCACGCGTTCGGGCCGAACGCCGAGCGTGGCGTGTTCCGCACGATCGATGGCGGCAAGACGTGGAAGAAGGTCTTGTTCATCAACGATTCGACCGGCGCGAATGATCTGAGCATCGATCCGTCCAACCCGCGCATCCTCTACGCATCGATGTACAAGTTCCAGCGCACGCCGTGGTCGATGATGTCCGGCGGCGGTCGCAGTGGCATCTGGAAAACCGTGGATGGTGGCGACACGTGGACCGAACTCACCTTTCGCCCTGGCATTCCGGCGAAGCCACTCGGCAAGATCGGCCTCGATGTGTCGCCGGCCAATCCGCGTCGCATCTATGCGAGCATCGAAGCACCTGATTCGTCCGGCGGCATCTTCCGGTCCGACGATGCGGGTGATACGTGGGAGCGCATGAACACCGATGCACGCTTCTGGGTGCGCGCATGGTACTACTCGCAGGTCGCCGCCGATCCGCTGAATGAGAACACGGTGTACGTGATGAACCTTGGCGTGTTCCGGTCCATCGACGGCGGGAAGACGTTCGCACGCGTGAAGGTGCCGCATGGCGACACGCACGCAATGTGGATCGATCCGAAGAATTCAAAGCGGATGATCAATTCGAACGATGGCGGCGGCACGATTTCGTTCGATGCCGGTGCTACCTGGTCGAGTATCCACAACCAGCCCACGGCGCAGTTCTACCACGTCACTACCGACAATCAGTTTCCGTATCGCATCTATGGCGCGCAGCAGGACAACTCGCCGGTGTCGATCGCCAGTCGCAGCGACGATGGATTCATCGGTGACCGCGACTATTACAGCCCGGCCGGTTGCGAGAACGCCACGGTGGCCGTCGATCCGCGTAATCCGCTGATCACATATGGCGGGTGTTACATGGGCGCGTTCTCGCGCTATGACCATGGCCGGCGGCAGGAGCGCGACATCTCGGTCGGGTTGCGCAACTACGATGGCTGGGCCGCCGGTGATGTACCGGAGCGTTTCCAGTGGACGTTCCCGGTGCTCATCTCGCCGCACGATCCGCAGACGCTGTACGTCACGTCGCAGCACGTCTGGCGCACGCGCAACGAAGGTGCGAGCTGGGAGAAGATCTCCCCCGACCTCACTACGCACGATCCGAAGACGCTGACGCGCACCGGCGGCCCGATTCACGGCGAAATGACGGGCGCCGAGTGGTATGCGACGATCTATGCGTTTGCCGAGTCTCCGAAGGCGAAGGGGGTGCTGTGGGCCGGGTCGGATGACGGCATGCTGCATCTGTCGAAGAACGGCGGCACCACGTGGGAGAATGTGACGCCGCCCGGCTACGGCCGGCTCACGCGCACGGCGCACATCGACGCGTCACCGCATGACGCGGCGACTGTGTATGTGGCGGCGAATCGATATCAGCAGGATGACTTCGCGCCATATCTCTGGAAGAGCGCGGACTACGGCAAGACGTGGACGAAGATTGTGACCGGTATTCCGGGCACCGCGTACGCACGCGTCGTGCGGGAGGATCCGGTGCGTCGCGGACTGCTCTACGCGGGAACGGAAATCGGCGTCTGGGTGAGCATGGATGACGGTGCGAACTGGCAGCCGATGCAACTCAACCTGCCGCGCGTCAGTGTGCGTGACCTGACCGTGCACGGCAACGATCTGATCGCCGCGACACATGGTCGCGCGTTCTGGGTAATCGACGATGTGTCACCGCTGCGCGAGCTCACCGCGGACGTGATGAAGAAGCCGGTGCATCTCTTCCAGCCCGCAACGGCAATGCTATGGGATGGTGGCGGTTGGCAGCGTGATGGTGCCGCGGGTGAAAATCCGCCACCCGGCGCGCTGGTGGACTACTGGCTCAAGGCAACGCCCGTGTCAGGCACGTCCGTCACAGTGCAGTTTCTGGATGCCAGGGGCACCGTGATCCGGAGCTTTGCAGCGGACAACAGCGCTGATACGACGCGCACCGCGGGTGACAGTATTCCGGCGAAGAAGGTTGTGACCGACAGCATCAGCTACTACGCCGCTGATTCGATCCCACGACTCAAGCCCGGCACCAATCGCTTCTTCTGGAATCTGCGCTATCCTGATGCGAAAGAGATGCGTAACACGGTGATCGACGAGGGCAGCCTGGCCGGGCCGAAGGTGCCGCCGGGCACGTACACGGTGCGGCTGATCGTCGCCAAGGACACGCTGTCGAAACAGTTCACAGTCGTCGCCGATCCGCGCTCCACGTCCACCACCGCCGAACTCACGGCGCAGTTCGATGCCGCGATGCGCGTGCGCGCACGTCTGACTGAACTGGTGGAGCGTGTCGAGCGGCTCGAGGACCTGCAGACGCAGCTCGATGCGCGGGTGGCGCAGACGAAGGATCAGCCGTACGCGAAGCAGGTCGCCGACGCCGCCAAGGCCGCGCGCGTGAAGCTCGAGAGCGTGCGCGGCGAGTTGTACGAAACGGCGTGCCATGTCGATCAGTGTACGCTCGATCAGCCGGTGCGTCTCTACAACTGGTTCATCACACTCAACGCACAGCTGCAGACGGGCGCCTACGCGCCGACCCAGCAGCACGGTGAGGTGTTCACCGATCTCTCCACCAAGCTCGATGTGCAGCTGAAGATTCTTGAGCAGATCGAATCCGATGACATCACAAAATTCAACGCCATGCTGCAGGGGCTCGGGATTCCGAGCGTCTTCGTCAAGCCCAAGGTCAAGCCGCCGATCAGCTGAAGTTCTACAGCATCGGTTCGAACAGTTTTCACGCGAGCCCCGCGTGAAAACTGTTCGATTGCTAGCAGCGAACGGACTCCGGAATGCCGCGAAAGGCGAGGCGGCGGAACAGCTGATCGACTTCGGCGGCATCGAGCTCGGACTCGCTCGTCATCCACCACACGATCGTGGACCAGAGCGCGCCAACGATGTATTCGGTGACCATCTCCGTCGGCATCGACTGGTCGTGGCGCGCGGCGTGTGCCGAGAGGTCGCTCTGGGCCAGCTCGCGCAGCATGCGCCGGATCAATCGCCCGACCGTCACTTCGCCGCGTTTGCCCACTGTCATGCGGTAAATGTGGCGATGGCTGTTCAGATGGAGGAAGAACGGCAGCGAAAATCCGAGACGTTCGTTCGGGCGTGACAGCGCTTCGCGCGCAAGCCACTGCCGCAGGCCGGAAACGCTCATCTCCATCAGCGCATCCTTGCTCTCGAAGTGCGCGTAGAACGTCGCCCGACCCACGCCGCTCTGGTCCAGGATGTTCTGGATCGTCAGGCGCTCGTAGCCGCGTTCCCCGATCAGCGTGACCAGCGACTGCAGCAGCAGCTCACGTGTCCGCTGGACACGTTTGTCGGCACTCTTGCCAGCAACGGGCATCAGGCGTTCCTGAACAGAAGTGACGCGGTTATTCGGAACCGAACAGAAATCGGCATTTTGTGCCGGCTTTCCGGTCACCGCAACAGTATGCTCGTCTCCATGACTCGCAACAAGGAGCTCGAGAGTGCGGCACGGTTCCATGCATGACCCGCTCGTCCGTTTGCGTGATGTGTCGAAGTCGTACGGGACTGACGCCCGGCGCTTCGTGGCACTCGACGCGATCTCGCTCGACATCGCCACCGGAGAATGTGTCGCCGTGGTGGGCAAGTCGGGCAGCGGCAAGACCACGCTGATCAACCTGCTCACCGGTATCGACACGCCAACCAGCGGCACGATCGACATCGGGGCACACGCGATCCATCGACTGTCGCAGGAGGGGCTGGCGGCGTGGCGTGGCCGGAACGTCGGCATCGTCTTCCAGTTTTTCCAGCTGCTGCCGACGCTCACGATCGCAGAAAACGTGATGCTGCCGATGGATTTCTGCGAGGTGTACCCGCGGCGGGAGCGGCGTGCGCGAGCGCTGGCCCTGCTCGAGCGCCTCGAGATCGCCGAACAGGCCGACAAGATTCCGGCGGACCTCTCGGGCGGTCAGCAACAGCGCGCCGCCATCGCACGCGCACTGGCCACCGATCCGCCGCTGATCGTTGCCGACGAGCCGACTGGCAATCTGGACTCGGTCACCTCCGACGTCGTGCTGTCGTTTCTCGCCGCCCTCGCACAGGACGGCAAGACTGTGATCACGGTGTCGCACGAGCGTGAACTCGATCGCTACTTCACGCGCACGATCAGCCTGCGCGACGGCGTGGTGATCGAAGACACCGGCGCGGCCCTTACGGCGCTGATATGACCACACGTTGGGTGAAGATGCTGCGCGACGCTCAAGTGGCGCGCGGTCGCCTGACGCTGGTCGTCGCCGCGCTGACGGTGAGCCTCGTCGCAGTCGTCACGATGCTCAGCACATGGACGGTGTTGCGTCGTGAAGTCCCGCGCAGCTACATCGGCTCGAATCCGGCGTCGGCGCAACTCGCGATCTCGGGGAACCTGACGCCTGCCGTGCTCGACTCGGTGCGCCGCGTGCCGAATGTGGCGGCGGCGGAACTGGCGTCGACACTTTCGGCGCGCATCGACGTTGGCAACGGTGAGTGGTTGCCGCTGCTGCTGTTCGTGGTGCCGTCGTTCGATTCACTGCGCATCAACACGCTGCACCCGGACTCGGGCACGTGGCCCGCGCCCGTTGGAACGCTCGCGATCGAACGGAGTGCCATGGAGCTGACGCACTCGAGTCTCGGGCGCGCCGTCAACATCGAGCTCGCCGGTGTCGGGCGCTGCTCGATCACGATTGCCGCGAGTGTGCACGATCCCGGTGTCGCGCCAGCCTGGCAGGAGCAGGTCGTCTACGGCTATGTCACGAGCGCGACACTCAGCGCACTCGGCGTCACGGAACCACTCGACGTGTTGAAACTCGTGGTGCGCGATGGGGTCACCGATCCCGCTGCCATCGAGCGCACGTCGCGCAGTGTTGCCGGCGTCCTCATCGCTGCAGGTCAGCGTGTGTACCAAATCCGCATTCCGCCACCGCAGCAACACCCGCATCAGCGACAGATGAATGCGATCGTGGTGATGCTGCTGGCCTTCAGCATGCTGGTGCTGCTGCTCGGTGCCGTGCTGACGGGTGGCGTCGTCAGTGCGTGGCTGGCGCAGCAGGCGCGCGAGATCGCGATCATGAAAGCGATCGGCGCTGTCAGCACGCAGATCAGCGCGCTCTATCTCGTGCTCGTATGCGCGCTCGGTGGCGTCGCCACGCTGCTCGGTGTTCCGATCGGGCTGCTTCTCGGTCGACAGTTCATCGGGCTCGTCGCCACGCTGCTCAATCTGCGGCTGGAGAGTGTGGCGGTACCGCTGTGGATTTACCTCGTCGCACTCGCGCTGGGTGTCGGCGCCCCCGTGCTTGCTGCCGCATTGCCGATTGTGCGCGCATCACGGCGCACGGTCCGCGCGGCGCTCGATGATAGTGCCGGCCGGTCCGCGGCGTCGGCGGTCAATGGCCTCGTTCGCACCGTCACTCGCTGGCGACTCTCGGACCCGGCACTCACACTTGCCGTGCGAAACACCTTTCGCCGTCGCGCTCGGCTGGCGATGACGGCGGCGCTGCTGGCCGGTGCCGGCGCAATGTTCATTGCCAGTCTCGATCTGCGCGCGGCGTGGGAGCGCAACGTCGCGACGGCTCGGCAGGATCGATTCTTTCAGCTGGAAGTGCGGCTCCGCGGAGACGCGTCGCAGCAGCGCGTCGTCGCGGCGATCGCGGCAGTGCCGGGTGTGCGGACTGTTGAATCGTGGGGCACGCAGCATGCGGCCCGCGTCGGAAGCGACGAACTCGAGATTCAGCAGAGTTATCCGGATGGCGGTCACGGCAGCTTCACATTTCGTGCTGCACCGCCGCAGACTACACTCATCGCGCACCGTATGGCCGAGGGGCGCTGGCTGACTGACCGCGATACGAATGCCGTCGTGATCAACAGCATGGCACGAGCGCTCTCGTTCCACGACCTGGCGCTCGGTGATTCGGTCGCGCTGCGCGTGAATGGCCGGCCGGTCGTGGTTCGCGTCGTCGGTGTGATGCGCGAACCGCTCACACAAGCCACGCTGCTGGTGACCCCAGCGCTGATGGCGCTCGCCACTGGAACGCCCGACAGCACGAACGCCGTCCGTGTGCAGCTCGCGAGCGGAGGTGATGTGACGCGCGCGACGCGCGATCTGACGGCCGCGCTGGCGCGCATCGATGTCGAAGTGCGATCGGTGCAGACCGAGGCCCGCATCGCCAGCGCGCAGGGTGGACACGTCTACATCCTCGTATTCGCACTTGGCTTCATCGCGCTCGTGATGGCGATCGTGGGAATGATCGGCCTCGCATCTTCACTCGGCGTCTCCGTGTTCGAACGCACGCGCGAGTTCGGCGTGATGCGCGCGGTCGGCTGCAGCACACGCATGATCGTGCGCACGGTGGTGGCGGAAGGTGTGCTCATCGCGCTCGTCAGCATCCTGGCGGCCGTCGTCGCGTCACGGGTGTTGTCGCTGACCGTCGGTCGTGTGCTGGCATCCATCGCCGCGCAGGAACTGACGCTCACGATTTCGCCCTCAGGCGTCGCCGTCTGGGCAACCGGCCTGCTCGTCGGCACGGTTCTGGTCAGTTCCATCCCCGCTCTCCGCGCCGCGCGCCTCACCGTGCGCGATGCCCTCTCCCACGTCTGACGGAATTCCTCATGAGACTCAAGACAGTTGGCGGTATCCTCACCGTCGCGGCCCTCCTCGCCCTCGCCTGGGCCGCCCACAGCGTCAACGGCATCGCACTCCTCCGTCGCTTGCACGGCGGCTGAGTCCCATTTCCTACAGCAGGCAGGAAAAAAACTTTTCACGCGGGGCTCGCGGGGAACCGCGGGGAGGTCGGTGCGCGATGCGATCGTCGTTCTCATTCGGCCGAACAATTGTGTGTGAACTGCGGCTCGCATAGGCGGCTCGGTGCGCAGCGCTGGCACCCTCTGAATGCGCCACTGAGCCGGTGTCGCCAGCGCAGTTTCAGAGCTGTTCGTTCTTCCCCCGCGTCCCTGCGACCCCGCGCGAAAAAAAATTGTCCGCTCGAATGCTGTAGAAGCCAGTCACCGCGCACGCAGTTTCAGAGACTTTCGCTCTTCCCCGCCTCCCCCGCGCGAACATTGTTAGCGATGCCCGCCGAGAGCTCAAGGTCGCTGAGCGAGCTGCTGTGCGAAGAAGCCGAGCACGAGCGCCGAGCCGTTCACTGCTTGTGACGGCTGCTGACCGAACCACCATGTCGAGCGACCGCCGGGCCACGCGTGCGGGTGATGGGGAATGGACACCATCTCCACCGCACCACCCGGTGCGCAGCCCGTCGCGATGAGGGTTCTGACGCGTTCCGTCGGCACATTGCGCAGCAGCGACGTACGATGGCCGGTGCAGCGATTCACGCGTGACCAGAATGCCGCCGCCGAGTCCAGTGAGGTCGCGTACGGTGGCGCACCTTCCGCGCGTTGAATCGCGTGATCCTCGCGCAGGTCTTCATCGTCACCGCCACGCACGAGCAACACACCGATGGGTGTTTTCGTCGGACAGGGATAATTCGGCATTGCCCCCGCAAGATCGGCAACGGCGCGAATGATGCCCGGGCGCTCGCATGCGGCTTTCAGTGCGAGCATACCGCCGGCGGAGAAGCCTGCCGCGAACACCGCCGCACTGTCGACGCGTCCCGATCGCACCATCGTCGCACGAAGCGTGTCCACGAACGCCATTTCGTCCACGTTGTGCGCCTGCGCCCAGCCGCAACAGGTGCCCACATTCCACGACAGCCCGACGCCACGCACGCGTCCACTGCCATCGGCGTACACCACCGCCATGCCGAGTGAGTCGGCGACGGCATTCATGCGCGAACTCTTGAGTGCGACCGTGGCGTTGCCCGTGTGGCCGTGGAACACGAGGACCAGCGGGACACGATGGTCAGCGGCGGCAGGTGGCAGATGCAGCAAAAATGTTCGTGTGACCTCGCCGACGTTCACCGAATGAAACGTCGTGCTGCCTGGCTGCGCGCTGTTGAGTGGTCGTGTTGCACTGAACGTGGTACAGGCAGACATCACGCAGGACTGCACGAGGCAGGTGAATACCTGCCACCTTCTCGCGCGTCGCAGCATCACTTGTGTACGATGCCTGTCACGCCACCCGAGATCAGCGACGTCACGTTTGCCAGCACACGCGGCAGCGCGAAGCCGCCGGGTGACGCGAGATACCGCGGCATCCAGATCGGCGAGAACTTTTCCTTGAACGCGCGCAAACCCTGGAAGTTGTAGAACTGTTCGCCGCGACCATACAAAAAAGCGCCGGCGCGCGACCAGAGTGGTGCCAGCTCGGGGCGTGCGAGCGTCGGCGACGCCAGGCCGGCCAGCGGCGCCATCCCGAGATTCGCCATCGAGTAGCCCCGCTCCTTGCCCCACAACAACAATTGGATGAACAGGAAATCCATCACGCCGCGCGGTGCGTGACTGGATCGTCGCATCAGGTCCGGCGAGATCTCACCGCCACTCACACCGCACCACAAGTTCGCGAACGCCACGATCTCGCGACCGGATTCCGTCGGTGCGTACACCAGCGCCATAGGGAAGTGTTTCAAATACGCCTCATCGAATCGACCGAGCGAAAACCCCTTCTCGCGCGCTGACTTCGTGCCCAACCACTCATCCGAGATCGTGCGCAACGTCGGCAGCAGTGCGGGCACGTCACTGGCCGGCACGACCTCGAACGTCATCCCGGCCTTTTCGGAGTCGTTGAGATTGCGCCGCATCCAGCGACGATCCGCGCCACTCAACGAGAACTCCGGCAATCGCACGAACGCTTCCTCGCCCAGCTTGAGCAGCGTCAGCCCGAGATCGATGTAGAGCGGCAGTCGCTCCGCGCCGACCTGATAGAACACCGGTCGCGCCCCATGCGCATCCGCTTCGGACTTGAATCGCCACGCCGCTTCAGTCCCCGCCTCGTGCGGGCCGACCGGATCACCCATTGCGATCCAGCTGCGTCCCGCCACGCCATACATCACAAACGCGGTCGCGTCGTCGTTGTAGAGCAGCGACTTGTCGCCAAGCAACGCCAGGGACGCCGTGCTCCACGCGACCGAGTGGACGATCGTCGCCGCCCTCTCGATGTCCGCCGGTGATGGCGCTACCGGCGTGTACCTCGCATGACGCAGTAAACGCAGCACGCCAAAAATCATCACGGCACCCACCACACCGGCGGTCGCGCGCAGAAAGCGTGGCGCGTTGCCGCGGGCCGCAAACTCCCACCACATCTCGGTTGAATAGTCCAAGTGACGATACGCGAACGCTCCGACCCAGATGCTCGCGCCGACCACCGCAACAATACCGGCGATCCATCCCGGCGACAGCGGCTCGCTGGTCAGTGCCGTCTTGCGATAGAATGCCGAACGTGCGGGCAGGATCACCAGCAGCACCGCCGTCAGCGCCAGCGCTTCTTCGTAGTCGAGTCCCTTCAGCATCGACGACACAATGCCGACGCACAGCAGCGAGACCGTCAGCCCCCACGCCGCATCGAGACGCCGCCGCAACGCCCACCCGAGTATCAGCAATCCGACCCCGACCACGCTCGCGATAAAATGCGAGAACTCCACGAGGCCGAGCGGCAGCACATCGGTCAGCGTGCGCACGCGTCCATGCGCCGCCGGTGTTGCGCCCGAGAACAGCAGGATCATGCCGCCGAGAAACGTCGAGGTGCCGATCGCCGTCGGCAGCAAGGGCTGCAGTACGCGCGCCCATTGTGAGACACTGGCGATCGTGGCCTGCGTTTTGTCGATCAGCGCCGGCACACGTTCGCGCTGTCGCACCACTTCCATCACCAGCAGCGTCACCACCGCGCCGATGAACGGCACCAGGTAGTACACGGCGCGATACGCGAGCAGCGTCACCACTGTTTCCTGCGCGGGAATGAGCGGCTTGAGCGCCAGTACCATCAGCGTTTCGAACACACCCAGACCGCCGGGCACATGACTGATCACACCGACCGTCTGCGCCAGTACGAACACACCGAGGAACGGCACGAACTCCACCACGTGCCCGGGTGGGAGCAACACGTACAGCACGAGGCCTGCCGCAGTCCAGTCGAGTAGCGCAATCGCGATCTGCGTCACCGCCAGTGACAGCGACGGCACCGGAAATTCCCAGCCCGCGACGCGGATCGGTGCGCTGGTCTTTCGCGCCGCCCAGACGATGTACGCCGCCGTGAACAGCAGCAGCACCACACCGCTCGCGCGTGCCAGTGCATCGGGCAGGTGCAGCAGTTGCAACGTGCCTTCCGGCTCGATCAGCAGTGCCGCGCCGCAGACGGTCACGATGCCGGTCGTGAACGTCGCGCTCACGCACGCGGCCGCGCGCGCCATCTCTTCGGTCGACAACCCCCATGAACTCCAGAACCGTACGCGCACCGCATTGCCGGTCAGCAGCGGAAAGCCCAGCGTCTGACTGATGCCGTACGACAACGACGACGACAACAGCACGCGCAACGGGTTGATGTGCGCACCGATGTACCGCAATGCCAGGAGGTCGTACCAGGACAGCAGCAGGTATGCGACGATCGTCGTCACCAGGGCCGCGGCGAGCTGCGATGTCGGCATCGATTGCAATGCCAGCATCAGCCGATGGTAGCCCGTGCCGGCCAGCTCCTTGCGCAGCAGGAGCAGCGCGGCCGTCAGCACCACGATGATCGCTGTCGCACCGGCCCACGGCTTGATGCGTTGCCAGCGCGACTCGTGCTCGATGTCGGGGCCCGGCGTGGTCACCGGAGCAGAGCGCGCTGTGTGTGGTGGGGCGAGCGGGGTGGTGCCGTCGGGCATGGAAACGACAGGGGAGTGAAGGGCGACAGCGGCCGATTTCGGCCGTCGGGGAGTGCCGCGGTTTACAACTCCGCAGCCGGCCGTGAGGTCCATCCCCCGTCGCACCGATGGCGCAGATTAGTAACCTGCGGTGTAGCATCGCATCAGTCATGCGCCATCACCTGTTCCGCAAACATCCGATCCATCCTCGTCGAATGCCCGTCCGTCACCCGTCACTTGTACATCTCGCGTGCGCGCTGTCGCTCTCGTGTGCCGCTGTCGGTGCAGGCGCGCAGTCCCGGCCCGCGGCGCTCAGCGATCTTCCGATCACGGAAGTCCCCGCCAGTGCAGGGCAGACACTCGCCGTCTTCTGGAGTGGCGATGGTGGGTGGGCGGCCCTCGTCAACAACGTCTCGAAAGAGCTTGCTGCGAACGGAATCGCAGTTGTCGGCCTCAACTCGCGCGCCTGGCTCGAACGTGGCAAGCGCACGCCGGATGATGTCGCGCGCGACACCGAACGTATCCTCCGCACCTACCTCACGCAGTGGTCGCGCAGCAAGGTCATTCTGCTCGGCTATTCGCGTGGCGCGGGCTTCATGCCGTTCATCCTCAATCGCCTCCCGGCCGATCTTCGGGACCGCGTGCAGCTCGTCGGCCTCCTCGGCGCGGAACACTCGGCGAGTTTCGAATTCCACATCATGGACCTGATCCGCGACAATCCCCGGCGCACTGATCTGCCGGTGCTGCCCGAACTGCAGCGCAGCGGCGGCGCGCACTACTTCTGTCTCTATGGCACGACCGAGAGTGATACGATCTGTCCGCAGCTCGACCGCGCGCGCGCGACGGTCGTGTCGCGCACCGGGGATCATCACTTCGATCGCGACTACCCGGCGATCGCACACGATGTGCTGAAGGCGATTCCGGTGAAGTGATCACAGCGCGCCGTCAGAGGCGCGCCGCCGGCGTGGTGTCGGATCGGACGTCCTTCAGATACTTGAAGACGGTCGCACGCCCCATATCGAGCACGTTGGAGACGTAGGTCGCCGCGCTCCGCCCGCGGAATGCACCGTCGCGCTCGAGTGCCCACACCAGCTCGCGCTTCTGCGTCCGGGTCAGTCCGCTGAGCGCCAGCTGGCGCTCCGCCAGCCAGCCGTGCAGAAAGGTGTTGATGCGTTCCTGCCAGTCATCACGAAAGAGCTGTTCCGGTTGTGGCATCACGCGCACGCCGCGCACGAACAGCTCGAGCGTCGCGCGCGCCTGCTCGAACATGGCGATGCCGAGATTGATGCACACCATGCCGATCGCATGACCGGCGTTGTCGCGGACCAGCACGCTCACGGAGCGCATCCGACCGCCGTCCCAGTTCTGCTTCTCATACGGTCCGATCATGTCGTGCACCGAATCGCGCTCGAGATCGGCCAGCGCCGACGCGTCCCCGATTTCCCGGCGCGACAGGTTGTTGGCGATGTGCACCACGGTCTGCGACGCGAGATCGTGCACGACGACTTCGGCGAACGGGAACAGCAACGCGGCGATCCCGTCGGCCATCGGGACAGCCTGCGCCAGCAGGCGACGGCGATGCGTCGCACCGCGCATGTCAGCGACCTGCCACGCTGCGCAGAAACGTCGATACCAGCGGCAGCCCGCGCTCGAGCGAACTGCGCGCGTTCGCATACCCGATGCGCAGATGCCCCTCCATCTCCATCGTGCTGCCGGGCACGAACATCACGCCGGTCTGCTCGAGCAGCTGTGTGCAGAAATCGCGCGAGGAAATCGGCAGGTCGTATTGCACCAGCGCCGTGGTACCGGACTTCGGCTTCACGTACGAGAGGCTGGGCTCCGCTGTCACCCAGGCGTCGAGGATCTCGAGATTCGTGCGCAGGATCTCACGGTTGCGCGTGAGGATCGCGCCGCGATGCGCCAGCGCCAGCGTCGCAAACCGGTCGTCGAGCATGCCGACGCTGATCGTGTTGTAGTGGCGATGAATCGTGACCGTCTTCAGAAAATCCTCCGGAGCGACGATCCAGCCAAGTCGCAGTCCGGCCAGCGAGTACGCCTTCGACATGCTGCCAGTGCTGATACCGCGTTCGTAGAGATCCACCATCGAGGTCGTGAAACCGTCGCCCGCGAGGTCAATGCCGCGATACACTTCATCGCTCAGCACCCACGCGCCCGCTGCGCGCGCGACATCTGCGATCTGCTGTAGCATCGCGCGATCCATCAGTGATCCGGTCGGATTGTTCGGATTGCTGAACACGATCAGTCGGGTCGACGGCGTGACCATCGCGCGCAGTTGCTCGATGTGCGGCAGGTAGCCGTCCTCCGCACGCAGCCACAGCAGGTCGACGCGTGCGCCGAAGCTCTCCGGGATCGAATAGTGCTGCTGGTAGTTTGGGACCAGTGACACGATGTGATCCCCTGGCCGCACCAGTGTTTCATACACCAGCGCATTCGCTCCCGCGGCGCCGTGTGTCACCGTCACGTTCTCGCGCCGCTGCGATGTGAACAGCGACGCGATCTGTTCGCGCAATGCGGTCGAACCTTCGATCGCACCGTACGTCAGTTTCAGTTCGCGCAAGCCGTCCAGGAAAGTCCCACTGGTCCCTGTCAGCGCCAGCAGTTCGTGCATGTACAGCGACTCCACACATGTCTCGGCCAGATTGAATTCGCAGTGATCCTCATAGCGGTCCATCCAGCTTTCGACGCCGAATTCCTTGATGTCCATGATGACGTGTCCCGTGAATGCGAGAGCGGTGTTCAGTGCGACGCGGCGTCGCGCAACGCGAGATCGAGAATCGCCTTCGCCATTGCGACGTCCTCGAGGCCGAGTCCGATCGAACGGAAGAACGTGTGTGTCTCGTGCGTCGGCGCAGGAAGGCGACCCGTGACCAAGTCGCCCAGATCGCCGGCGATGTCCGATGCCGACCACTCATGTTCTTCCGCTGCCAGCACCATTTCGCCTGCGCTTGCCGGCGTCCCGACCCGATCATCGCAATAGCACGCCATCGAGTGCAGTGAGATCGGTGGGACTTCGTGTGCGCGCGCGGCATTCGTGCTCACGGACGTGATCAGCGCACTCGTTTCGAGCTCGGCGGGATCGAGCACCGAGGTGCCCGACGAGGTGCAGAGCATCACCACGTCGGCATCCTGCACCGCCTGCGTCAGTGATCCGCACAGCATGACACGCGGGTCCATCGCATGGAGCGTGTCGTGCACGTCGAGCGTGGTCATCAAGCGGCGCGAGTGGAGGCGGATCTCACTCCAGTCGCGCAGCGTGCGCACGTGGCGCAGATGCGCCTGCCCGATGGCGCCGGTGCCGATGATCGCGAGCCGTGTTGCATCAGGGCGCGCCAGCAGATCGACGGCCAGCGCGGTCGTGGCTGCGGTGCGTTCCGTCGTCAGCTGCTTCGAATCGCAGAGCAGCAACGGGCGTCCGGTCGCCATCGACATCAGCGTCGTCCACGCCGTGATCAGTGCGCCATCGGGCCGCGAGATGTAAGGCGATTGCTTGACCCCGAACACTCCGGCGTCCTCGAGGACGCCGAGGTACGTGATCACATCGCCC
>JANLPZ010000150.1:0-12739 GCA_031367535.1 Gemmatimonadaceae bacterium
ACGGTACGGCAACACGACCGCCGCGTTCGGTGCCGCCTGCGACGCACTCAGCGCGCCAACCGGATCACGCTCAGCCAGCAGCCGCCAGCGGCACCGCAGTGCCACCAGCCGGGCGTCACGGGCACCAACCTGCGCGGACGCACGCTGCCAGCACTGCATCACCAGCGGATCGTCCGGATCTGGCGGCAGATCGGCCACTTCCGCCCGATCGAGCAGTGCGTGCAGCACCCGTAACGAGCGGTCGGCGCCATCACTCAACGGCAACTCGGAGAGCTCGCCTTCCAGCATCGCATCGCGCGCGCCGACCTCCATGCCGTCGAATATCGCCGCCTCGCGCCACGCGCACAGCGCCTGCGCAAATGCGATCGCACTCGCGAATCGTGCATCCTTGCTCGCACCCAGCGCGCGATGCAGCAGGAAGCTCAACTCGGCGGGGATCGTATCCGGGCACCGCTGGCCGGCTCGCCACGGCGTGCCCGTCACCAGTTCGAAGAGTGCAGCGGCCAGGCCGAGCACGTCGCGAGCCGCCGTGCGCGCACGCTCGGAGTCGGCATGCGCGCGCGTGACGGTCGCAAATCCGCCGAGCTGGATCTGCCCGTCGGCCACATACAGTGTCTCCGCCGATACGGCGCCATGCGCGAGCCCGAGGCTGTGCGCAAAATGCAGCAGGTCCGCAACCGCGATGGCATGCTGCACCGCGTCGAACACGGGTAGCGGTCCGCTGTGGGCGACAACCGCGCGCATTGACGGCTCGCGCCACGGCGTCACCAGATACAGCCAGCCGGCGGCACGTCCCGACGCAAGCAATGGCACGACAGTTGGTTGATGCGCGAGGTATTCCAACGCGCCGATCTCGCGCGCCAGCTGCGCGGTGGCCATGCCGTCTGTTGCGCAGAACACCGCCGAGATGCGCACCGATTCTCCGTTCTCCATGTCCGTGGCACGCGTGACCAAACGCCCGCCGGACATGGTCCAGTCGCCGGATAGCGTCCAGCGGTCAGCGAGGCTGGTTTCGAGGGCGATCCGGGACTCGGGCACAGTGCGTCGTCGGTTGAGGCGGCGGGGAGGCGCAGGACAAGGCATCGTGCGAGGCGCTCTCCCAACAGACACGGTATTCGCTGGCGTTGTCCCTGCCATCGCCCGAACGGGTGAGGCGCGCTCGCACCGGACGTGGCACGCACACACGGCGGGCGCTAGACTCGCACGCATGCCGTCGTCCCGCTCCGACATCACGCTGCTCGCCAGCCGCGCACTCGACGGTGAGCTCAGCTCGGCCGACGCTGCGCAGCTCTCGGCGTTGCGCGCGGCGTCCGCGCAGTCGGATGACGCGGCCCGACAGATCGAAGCTGCGCACTCGCACCTCGCCGTGTTGCGCGATTCGGCCGCACGTGTCGTCGCGGCGCCAGTGGAGTGGGCGGAGCAGGTCTTCGGCGTCCTGCGCGAACAACTGTCGTCGCAACGGCCATCACGTCGACGGCTGCCTGAAGTCAGCGCGCGTGATGCAGCACACGCTGAAGACCTCGATCTGGCGCAGTCCGCACTGGCCGGCGAGGAACATGCGCAACGAGAGATCTACTTCGGTCACATCGCGCTGGTGCAGCACCTGCTGCAGACGCGACGTCTCGCTGCGTATCGAGATGACATCGCGCAGGACATTTTCTTTCGCGTGTTCAGCCGGTTGCACACTTATCGCGGCGACTCATCGCTCAAGACGTGGATTCATCGCGTCGCGATCAATCACATCAACAATGTGCTTACGCGCGAGATGCCAAAGCGCGCAAGAGAGCTCAGCGAGTCGCAGCTCGATACGCCCGAGGGCCGCGTCAGTGTCATCGACTCGGCGATCGATCCCGACGTGCTGCAGGACACGCGCGTGATGAACGCTGAACGTCGCGCCATCGTCGATGCGGCGTTGGCACGGCTGCCAATTGCCGCGCGCACCGTCGTCGAACTGAAGGAAATCGACGGCTTGACCTGCGAGGAAATCGCGGCCGTGCTCTCGGTACCGATGGGTACCGTGCAATCACGGCTCGCGCGCGGGCGCGCCAGGCTGGCGGAGTATCTGGTGGCAGACCCGCGTGCGGGCAGTGCGCGCTGATCGTACCGCGAACGAAACTGCCCTGAGTCGGCTTTCGTAGACCGGAACGATCACGGTCGTCGCACTCTCACGTCGCTTCATGCCATCGCTGCGTCTGCACTATTCCGATATCGAACAGTGGTCACCACCGCTCGCCAACGCGACCGTCACGTGCCTGCTGTTGTTCGCGATCGCCGTCGTCGGATTCGCGGTCGATCACCGCGTGATCACCGGCGCACCGGCGTGGCTCAAGCCGGTGAAATTCAGTGCGTCCGGCGCGATCTACCTGTTCACGCTCGCCTGGATGGTGCGCGACCTGCCGCAGACCCGAACTCTGCGCGTTGCCTCGAATCTGATCGCGTGGATCCTCGTCCTCGAGATCGTGCTGATACAGTTGCAGGCCGCACGCGGCACGTCCAGCCACTTCAACATCAATTCACCACTCGACACGGCCGCGATGCACCGAGGCGAGCGACCATTTGTCGCGGGATCACACACAGTACTCTTCGCCGCATCGCTCTCTAGCGTGATCTTTGTCGCGGCCCTGGTGCAGGCACTCGCCGGTCATCCACTGATTCATTCCACAGGTTGAGCATGCTCGAAGCCAGGCTGTTCCAGTACGCCAACACCACCGCCCTGCTCTGCTGGATCGCCCTCGTGCTGCAGCCGAAGCGTGTTGCACCGGTGCTTCGGTTCGTGATACCGGCCGCGTTCGCGCTGCTCTACATCTGGGCGCTCATAACGGCGCCGAAAAATCCAGACGGCGGTTTCGGTTCACTCGTGCAGGTCAAGGCGCTCTTCACGCAGGATCGCGCCGTACTGGCCGGCTGGGTGCACTATCTCGCCTTCGACCTGTTCATCGGCTGCTGGGAAGTGATGGACGCGCGCGAACGCGGCATTGCCCATCTGCTGGTGGTGCCGTGCCTGTTCCTGACGTTCATGTTCGGACCTGTGGGTCTCTTGTTTTATCTGACACTGCGCATGGTGACAGCACGGATGGCCGAGCCAAAGCCCGCGTGATACAGCGAGCTCGGCCGTATGCAGGCAACCATCTGCGCAGTTCAGGCGACACAAGTGGAGTTCTGCGCGCGTAGGACCCACCGAGGCGCTCAGCCAGGCGCCGCCTCGACCCGAGACACGGTTCCCCGTGGCGTTCGAGTCTGAGGACTCCCGCACTCCGCACTGCCATGCGTGTCACGAAGCGACGTGCCCTGGTGCTGCTCGGCCTGATCACGGTTTTGCCGATGATCATGCTCTATCCGTTCTATGGTCATGCGCCGTGTCGAGTCGGCGCGCGCGTGACGAACCTGAAGAACGGAACGGAACTCCTCGATGCGGCCGGCAAACGCGTCGGCTTCATCGAGCCAACGCGTGATCGGTATGTGGCACTCGCCGCGCTGCCGAAACATGTGCCGATGGCGTTCACCGCGGTCGAGGATCGACGCCTCAACTCGTGGTATCACCGCGGCGTGGATCCGGTCGGTACCGTTGTCGCCGCCGTCGGCAACCTCAAGCCGGGCGCTTCATCACGGCGCGGGGCGAGCACGATCCCGATGCAGCTCGCGCGCGCATTGTGCGGTGATCGCATGCCGCTGGACCACAGCTGGACCGGCAAACTCGCGGAAGCCGGTCTGGGCACCTATCTCACCTCACGCTTCGGCAAGCGCGAAGTGCTCGAGCTGTATCTCAACAGCGTGTATCTCGGTCGCAATCGCAACGGTATCGACGCCGCGGCACGGTCGTACTACGGCAAGCCGGCGACCGCGCTCACCGCATCCGATGCGGCGGAGCTTGCACACCTCGTGGCCAACCCTCGGGACCGTGATCCGGCGCAGAACGACGTCGCCGATCGTCGCGCTGCGATCGAGAGTGTATTCGAACGCATGCATCGCTTCGACGCCACGTTCACCATCACGAAGAAGCGGATCGCGCCGTCACGCACACGGTTGTCGGCGGCCACGGTGCTGCCGTATCGCGGCTACATCTCGCGTGTGCGCGATGGCTTCGCCACCTGTGAGCCGTCTGTCACCTGTCCGACGAGTGTGCGCACATTTCTCGATGCGAATCTGCAGCGTTCGGCCGAGCGTGAGCTGACGGCGCTCGTGCGAAAGCTGCAGGGCCCGGACGGCGTACGTCGCAAGAACGACAGCACACCACCGCGTGAAGTGGCGGGCATCTTCGTTGCAATGCGTGTGTCAACTGGTGAAGTGGTGAGTTACACCGGCCGACATGGTCGCACCGCCGCGGGCGCGGATCTGTTGCGCATCGGTCGCATTCAGCCAGCCAGTGCGATTAAACCACTGCTGCTCGCCGCCGCCATCGACGATGAATCGATCGACACTGACTGGACGCTCGGCGAGTTGATGAACAATCACTGTCAGGATCCGAAGGTCCACGAATACCTCGCCACGCTGAGCGGCTACGACGCGCCCGATCGCAGCATCGCCGAGGCGATGTATCGCAGCGACAACGTGCTCGGCGAATGCCTGATGGCGGGGCTGAGCGCGCAGGCAAGGGAGCGGTTGGTGCGCGCAGGCATTTTGCGCACCGTGAACGCCACGCCGGCCGATGGACTCGGGTTACAGACCGTCGCGCCGCTCGATCTGCTCACCGCGTACGCCGCACTGCGCTCACCGGAACGTGCGCTGCTGCCGCGGTTCAGTGGGTATGACGCGAGCGGACTGGCGGCGCCGCTGATGTCGTCGATGGCCGCGGACATGACGTTCTCGATGCTGCAGGGCGTCGCGCAGCAAGGCACCGGCTGGCGCGCCGCGAACATCCTCGGCGACGACTATTCGCTGGCCGGCAAGACCGGCACGGCAGGGCGCGGGCGTGAACTCGTGTTCGTCGGCTTCGCGCGCGACCTGGTGGCGCTGCTGTGGGTTGGTGTCGTGTCGGGCAGCGGTGCCGTGTCGCCGCAGCACGCGTCCGATGTGGTGGTCGAACCATGGGCGCGCATTCTGAGGGCGTACGGGCCGCGCGATGATGAGTCGTATGTGCGGCGCGGGCCGGATCGTGAGTCGACGGCGGATGTCGACGGCGAAGCGTTGCGACAGTGGATCGTGAAGATGGCGCGGGTGGTGCACCGGCAGACGTTGTAGTGAGTCGGGGGTGGGGGTGACGCGAGCGGCCGCGGGTGTGGTTGGGCGCTAGTTCGAAAGATGCGACACAACCCACCGCGCCAACTCCACCTGATCCACGATCGACCACGAATGCGGGTGACGCGCGCCATCGGGGCGGAACCCCTTGCCCGACGTCACGATCAGTTCCGCGCGCGTATTGCCGCGCAACTGAAGGATACGCACGAGCGACGCCGCATCGAGCGCATTCATCCCGTAGTAGTCGCCGCTACGATTCGCCATCCACCACTGCACATCGGGTTCGGTGTACGCACGAACAGCGAGCACCGTCAACGCGCGCGCGTTGCCCCCGTCCCGTGATCGCGACGCGAGCGGCGACGCCGCGAGATACGCGGGCGACGTTCTCGTCGGCTGCCGTCCGATGCGCGCTTCGATCGCGGTACGCAGCAGTTTCGCTTCCGTCACGTTGGCGCGTGGTGGCGCGTTGGCGAGCAGGAGCACCGAATTGTCCCAGAGTCGATACCAATCCAACGGCGCATCCACTTCGAACACCGCTTTCACGGTGTGCGGCATCGTGCACGCACCAGCGCCACAGCGCTCAGCCAGGAGAATCGCATCGGTCCCACCGGCCGAGAAGCCGCCGATGGCCAGCGGAAGCGCGTGGTCGCTGAACGTCCGAAGCGCTTCGACGATCGTGTCCTCGAGCTGGCGGACGTGGGACGCGCCGCCAAACAGCACACCGGCCGGCGGCGCAATCATGACGAGCGCGATGCCAGCGCTCGACAATGAATCGGCAAGCGCTGGGCGCTCGGTGCCGGCGCTATCGAAGTCAGAAAAATCACCAAACGTGCCTCCGAAGCCGGGCATCAGGACCAGCACACCGCGCGGCTGTGCCGGTCGCGACGCAACGCGGTAAGCCCAGCCTGTCGATGCGCGAACGACGGGCGATGTGGCCTGCGAGGTGGCAACCGATGGACGCGCGGCAATCGTGGCGCACAGCAGCAGCGACGTGAACCGGCGCATCACGATGTTGAGACGAGTCTGCTTCACGCCGACACACAGCCGAATTCGCGTCAGGAATACCAGATGCTCTCCGAGGTCAGATGCCGCGAAAATCCCGCGGGAACGGCAACAGCAGTTGCAGTTGTGACACAGCCGGATCGCGACGAGTTGGCACTGACGGTCGCCCTGTGGCTTCTTCAGACTTAGGCAAACAAGCGCACGGGTTATAAGGCAAAGGTATCCGCGTATGCGCCGGGAGTGAGGAGCCCCCAGACGCGCCTGTACATCTCTTAACAGAAATTGCTATAGCGGGAACGCTACGCGCCGCCGCCAACCACCGCGAGATCGTCAGCTGCGCATGCCCGGATCCGCAGACAACCTATACACACTGATCGTGCGAGGGCCCACCAACCGCCGCAGGACGGTCGCTCCAACGCATTCTTGCACTGCTTCACCGCCAACCGATCATATGCCTTGGTTGAGCGATGACTCGGCCGATTTGGTCCAATCTGCGATGCAACAACCATTCGACACCCTCGCCGTCAAAACGCCGGCCGCCATTCTAGCAGTAGCCGTCGCATCGACCAGTTGAGTTCCTTCTCAGTCAGATTTGGTTTCCGAAATAAGAGCACGGCCTCGGACGTACGCGATGGCGCTCGGCGCAACCGCGAAGCCAATCAATGCGATCAGTGGAAGTGATCCAACTGAGCTCGGCCCGGCTCGCTCGAATATTTTGGGAAGCAGCCACCAGGTAAACGGCCACTGCGCGACACAAAGCGCACATGCAAAACTCACGGCCCCGAGTAGAGCGTTGTAGCGCGTAACCGTCAACCAAACTCCTCGTACGGAGCCAACTATAAGCAATAACAGTAGCGCTGGGATTCCTGCGAAGAATGCGAGGAGCACAACCCCTCCGGATACACCAATCACGGCTCCAGCAATCAGACCGAGGAACGCGAGCGAACGAGCTTCCTCAATCGTTGCAGGCGGCTTGCGCGGTTGCTTTTCCTTGTCAGTTTTGTCGATCATAGAGCGAGAGCGCCGGAATGACAAGGTGATCACATAAGTGAGTCCGACACGCGCGCCTACACTAACTTTCGCGTCGCGGTCACGCGAGTTTCGAGCGTATGCGGAGCACCCGCGAATGTCGGACGGATACGACGAGTCCAACTATTGCCGAAAATATTTAGCACGCATGAAAAAGTGATCGTGCGATCAATGCCGCAACAGCGCTCGTGTCACACAGAATGCACCACGAGCAATTCGCTAACGTGAGACAAAAGTTTCGCAGGAAGCGGCGACACTCTGCCACCAATGTGCGTTGGGAGGGTTCGCAGGGACACTTCCAACTGAGTCAGCGCTCGGCGGCAATGAGGACACGGTCGAGAATATTTCTTCCGCCGACGCACTTTCAGTTAGTGCGCGAAATGTGGACGGAAGATCTACTCTGCGTCCGGCATCGAGCTCACGTCTGATACTGAATCCAAGCATGTCGACCAGTTGGTTATACCCATCGCGTCCGGAAAAGAACCACGAGACCGGTCGACGCCAATGCTCGCGAGGATTCGCGGGTCGATGGTGAATTGAATCACAGATGTAGTACTCTAGTGAACGCCCCATCGATCCTCCGACCGCCCTTGCTACCGCTTCTGACAACGCGACGTACGGCCTGCTGTTCAATTCTACGCGAGACGCAAGTATGCGATCCACAGCGACGTGCCCAATTTCGTGCAGACTCCAGCCGCCATTTGCCTCTCGCGTCACATAAGCAACGGAGTGCGCGAAGTCATACTGTAGGACTTCGCCAGAGACATCGGCGGAGTCCATCAAACCTAAAAGATTCGCGACGCCGCCACGACTTCCCGCAAGTACCAAGATCGGACGACGCACAGAGTCCGCATCTCCGAACGCGAGCAAAATGGAATCAACCGACTCAAGAAACTTGCGGTAGTCCACACTCCAAACCATGTCCCGTACTTCCCATTCGGGAATCACAAAGTCAACCCCGTTGAGTGAATCTGCGGCAATGTGGCCAACGAGCGCGGCCATGTGCGATTCCAGAGCATCTTGCACGGTGATGTCTGTCGGTCGCACTGCGCGCAGCAGTAGCGTTCCACCGAGAATCTGGCCGTCGACTTGCGTTACACACACCACCCAAGACTTACCGTCGATTGACCTAAGAATATGGCGCACACCGGGGTAGCGACTTTGCCACACCCGAATGGCCGTTGCTGCCAGTTGATGAATCGTGCCGCTGTCACCGCGCAGCGCGGATGCGTGTCGAAAGTCGCCGTCAACGTTCGCGGCTGAATCCCGCATTCCATTTTCAGTCGCAAGCGAATGCTGTGCGAGCGATGCGCAAGCGTCATCCGCAGACTCTACGTGTGTACGCGTCGCCTGTCCTTCTATGGCGGAAGACACAATCGTGCCTGTTGCGAACGCGAAAATGAGACGCTTGAGTGAAGCGTGGATTGAAGCGCGTTCTTCCCTCGAGAATTTCTTCGTCATGTCCCAACATGAAGAAGTAAACTGCTTCCGCACTCGCTGGAGGACCGAGCGCGGCGGACATGAAATTGACGCCTCAATCGAGACTCGAGCTGTCCAGGCCGACATTGCGTGCACTTTACTCTCAGACGCGAAGTGAGTTGCCCGTCACAACTAAATAGTAATGACGGGCAATCCCGACTTGAAGTTGGACGCGCCCCCGACAAGAGCAGTGTCGCAAAGGAATAAATCAATCGGGGTGCGCGAGTCGCATTACTGCCACTGGCAACCCTGTGACGCGGGAACGGTGTATGCCTTCGCACTCGTGCGAGAGCTCAATTTGTTCGTCCACCAAAGGTGCGGCGTCAGTCCAAGCCATTCCTCTTTGAACTCGTCGCGCACTTGAAATGTGCTACCAACTTTCCGATAGATGCCGAGAGAGGGATATGGCGTCGTTGCGCTTGCACTCCTCACCATATCCCAAGAGCCATCAGCGGCACGATCGTACACGATGCTGGCCTTGATACCTGGCGTGATCCCTGGAAACGTCGCGGCCGCGGACGTTGCGGTGATAGAAAAGATCACCCTGGTCCCGCCGTTCTGCACGACTACGTCCGCATCTGTTATCTGGTTCGCGCTCGGAGGGCTGTTGCCTGGGCGGAAAAAGACGCTATTCACCATATTGACGACAGCTTCTCCGGGACTGTACGGCTGTATCAAACTCACGTTTACGACGGCCGAACCCTGCCAGATGAAGACCATTGTTGCATCTGCAGGATTGAGGTATAGCTGCAGTTTTGAGTTCGCCGGATCTGCAAGAGGGTCGAAGTCTCTATTATTTCCAATCTGAAAGCCCAGCGTGCCAGCACCCATGATGAAGAAATCGAGGCAGTCTAAATAGGGGCGATTGATGTCAAGTTTGCAGAACGCTTGGTGTTGCTGTTCGATTGCCGAAATCGCGGCCTGCTCCTTCGCTGCGACGTCACTGAGCCGAGCTGCTTCGTCGAACATCCAGAGACCAGCGTTCGACGCGTCGGCGCATTCATCTACTCCATCCCAAATCACAAAGTAGTCCGAGTCCCACAGTGAGGCGGGCGCACGATTGCCGAGCTTCCACCGTGCCTCAGAGTCCGATATCAGGACCCATGTAACATGACTGACAGGGTCTTGGGTGGCTGTCACGTATACGGGCGCAAGCGGCGCTCTCTGAACCGGAACTTCGCCAGGTCCTTGAAAGAACGCTGGTATTACGACAGCGCCTGCCGATGATTTGCGGACGCGCGTGTAATAGAGTGGCGCAACTGAACGAAGCCATTCACGCCCGACGAGATCGATAGCGCCGCGATCTCGAGCCGCAGCGTATAGCACTGGTAGCGTCCGCGCCGGCGCAGGAGACGAGAACCTGCGCGACTGCTGATAGCGAATGCGCGCCTGCCCCTGATCCTCACCTGAAGCATAGCACACGGTGACCGAGTGCTCGTCTCTGGCAACTTCCCTCACGAACATGCGCTTTCGCTCATTCAATGGGCCAGTACGCACCCGCACGCTGCTCGGATAGTGGACAGCGATTGTCTGTCCTGTCGGGCTCTCTGTCAGCACGAGGCAGCCAAGCTTCGACAGGACGGCCGGACTCTCGCTGAGCTGGCGAACTGCTGCAGATATAGGTCGAATTCCGCTACTGGTGACGCTCGGGTCGACGTCCGTACAACTCGCAACTCCGATGGCACCAACGAACCCTACAACAATCAGCTTCTTCATTGACAATTTTCCTCATGTGAAGTGTGTTGTGGTTCTGTAGCAGCGAAGCATCGAGCCGATGTACGGCCGGCAATTTGGATTGTGCGCGCGAAGAGTGCTGCACCAGTTTCAGATTGCTGGCCGGTGGACGTTTGCGGGATTGCATATCAGAAAGCAGCGGGTCAAAAACTGCCCGGCTATGCAACTACACTCACCCTAACTGCGCCGATCCTCTGTTTGGCGCAAAACTCTCTCTTCTCGTGAAACAGCGCTCACCACAAATCAGCTTGCATCCTGAGCATGATCCGTGCGTGCGGATAGCACCACGCATGACGCACGAGTCAGTGCTTGCTCAAATGCGCTTGTTTGAAGTCAGTAAGACAACGAGCTCAGTTCACTGCCAATAGAAACAATACGTCGAAACTCGACCGCTCACTGAAACTGCCTGACTGTCCGCGGTGAGCATAGCAGTGTGAATGATATCAAATATATTCTATTTGACACGCGATAATGTCGTTCGCAATTCATACGTGCCTGCTGCCAGCTCGTCAAGTATAAGATGACGCTATGTTACGATTCTAAACGGCAATCGTTGAGATTGGTTGATTGTCGAGATCGCCGGCAAAGCTGAAGAAGCGCGAACTAATTTCGCGAGTTGACTTTCATGCGCTCGACTTGATGCACTTTTGCAATGGCGCCGAGGGGAATGGAATCACTTCGACCGTATGGTCCGGTCAGCAGCGCTACCGATGAATGTCGAGATAGTTGCTGCATGAGTCATTGGCTGCGTCGCGCACCTGATCCATGAGATCGTCATTAATCATTATCGCTTCGTTCGTCACATGAGCGGGAGAGACGATGGCACAATCGGCTTCGCTATCACCAGTGGCCCCTCGCGGAACGCAGGAACCGCACTTCGTGAACCGTCTGACGCAGGGGCGATACTAACCTTACGTCGCACAGCTACGTAGGCATGATCCGCCCTCGCGCTTTCCGCTCCTCCTGGTGCCGGATGGCGACGACGAGTTCGTGCTCGCCGCGAATCTCGCCGACGTCGTCCGACCCGAGTGCGAGCCCACCGCGCCGCCGATCGTCGTTCGTTCGGACGTCTCGCGTCCGTCGGGCGCATTACGGGAACGGCGTTACGCAACCGAATGCTGGCGCTGCGTCGCCGAATTCGTATGAGGGGAATTCACGCCCATCTCGGCCCGGCGCGAGCGCACACGACGCAGTTCGCGAAATGCGCGAGCCGGCTACCCGTCCGCCCGTTTAATCTGCACCAGCCGTTCCTTCGCCAACCTTCGACCAGTCGGAGTCGCGGCCAGTCCGCCGCCCGCTGTCTCGCGATAGCGCACATCCATCGCCTTGCCGATTTCGCCCATCACGTCGATCACTTCATCGACGGGAATTGCGAACGTGACACCGGCCATCGCCATCTCGATCGCGGCCAATGCAATGGCAGCGCCGGTGGCATTCCGAAACACACACGGCAGCTCGACCAGTCCGCCCAGTGGATCACACACAAGACCGAGTGTGCCCTGCTGCGCGAGCGCGGTCGCATGACCCGCCTGCGATGGTGTGCCGCCAAGCATCTCGACTGCCGCGCCTGCGGCCATGCCGGCTGCCGCGCCTGTCTCAGCCTGACAGCCACCCTCGGCGCCACTCAGTGACGCACGTTCGGCCACAACGGCGCCGATCAATCCGGCGGTCGCGAGTGCATCGATGACTTTTTCGTCTGGAATGTTCTTCGCCAGCGCGATGCCCGTCAGCACCGCCGGCAACACACCCGCGCCGCCCGCCGTGGGCGCCGCGACGATCACACCCATCGCCGCATTCACTTCCTGCACCGCCAGCGCGCGCATCAGCACGTCGCGGAAGAGTGTGCCGCTCAAAGGACCTTCGGGTCCCGTGATCAGTTTTGCCGCATCGCCACCAACGAGTCCGGAGGCCGAGCGCAGGTCGCCGCTTTCGCCCTGTGTGATGGCGCCACGCATGATGTGCAGCGCACGTGACAGTGCGCTGCGGATGTCGGCAATCGTGCGACCACCATCTGCCGACTCCGCCTCCAGCGCGACGGTCGACAGGCTCACACCACGTTGCTCGGCGTCGCGGATCGCCTCTGCCAGTGACTTGTACATGGTTACGCCGCTCCCACCTTGTCGAGCCGGAACGCCCAGCGCACCCACGAGAGTTCGCGGATCGTGTCGCGGACATTCTCGCCCGGCGCTTCGTCCAGTTCGATCACCATGAACGCATCACCACCGCGCTGTTTCCGCGACAGGCGCAACGTGGCGATGTTGAGCTCCGCCTCCGCGAGCAGCGTGGCGATGCTCGCGACACTGCCTTTCACATCTTCGGC
>JANLPZ010000076.1:0-22864 GCA_031367535.1 Gemmatimonadaceae bacterium
GTTTCCTGGGTTAAGTGCATTTTAACGGTTTCAAGTTCTCTTACCCATTTAAACCTGCGCCAACTGTTGACCCGCGCTGACAAACCCCACCGTGTTGACACATCAGCAGAGACCGCCCCAGGATACGAGAATACCACCGGCCCTCCTCATCTGCGGCCGAGCTACCGCAGAGGCCTCTGGCCGTGACGCCCAGCCGTAGCCAAGAAATCGCCGAGCCCTTCCAGAGTCTCGCGCTCACAAGCCCGAGAGGGCCCTACATCGTTGGTGCCTTTGCGCTCGGGCGATTCCCGATCGCCCCGCGCGGACTCGTCGAATGGCGCAAACGGTTGTTCGATGTGGCGTGTGTCGTGATCGCGATCAGTGCGCTGGTGTGGACGTTCGTGGTCTCACCGGTGACGCGGCAGATGCAATCCAACGAGCTTGCGCTCATCATTGCGTATCCTGTCGCCTGTATCGTCCTCCTGTCGTTCGTGGGACGGCTGCTGCTGCGCCAGGCCGCGAATCAGCAGTACAACGATTTTGCGCTGCTCGGCGTCGCGCTGTTCGTGCAATGCACCGTCGATCTCGTTCTTGAACTCGACTTCGCAAACATCTATTCGCCGCTCACATCATGGACGGCGGCCATTTGTCCGGTCGCGTAAGTGCTGATCATTTTCTGCGCCGAACGCTCGACGCAGCGCACGGAACGTGGACCGATGACGCCACCCCGATCCGTCGCTCAACCCGATCAACCTGTTGCCCACCGTGGCCGCGGTCACCGTCTACGCCGTGCTGATCTGGGCGGCGGGTTCTCGAGAGCGCCAGCCGCTCGGCGTGCTCGTCGCCGCCGCGATCGCGCTGAACGTGCTCTTCCTCGCGAATCAGGCCATCGCCGTACGTGAGAACGCGAGCCTGCTGGCGGCGCGTGCCGAGGCCGAGAGTCGTGCACGGTACGAGGAACGGGCGCGCGAAGGACAGAAGCTGGAAGCGATCGGTCGCCTCGCGGGTGGCATCGCGCACGACTTCAACAATCTGCTCACGACCGTGCTGGCGAACTCCGACTTTGCGCTTACCCGCATGCGGCCGGGCGACATCGCGCACGACAAGGTCAGTGACTTCCGCAGCGCCGCGATGCGTGGTGTAGATCTGATCCGTCAACTGCTCGCCTTCAACCGGAAGTCCGTCGTCACGCCGGTGCGCCTGCAGCCCGATCTCGTGCTGCGTGACATGGAGCGGTTGCTGGAGCGCCTCGCCGGTGATCGATGCCGGCTGCTGATCGAACTGCCAGCCGATCTCGGGCTGGTGCAGATGGATCGCGGTCAGCTCGAACAGGTGATGGCGAATCTGATCACCGCTACTCGAACAGTGAACTGCCTCAAGAGGGCGTCGGTTCAACCGACCATTTCATTCAGAAGCCGTTCACCGGGGCGCAACTGCTGGCGCGGGTGGATGCCCGGCTGCGCCAGTCACGTCGGGCGATTCCCATTTCCGCCCGTAGCCTGTAGTCACCGCCAGTACCACCGCGCCGACCAGCGTCCACGCATAGGTGTTGTGCATGCCGATCGCGAATGGCGTCTGCGGTGGCATGCCGAAAGCCTCGCCTCCGACACTCGCGCTGGCGGCCAGAATCGTCGGCAGGAACCATGGCAGCAGGAATGGCCAGGTGCACACGGTGAGGTCGAGCAGATTCGCGCGCCGGTAACGCGACAACGCGAAGCGTTCGCCGGTCTGTTTCGCAAACGGCCCGACCGCCAGAATCGCGACCACGCTGTGGGTCGTGAGCAGCACGGCGCCGCTCACCACGCCCACAATCCACCACTCCGCCATGCGTGACGAATGCGCGCGACCTTCGGCGGCCCGCACCAGTCGCTCGAGTGCGTCGGTCGCCTGCAACGTGCCAACCAGTGCCACCAGCAGCAGCGTGAACACGCTGACGCCGATCGCACGCTGCATACCATCCACCACAAGTCCGGTGGCACCGAATGTTCCTGGTGCGACATGCAGCAACGCGCCGGGTGTGATGAAGCCGAGTGCGACGGCGAGTGTTGCCGCAACACCGGAGCCGATCAGCAATGACTCGATCAGATGACGCTGACGCAGCAACATGCCGATCACGAGCGCCGGTGCGATGAGCATCACGAGTGCCAGCGGCTTCGCGGTCAGCATGGCATCGGACGTACGCTGCACGCTGCTGGATGCGTCGCCACCACCAAGTGCGATGGCTGCGACGAGCGCGATGGCGCCGGCGGGCAGCGCATATCGCAATCGACTGCGTACCGTTCCGCCGATGTCCGCGTCCTGCGATCCGCTGGATGCGATCGTGGTATCCGATACAGGCGAGATAGAGTCACCGAACGTCGCGCCCGCGAGAATCGCGCCCATCAGCGCAGCCGGCGCCGCGCCCGCCGGTCCACCCGCCGGATACAGCAGCGGCCCGGCGAGCAGAATCGTGCCGAAGCTCGTGCCGGTGGCAGTGGACACCAGCGCACACACCACGAACGCGGCACCCACGTATGCGCCGCCCGTCAGATGTGCGCTGCGCGCAAGCCACGCCAGCGCACCCACGAATCCGGATGCACTGAGGATCGTGCCAAGGACACCGGCAAACAGCCACGCGCAGAGCATCACCATCACGACGCGCTGACTCATGCCATCGAGCATCGCCTCGCAATACTGCGCGCGATTCTGCGCGAGGAGCAGGCCGACGATCAGCGCCGCGAGCAGAATCGGCCAGAAGCCCTTCTCATCCGGCGCACCAGCCACCGCGAGCGTGCCGACGCCGCCGAGGAACACGATGAAGGGAACCAGTGCGCCGACAAGGCCGCCGTGGAACGTGAGTTGCGCGGGCTGACGGTCGTCGGGTGTCGTGGGCATGTGGACGAAGAAACTCGCCCTCGGCTATCGTTCGCGCCATGCCATCCATTCCCGACGCCTCGGCCGCGATGCCGGACGACAGCTTCACACTCTATGACCTGCGCGTCGAAGTGATCGCCACCGATCGAGCGATGGTGTGCAATCACCGTGTCGGCGACTGGTTCGAACTCGTGGGCGAGAATCTGCGATTCCCGCCCGGCCAGACATTTCCGCTCTATCCACTCGCCGCACTCTTGCCCCTGCTGCCCGCCAAACAACGGCCCACGCATCGCAACGACTGGATGACCAGCGACGCCGACATCGCGTGCCCTGATCCACACTGCGGTGGACGATTCCGCATCACGCGTACAGGCACATCGACGTTCCGACATGCCGATGTGACGCTGGTTCCATTGCCCGCGCCGGACAGCGACGCGCCATGACACCACTGCCCCAGTGTTCTCTCGCGCCGGACTATCACATTCCCCGCCTCATCAAGGGTGGATGGCAGCTGGCGGGCGGACACGGCGCCGTGGATGCCGACGCCGCGATCGCCGACATGATGGCGTTCGCCGATGCCGGGATCACGGCGTTCGACTGCGCCGACATCTATACCGGCGTGGAGGAACTGATCGGTCGTTTCATTCGCATCCGTCGCGACCAGCGCGGTACCGATGCCGCGCCAATCCGGGTCCACACCAAGTGTGTGCCCGATCTCGCCGCACTGCCGACGCTCACGAAACGCGATATCGAACGCATCATCGACCGTTCGCTGATGCGACTTGGCATCGAGCGACTCGACCTGGTGCAGTTTCATTGGTGGGATTACGCCGTGCCCGGTGCCGTTGACTCGGCGCTTCATCTGCGCGATCTGCAACAGGCCGGCAAGATTCGTCACCTCGGTGCCACGAACTTCGACACCGCACATCTCACGGCGATCCTCGATGCCGGAGTGCCGCTGGTGTCGCATCAGGTGCAGGTCTCACTGCTCGATGGCCGTGCGCTACGCAACATGGGCGCGCTCGCGCAGGCGCACGGCGTCGGACTGCTGTGCTACGGCGCACTGGCCGGCGGCTTTTTCCACGAGCGTTGGTTGAGTGCGCCAGAACCTGCCGAGCCGCTCGAGAATCGATCGCTGGTGAAGTACAAGCTGATCATCGACGACTTCGGCGGCTGGGCTCTCTTTCAGCGACTGCTCGCCACACTCGCCAGCATCGCTCGCGCACACACCACAACCATCGGCGCGATCGCGTTGCGCTACGTGCTCGACCAGCCACCAGTCGCTGCTGCCATCGTCGGTGCGCGCTCCACCGCTCACCTCGCGCCGACGCTCGCTGCCACGCAGATCACGCTCTCGGCCGACGAGCACGCATCACTGACACAATGGCTCAATGATTCCACCGGCCCACTCGGCGACGTCTACGCCCTCGAGCGCGACCAACGTGGCCGCCACGGCTCGATCATGCGCTACAACCTCAACGACACAGCCAAGTAGTCACTTCGCGCTTTGTTCAACCGCTCAACGCAACGGCGCAACGGCGCAACGAACTGCTAAAGCAGAGTCGCGAAGCTGAACTGCCTTGACGCCAAGCCGCCAAGACGCAAAGCGCTCCGCGGTAATAGCACCCACGAATCGCGACCTTCTGCAACAACTTTTTTTTGCAACTGCTCCTCGCAGTTGCAGTTCCATCAAAATATTCGGATCGCGTGCGCGCGATCGCCGCGCAGCGACTGACAGCCGTGCCGTTTCTTTGCGTCTTTGCGTCAAAGCAGTTCGCCCTTGCGCCTCTCTCGAACCTGGCGACTCTGCGTTGAGCAGTTCGTTGCGCCGTTGCGCCTTGGCGTTGAGAAGTTCGTCGCGCCGTTACGTTGAGCAGTTCACGTGTTCAGTACTACGGCACCAATCCGCGAGTAGTACTCGGAATGAGATAGAACGCTTCCTGCCTCGGGCGGAAGAAGCGGAAGCCGTCGGGGGTGAGGTAAGCATCGTCCTCCATCATCACGAACACCTTCTTCCCGCCCCACTCCGGCACCGGTGTGGCAGTGTTGAGTTCGACGGAGATGTAGGAACCGAGCCGCAGGCGACTGTTGAGCGCCGTCGTGTCGCTGCGATTCGCGGCGCGGAAGTCAATGCCGGCGCCCATGCCGTGCCCCTGCGTGCCGATCGGGTGCGAGTACACCATCGCCTCGATGCCACGCTCCTTCATCTCTGACATCGTCGCGCGAAATACTCCGCCGCCGGTCAGACCCGGGCGGGCGTGACGCAACATCACCGCGTCCTGCAACGTGTTCGTGTTCGCGAGTGCGGCGCGCAAGCCGGGCGGTGCCGCCGTTTCGCCGGGCTTCAGCACGTACGCCATCTTCTGCCAATCGGTATCGAAGCCCATGTAGCTGATGCCGAAATCGATGTGCACCAGATCACCGGGTTCGATGACGGTCGCTTCCGGTGCCACCGCGAGAAAGCCGCGCGATGTGGCGATGTCACCGCTGGCACGTTGCACGCGCAGATCGGGCTGAAACCAGGTGCGGACGCCGGCCGACCAGAGCGCATCGTACAAGTGCCGGCGCACGTCACCGACCGTCGTGCGCCCGGCCGTGATCACCTCGGGCGACAACGCACGCTTCACGATCGCTTCCGTCACCGCCACCGCCGAGCGGTAGTGCTCCATCTCTTCCGGCAAGCGCGTGTCGAGATACTCCTCGATCAGGTCCGATGCGCTGACGAACTTCGCCGTGCCCTCCGCACCGACGGCGTCGGCGATGAACTGATACGCATCGTAGCCGAGTGAACGCGTCTGTCCGCGACGCCCGTTGATGCCAAGCCCGATCGTCTTCGGCTTCCACGTCTCGTACAATGCACGCAGCGTCGGACCGGCGGGGCGGGGCTCTGTCGTCGGCGCATCGAAGAACCGCGCGAGATTCTCTTCGGTGTAGCCGGTGATCGCGAACTTCTTCAGGCCCTGATCACCACCGTCGACGAACACGAAAATGTCGCGGTTGCCAGTATACGGACGCGGCGGCGCCACGTACTGTGCCAGCGGATCATCGTGAAACTCCTCGTTCACCACGATCCACATGCCGATGTTGTGACGCCGCATCATCGGCAGGATCAGTGCGTGCCGCTTGGTCAGCCAGCCTTCACGAATCGTGATCTGCTGAGACCACGGGAGCAGCGCGACGCCGAGGCGACCAGCGCTCGTCGCCGACGGCTGGGGCGTTGGTGTCTCGGCGGTCGCCAGGGGCCGGGCGCAGGCGGCGAGGAGCAGCGCGGCCGGAATGGCGAGTGCAACGTGCACGGCAGAGCGTCGGGGCATGGCAGGATCGAAGAGGCGGAACGCAGAGGGAGCGGACACGATAGCGAGTACGCGCGGCCCCGGTGCCACAGTTGAGTGGGCACTCGACGAAGGACACCTCTCCAGCCCGTTCTCGCTGGCCGAAGTCCGGGTGCTGTACGAAATCGCCCATCGCGACCTGCCGAACGCCACCGATATCGGCCGCGACCAACGCCTCGACGCCGGGTACCTCAGCCGCCTGCTACGGACCCTCGAGGAACGCGGCCTTGTCTCGCGCACGCCGTCGCCCAACGATGGCCGACAGAGCCTGCTCAGCCTCACCGCGGAGGGTCACGCGACCGTCAGCGACCTCGAAGCGCGCGCCAGCGCTGACGTCGCGACCCTGCTCGCCGCACGCTCTGGGGAGTACCAGCGGGACATCACCTTCGAGGCGCTCGTCGCGCGCATCGCAGCCGATTTCATCGATCACTTCGATGCGGCACGCGAAATACTGCTGGATCGCTGAACGCGATGGTGTGAACGTCGGTTGTGTCTTCCTCGTGAAGCATCCGGAGCGCGATGGCGTGGACAAGTTGCGCATGCTCCTTGTTGAGCCGACCGCGCGCGGACTTGGCATCGGCAAACGACTCGTGGAGGAGTGCACGCAGTTTGCGCGCCGCTCTGGATACCACACAATCTCGCTCTGGACAAACGACATCCTGATCGGAGCCCGACAGATCTATCAGCACCTCGGCTACACGCTCGTGAGCGAGGAACGGCATCACAGCTTCGGGCACGATCTCGTCGGGCAGTACTGGGAGCTCGCGCTGTAGCGCGCTCGGCGCGGCACTGAGGGAGGAGGCGCGTGTTTGACAGACGCCTGCACGAGGCCTTTATATCGGCTCTCCGATGGAACGATTTCCCCCCTCCGCACCCATGCGACGTCGCATCCGGTTCGTCCGGAACGCAGTATCCAGCCGCCAATTCATGGCGACGATTGCGGCGAGCCTGCTGACGGTTGCCGCACTGACGAGTGCCGACGCGCAGTCGCGCACCGGCCGCCTCGACGGCTCCGTCCATGCCGCGCAGAGTGACGCGCCGCTGCCGTACGCCGTCGTGAAAATTCCGGCGCTGTCGCTCGAACGGTTCACCGATGCAACCGGCCGCTTCGCACTGGTCGGTCTGCCCGCCGGCACACACGATGTGATGATCCGTCGCATCGGGTTTTCGCCGTGGCGTGGCAGCGTGCGCATCGTTGCCGACAGCACCGTCAGGCTCGATGTGCGACTGGAGCATCTGCCACAGCGTCTGGCCGCCGTTGCCGTGCGTGACATGGCGCGCTGCCGTAATCCTGGCGCACCCGATCCCGTGCTGCAGCAGGAAGTCTTCTCGCTCGTCGCGCAGCTGCGTGAAAACGCGGATCGGTATCGACTGCTCGCGGATCAGTACCCGTTCGCGTATTCCCAGATGCGCGGCCTGGGCGAATTGCGGGACACCGTCTTCGTCGTGCAGCGTGTCGACACGACGATCGTGGAAAGCGTCACGCGCGTCATGTACAAGCCTGGAAAACTCATCACGCGCACGACGTCGAAGGAACGTGGCGACGAGTTCACGATGGCCATTCCGACGCTGATCGAGCTGTCGGATGACGCGTTCATCAAGGTCCACTGCTTCGGCTATGGCGGCACGATTCAGGTGGGCAAGGAGACGTGGGTGCGCGTCAATATGCGCGCCGCCGACAAGCTCAACGCGCCCGATGTGCATGGCGCCTTTTTTCTCGACAGTGCGAGTTCGCAGCTGCGGCGGATGGACCTCGACATGAGCCGGCCTGACCTGCTGCCATCGCCGCTCCAGCGCGTCGATGCGGTCCACGTCGTGACGTCGTTCCGCGACATCGCGTCCGGGCTGTCGGTGATCGAGTCGGTCTGTGCAGTGAATCAGTTACGGCGGCCTCCGGGAGCGGACGAACTTCCCGCCCCCGCCGAACTGCAGCAGTTGCTCGCGTATCGCTTCCGCACGCCACCGCCTGACGTGCCGAACATGCAGGCGTTCATTCCGCCGATCTGGGTCGCAGGCGCGCATCTCAATCGCGGCACCGTGTGGTGCGAGCAGTAGGTCGCTATCGCCCGTTCGGTCGCTGCCGTCGGTCAGTCTGACAGTGCGACAATTGGTCGGTCGAAATGACGCGCGGCGTCTGTCACGGTGACCGACAGTCCATGGAACGCCGGTTGCGAAAAAGGATGGCACGCAGGCCACTTTGGCCGGCGCCCGAGCCGCCGGGAACCGCGGCACCGACTCAACACGCAACCACGGAGAGTGCCCAATGTTCTCACCCAACTTCAACTCGGTTCTCGACCGTCTGATGACGGTGAGTCAGGTCATGGACGACGCGGCTTCGCGCGCGCCATCTGCATTTGCCGAGGGTCGCGCCCGCGCCCAGTTGTGGCTGCCGCCGGTCGATATCTACGAAACCGAATCGGCCTTCGTCGTCGAGGCCGACCTGCCCGGCGTGCATCAGGAGAACGTCGACATTCAGTTCGACCGCAACACGCTGACCATCAGCGGCACACGTGCCGCCACGCTCCCGTCGCGTGAGAAGAGTGGCCAGCTGCGGGTGTTCAGCTCGGAGCGCCTGAGTGGTGGCTTCAGTCGCTCGGTGCGGCTCCCGGAGCACGTCGACGCTGAGCGGATCGAGGCGACATTCACCGACGGTGTGCTGATGGTGAATGTCCCGAAGTCGAGCCAGGCCGTGCCGCGTAAGATCGCGATCGGGTCGCGGCCCGAGTCGAAGTCGATCAACGGCTGACGGACGTCGCTTGGACCTTTGTCGGTGGGGGGCAGCGATCACGTCGCTGCCCCCCACCGATTGTTCGCACTCACGTGCGATGTGTCCGATGCGGCGCTCACGTCAACCGGAGAAATTGATCCGCTGCCGTCTGACGAACGAGCTCAGAGACGTTTGACGCCCGCCACTGACTGTCGCATGTCGACCACGATCTGCACCACCGCGTCGCGCATGGAGTCCACGGTATGGACATCGGGTTGCGCCGCCGAATCTCCACGCGCCGTCGCCTTCGTGCACGTGTCGATGATTGTTGCGCCGATCGCCTTGAAGTCGCGCAGCAGGGCGGGCCGGCGCAGTTCCGTGCATGGCCACGTGTCGGCCAGGCGCAGCACCACATTCGGTTGCGCGATCGCGACAGCCGCCTGCCCGAGCAACAGTGCGTCGAGAAAATTCGTCGGCTTCGCGGTCAGTCCTCCAAGCGGACGCAGACGCTGCGTAGCGTATGCCCGATCGCCATACCGCGCATCGAGCACGGCACCCGCACGCTCGCCCCACTCGGGATGGCCGAGTCGCGTGGCGGTCTCCGCGTCGGCCCACGCCGTACGTCGCTCACCAAGTTCGGCGCGAAGGAGCGCGCGCATCGCATACGCCGGCGCGAGATCCTGGTCGGTGGCGATGGCAGCGTTGAGCGCGTAGCAGGCGAGGCTTTTTTCTTTACGCACGCGCGCCAGACTGGCCAATTCGACGAGCAGCGGCCCATCGCGAGGGGCCATGCGCACCGCGGTACGGAGATGATCGAGCGCCCGCGCGTCATCTCCACGGACTCGCATCAGCGCAGCCGTCAGTCGGGCCACCTCGGGTCCGCCATCATCGAGTGAGAGCGCAACAGCCCCCGCCGCCTCGGCCTGCGCCTTTGAGCCGTTGAGCAGGTGTGCCATGGCCAGCAGGGTCTGGGACCCGGCGCTCCGCGGCGCAAGCTTCGCTGAGCGAACGGCGTTGGCCAGCAGCGACAGCTGAAGCCCTTTCAGCTCGTGCGGACCCGCATCGCGATTCCATTCGATCAGCCCGAATTCAACCCGAGCGAGCCACCGCCAGACGTCAGCGATATTTGGCGCGACTGCGGCCGCCTTGAGCAACGAGGCGCGCGAACGGCGCAATGCCTCCGGTGTGGTGCTGAGGGCTTCCGCGAGGCCGTAGATGTACGCGTCACCGGCATCGACAGACCCGAGCTGCGGCGGTGACGTACCGAGGGACTGTGTCGTGGCGACGCTGGCCTTGGCCGCTTCCTCTGCCAGTGCGATCGCGGCACGCGCCAGGTCGTCGATGCGCGTCGTCATGCGGCGCGTGTTCACGGGCGTCGAGACGGGTTGTCCGACGCTGCGCAAATTCCACGCGACAGTCACACTGTCGCCCAGTTTTCGCACCATTGCCGTCAACAACCGACTGCCGCGCGTGAGCCCTGTCGGGCTCGATGCCGCGACGACAGACGGGACGATCCGACGCTGTACATCGACGCTCGAGAGCAGTTCGACGGGTGCTCTCTCGTTGAGCAGGTCGCGGATCAGCACCACCAGCGCGCGCGCCGCCGCCACATCGGGAGCCGGAAACTCCCCTTCCGCCATCAGGCGGATCGTGACGGCGGGTGGATTGAGTTGCGAAAACGGTGCAGGAATTGGCGCCGGGCAACGCGCGGCGGCGAGCGGCGTGGCCGATTGAGCGCCGAGTACTCCGCCGCCAGACAGCATGACCCCTGTTGCACCAGCTACCGACCACCACGCGCGCGCCGCACGCCGCATGGTCACGAGGAAATCATGACGGGACCACCAGGCAACATCAACGCACGAGCACCAGTTTTTGCGCACCACCGAGAACATTGCCGAGCGTATTGCCGCCGCCATTGATGGCAACGGACGCCATGGGGTAGCCGACAATGGTGCCCTGGATGAAGTTCCGGTCCGGTGTCCGATATGCAGTGAGCCATGGGCAGGCCTCCGTGGCCCTGCTTGTGCCGGGCTGATTGCCGTTTCCAGTCACCCCACCGCCGCGGAACACACACATCAAACGAAACTGCACGAACGAATTGATAGTTGCACTGCTGGTGTTGCCGGGTGTCGGCGTCACCACGGCAACGGTCACCGTCACGCCGGCGGTGAGGCCAGTCGCGACGTCATAGCAGGTGGCGTCGTCGAGATTCGTCTGTGCACGACAAGTCTGCACGCCGCCGGCGCCCTGCTGACCCTGCAGAGCCAATTCGACGGCCCGGACTGTCGTCCGCGGGATGTCGCCGCCGCCGTTGCCGGGCTGAACCTGCGTCGCTGTACCCGCGGTGTAGTCCGCGGACTGGTCGCAGGCGCGGTCGATGATCGCGTCCTGATACACCCGGCGCGACGATGTATTGTCCGTGAGCGCCTGAAAGGTCGTCGGCAGCGCACTGCCTGTGATGTTGCCGTCAGGTCCCGCGATGACCGTGAGCGCCTGCCGTCCGGCCAGCGTACTCGTGCGCGTACGCAACTCCGCAATGCCGGCCTGCGTCGTAATGGGGCTTGTGAGCAGTGTATTCAGGTACGAGACGTCCAGTCCCCACGGCTTGACACAGTCGCGACTCTGCTGGTTTGCAATCCACGCGATCGCCGGACGATTCGCAGAGACAGTCGATCGGCCCATCAGGCGCCCGAAAGCCATGCTTGGCGTACGTCGCGCAGTCACGCGGACTGCATTGTTCGTCGACCACGTTGCCGACGGCGTGAACGTACCGGCCGAAGGATCCCAGAATCCTCCCTCGATATCGCCGGCCGGAAGCGAAATCGCCGAGCCGAACGCAGTGTTGTTGGCGGCGAACGTCTGGACAGCGCTGACGGGACTTGACGCCGTTCGCTGCAGTTGCACCGCGCCTGCGAGCGCGGCGGCATCGGCGCCCGTCTGCATCTCATTCACGCCGGTATACACGCGTGCGAGATCTATCGCGAATGCCGCCATGCCGCCTACCAGCACGATCAGCACCGCAACCAGCACTGCGGTTGCTCCGTGGCGCTGCCTGAGTCGCGTCTTGTGTAGCTGCATGTCGCATCGCTCCTGTGGATGACCGCGATTACCGTTGGAATGCTGCCCTTTGTTCTATCGAACCGCGGAACCTTCGTCGCGCGCGTCACGCTGAAACGCTGTGGACGAGCGTGCCAATTTCACTTGAAGAGGACCTATTTCACGAGGATTATCCGCTGCGCCGCGCCAGGCGTGGACGTGTTTCCAAGCGTATTGCCATTGCCGTTCAAAGCAACGGCTGGCAGCGGGTATCCAACCAGCGTACCCTGAATGTAGTTGCCTGCCGGCACGCGGTACGCTTGCAGCCAGGGGCACACCTCCGTCGCACGCGCGGTACCCGGCTGATTGCCGTTGCCCTGAACGCCCCCGCCGCGGAACATGCACATGATGCGGAACTGCATGAACGTCACGATGGTGGCGCTGCTCGAGTTGCCCGGAGCAGGCGTCACCGCGGATACAACGACGGTCGGACCCGCCACCGCAGTTCCCGTCCCCGGGATGTAACAGGTCGCGTCGTCGAGAGACACCTGCGCCCGGCACGTCTGCACACCACCGTTGCCCTGATTGCCATTCAAGGTCAGCTCGACCGCGCTGACGGTGGTGCGCGGTATGTCTCCGCCACCATTGCCGGGCTGCACCTGTGTTGCGGCATTCGCGGTATAGTCCAAGCTGTTGTCGCAGGCCTGATCGATGATGGCGTTCTGGTATTGGCGGCGCGACGAGTTGTTACCGGTCAACGCCTGAAACCGCGTCGGGAGAACGTTGCCGGCCACGTTGCCGTCGGGTCCCGCAATGATCGTGAGCTGCTGCTGGCCGGCGGTCGTGGTGGTGCGAGCGCGAAGCTCGGCGATTCCCGCTTGCGTCGTGATGGGATTGGCGAGGAGGGTGTTGATGTACGAGGCGTCTATGCCCCACGGTTTGACGCAGTCACGAGTAGTCTGATTCGCGATCCACGCGGTGGCGCTGCGAGTGGCGGTGACGGTCGAACGTCCCATCAACCTGCCGAACGCCATCGTCGGTGTGCCCCGCGTCGTCACCCGGACGGCGTTGTTGGCCGCCCAGTTCGTCGACGCAGTGAAGGAGCCATTGGACGGATCCCAGATACCGCCCACGACGTCAGCAGTGGGGAGAGAAATCGCGCTGCCGAATGCCTTGTTGTCCACATTGCCGGCAAACGTCTGCACCACAGAGACCGGACTCGTCCCGCTGCGTTGCAGTTGAATCGCACCGGCCAGCGCCGCGGCGTCAGCCGCCGTCTGCATCTCGTTGACGCCCGTGTAAACGCGCGCGAGGTCAATCGCGAACGCGGCCATTCCTCCAACCAGAACGATCAACACTGCGACCAGCACCGCCGTGGCACCTCGGCGATCCGAGAAACGCCTCATCCGCATCCGCATGTGCAGCCTCCTCCACCAGACATTTGGGCCATCCGACAGCCACGGTGAATTTCGCGCACGAATTCGCGGCACGCATCAGACCGCGTATGACGCCGAATGGAAGTGTCTACTTGAATTCGGTCATGAACGCGATCGCCGCCGGCCCCAGCACCACCATCATCAGTGCCGGCAGAATCAGGAATGCGAGCGGGACGACCATCTTGAGCGCCGCCTGCGCAGCCTTCTTCTCCGCCTTCTGCCGCCGCCGCTGACGCAGTGTCTCCGCGTTCACACGTAGTACACGCGCAATCGACGTCCCAAGTCTCTCACATTGCACCATGCTGTTGACGAGCGTGCGCAGTTCATCCACGCCGGTGCGGCGATGCAGGCTCTGCAACGCCTGCTCGCGCACCATGCCGGCGTTCACTCGTCGAACTACCTGCGCCATCTCCATCGCCAGGTCGGGATGCGACGAGTACAGGTCGCGCGATGTCCTCACCAGGGCCGCGTCCAGAGACACGCCCGCCTCCACACAGACGACCAGCAGATCCAGCGCGTCGGGCACCGCCTTCCGGATCCGGTCCGACCGAGCCGTCACCAGCCGATCGAGGATCGCCGGCGGGCCGAACAGTCCTGAAACGACGGCCAGCAGCACGAACACCAGATAGAGAAACGCGTCGTTGCGCGGACCGAACACGACTGCAAGCACCGGCAGCAGGACGAGCGCCGCGATCCGGATTGCGCCAAACAGCACGGGCGCAGCCGCGCCATCGAAGCCTGCCTGCAGAAGTTTTTCCGCCGACCGCTCTCCCGAGAGCACTTCCGTGGGCACACGGTCCGCAAGCCATGTCGCGAGGCGCGACACCCGGTCTTCCTCGGGATTGAGGAGCAGCCGGGACACCATGCGCTCGGTGTCCTGCGAGTCCGTCGTCCCGAGGCGTTCGACCACCTTCTTGCGCCCGCGCTCGGCCACCGAGACGTAGACAACCGTCGCCACCGCAACCAGCGCCGTGATGATGAAGAAGACGAGCGAGAGCGGCACCTCACCCATCGGAGTGGAAATCATGTCCGTCTACCTCACATGTCCAGGTCAGCGATGCGCATCATGATGAAGAAGCCGAGTGCCATTGAAATGAGGCAATAGGCGATCATCTGATGACCGATCGCGGTCTCGAACAGCGGCTTCATGTAGCCGGGAGACATCGTCGAGATGGCGCCCGCCACGACGAACGGCAATCCCGTCAGGATGTACGCCGACAGCTTCGGTTCGGCCGTGAGTGTTTCCACCTGGCCTTGAAATGCCAGCCGCTGACGCACGAGCGATCCGATGTTGGCCAGCAGCTCCGTCAGATTGCCACCTGTCTCCCGCTGCAGCAGCAGCGACGTCACGAACATGCGCGCGTCCTCGGTGCCGACGCGCTCCTGCAGCGCGATCAGCGCCGTACGCACGTCGATACCGAGCCTTGACTCGTCGTGAAAACGCACCAGCTCCGGGCCGAGCGGAGCAGCGGTCTCACGTCCCGCAAATTCGATCGCCGACTGCAGCGAGTAGCCTGCCTTGAGCGCGTTGATCAGCAGATCGAGTGTATCCGGCAACTGGAGCGTGAACTTCTTCTTGCGGCTTTTCTGCCGCTGCTGGAGTACCAGAATCGGGATCGGAATTCCCACGATGAAGCCGACGACGGCGAACAATCCACCGACCAGCCACTGTCCGAGGGTGAGACCGACCAATCCCGACAACACCATGAAGAGCAACACTTCACCGGGGCGCTGCCTCGAGCCCGCCTGCGCAATCTGCTTTTCGAGCCAGAACGACAGACCACGACCCGAGAGCAATTGCTCCAGCGCCGGAATGTCGGAAACGCGCGAATCGCGGAGGATTGAAATGGCGGCGTCGCCGCGCAGAATGCCGCCGCCGGACGCGGCACCGCCGAGACGCATGCGAACGGCGTCGGAAGCGGCGAGTCGACGCCGGTTGATGAACACGAATCCACCGACGACGAGCAGCAGCGCGCCGACGAACACTGAAACGAGAATCAGTTCAGTCATGCCTGAGACACCTCACCGGATGCGGAACAGGTCTGGGGACAGCTCGATACCACGGGTCGCAATCATCTCGGCGAACAACGGCCGCACACCGGTCGCCTCGAAGTCACCCTGCACATGACCGCTCGAATCGACCCCACGGCGGCGGAAGCGGAAGATTTCCTGCGCCGTGACGATCTGGTCTTCCATGCTCGTGATTTCCGTGATGCTCGTCACGCGGCGCGAACCATCGGACAGTCGGGACACCTGCACCACCAGATGGAGCGCCGATGCGATCTGCTCACGGATGGCGCGCGTCGGCAGCGCCGTGCCCGCAAACAGCACCATCGTCTCGATACGGGCCAGCGCGTCGCGCGGCGTGTTGGCGTGAATGGTCGTCAACGAGCCTTCGTGACCGGTGTTCATCGCCTGCAGCATGTCGAGCGCCTCGCCGGCACGCACTTCGCCGATGATGATGCGATCGGGACGCATGCGCAGCGCGTTCTTCACCAGATCGCGGGCCAGCACTTCGCCGCGGCCTTCCGTGTTCGGCGGCCGCGTTTCGAGACGCACCACGTGCGACTGCTGCAGTCGGAGTTCGGCGGCATCCTCGATCGTGACGATGCGTTCATGACTCGGAATGAAGGCCGACAACGCATTGAGCATCGTCGTCTTGCCCGAGCCCGTTCCGCCCGAGATGATGATGTTCAGGCGCGAGACCACGCAGGCCGCAAGGAAGCGCAGCATCTCCTGCGTCATCGCGCCATACTCGACCAGTTTGTCCGGCCCGATCGTGGCACCGAACCGGCGAATCGAGAGCACCGGTCCGTCCAGCGCCAACGGCGGGATGATGGCGTTGACGCGAGAGCCGTCCAGCAGGCGGGCGTCGACCATCGGGCTCGATTCGTCCACGCGCCGACCCACATTGCTCACGATACGATCGATGACCGTGAGCAGATGCGCGTTGTCGCGGAACGTGATCGCCGTCCGTTCGAGCTTGCCCTTGCGCTCGACGTACACCGACTTCGGTCCATTCACCAGAATGTCGCTGACGGTCATGTCGCGCATCAACGGTTCCAGCGGCCCCAGACCGGTCACTTCCCAGACGATCTGTTCGACGACGCTGTCGCGCTCGGCCGCGCTCATCGGTGCCTGTTCGCTGCGCAGGAACTCCAGCACCGCGGCGCGGATTTGCTGCACCAGCACACCTTCATCCCGGATCTTCTCGAGCGCCGTCAGGTCCAGGCGCTCGACCAGTCGCGTGTGCAGCTCGCGCTTCAGCTTGTCGACAGTCGTGTAGTCGATGACCACTTGCGGCGCTTCGGGCACCGAGCGCAGGCCTTCGAGCGGATCGACCGGCGGTGGCCCAGACCCGTTCGCGCCACTCGTACCGTTCGGTGACTGCACCGGATCCGGCAGCACGGGTCCCGGGACGCGGCCGAGGAGTCGATCACGCAGTGACGGGGCCATACGCTACCTCCGGAGGAGGCCGAAGAATCGACCTTTCTTGTCGGCGCCGTTGGTACTCGGATGGCCACCGGACTGCGGGGATGTCGAACGCGAGTGCACCGGTCCGGCGAATTTCGTGGCGAGCGTGTCGTACGACTTCGCCAGTGCCGAGCCCGAGGCATGCCGCAGGAACGGCACGCCCTGCGCCTGCGCCTCGCTGGCGACCGCAAAATCGTTCGGGATCCGGCCATCGATCGCACGACCGAGCACCTTCTGCGCTTCGGCCGGCGTCACCATGTTGGTCGAACCTTCGCGATTGATGACGATCTGCACCTTATCGTCGTCGTAGCCCAGCTCGCGGAAGATGGCGAGCGTGCGCTTGGCGACCACCAGCGACGACACCTGCAACTGAGCCAACAGCAATATTGAATCGGCGGCATCGAGGGCTGCCAGGCTGCGCGCCTCGAACGCATGTTCACAATCGACGATGGTGTGCTCGTACACCTGGCGGCACTGCGCCAGCAACGCGGCGACCACGTTTCCCGTCAGGATCGGGGCGAGATCGAGCCGATCGGTTGCAGCCAGTACCGCCAGGCCGTCCGGGCCATCGGCGGCCACCGACTGCAGCAGGTCGCGGTCGAGGCGATCGACCTTCTGCGCCAGCTCACCGATGTCGTAGTCGGGCTTCAGGTCGAGCTGCAGCGCCACGTCACCCATCCCGACGACCAGATCAACCACTGCCACGCGATTCGGTTTCCGGCGCGAAATGGCGTGGGCGAGATTGACGGCGAGCGTCGTTGCACCTTGTCCACCCTTCGGGCAGAAAATCGCCGTGACCGAGCCGCGCACAGGCGCCATCGCCCAGCGACGCTCGAGGCGCGCGATCGCGCCGTTGAATTCGTCCGGTCCAGCCCTCGTGAGGAGGAATTCCGACACGCCGGTGCGCATCGTGTCGAGCACCACCTCGGCGCTGGCTTCGGCGGCAGTGCCGATGGCAGCCAGGGACGGCGAGTCACGCAGCACGTTCTCGAGCGACAGTCGCTCCGATCCCGTGATCGCCGCCACCGGCAGAAGCAACAGGTCGACCCGCTGCGATGCCACCGCCGCCAGGGCCTGTGCCAGCGACGTACAGCGCACAGGGGGCGCAAAGCCGGCCCTCAGCAGTGATGCCACCAACGGATCGGGCGCATCGAACGCCCCGTCAATCAAAACACACTGTCTCATCGCAAGCCGCTGCTATTCTGTCGGTGGCGGCTTCTGGCCGCTCGGCGGCAGGCGCTTCTGAATCGCCTCCTGCGCAGGAAGCTTGGTCGTATCCTGCGGCACCAGCGGCACCACATCGCGCGAACGTGGCGCATTGGGATCGAAGAGCTCCGGGGTCACGATGATCAGCAGCTCGGACTCCGCCCTCTGCCACCGTGAACTCGAAAAGAGCGCGCCGAGGATCGGAATGTTCATCAAACCAGGAACACCGGTGCGCACATTCTCGCGCTCTTCATTGAAGAGCCCCGAGAGAATCAGGCTCTGGCCCGGCTTGACGTCGACCGTCGTACCGATGCGACGGACACGCAGTGCCGGAACGCGAAAGCCGGACAGCAGCAGAGCATTGGCATAGTCGAGCGTCGACACTTCCGGCTCGACACTCAGCTTGATCAGTGAATCCGACAGCACTTCGCCATAGAACTTCAGCTTGATGCCGAACGGTCGATAGACGATGGTCAGTGTAATCTGGCCGCCGGGGCCGGGCTGCGCGATCGGAATCGGGATCTCTCCACCCGCGAGAAACGACGCCGAATCGCGATTCCCGGCGAGCAACGTCGGCTCGGCGAGTGAACGCGCGAGGCCTCGCTGCTCCTGCGCCGACAGATAGGCGGCGATGTCCCGTGTGTTCCAGGTGGCGAGGCCACTCAGGAATCGCGACGTGAGCGAGTTCCCGACCGGTGGCGCGTTGGCAATGTCGGGTCCGAGCACACCGGTACCTGCGGTCTGCGTGCCATCACCCGTGCGATTGCTGCCGCGAGCCGATACCCCGAATTCGGTCACGAAGTCACGCCGGACTTCAGCGAACTTCACACCAAGCGCGATCTGTCGCCGTTCGACCGCGCTGAAGACGGAGATTCGCAAATGCCGCCGACCCAACGCGGCACCGGAGAGCAGCACGTCGGTCTCACCCGCGGTTTTCGCGTTGATCACGACACTGCGCTCGGTGAGCACGACCACGTCCGCAATGTCCGGGTTGGCCACCGTGACCTGCGTGACTGCGGCGCTCAGGTCGATCGGAAAGGATCGTCCGACGCCGATCGACACCAGCTCGATCTGCGTTGACGATGGCACGACAGGCTGCCCCGCAACGACCTGGGGAGACAGGAGGGCGAACGTCAACCCGAGGGCCGTCAACGTCAAACGAACCGATTGAGTACGCAGCGAACGGGAAACGATCACGTCAGGGCAAGTTTAGGGTGGGAGTAGCGCTGAATGAGGAGGCACTCGCGCGCGACCTAAGGCTTCCGCTTGGCGGAGTCGCCTGCGGGGAACGCCTGCTGCGACATCTGCGATCCGCGATACACGCGGACGGTCGTGGACTCCGGCTTCACAGGCTTCGGTGCTTCCACCGGTGCCGCGACGGGCGGCGGCGGCGCGACGACGACCTTTCGTACCACAGGCGCAACCGGCTTCGGTGCGACAGGAGGTGCATTGCGGCGCGCCGTGCGACCGCCACGCAATTGCGCCAGCACATCGCCGGCGTCGGCGCCGTCGGTGGAAATCGAATCGGGATCCCCGTACCCCCGCATCACGAGCTGGATGGCGCCTTCGCGCATCGCGACCGCGAGCCGCTCCGCTTCGTCCGGCGTCACTTCGAGTGCAGCGGTGGTGGCGCTGATCGCCTTGCCGTCAGAGCCGCGCTGCACTTCGGTGCCCATCGACAGGACGCGCATGTTGCTCATGAACAGCTTGGATACCTGCTCGAGCTTTTCCGTCGCCTGATCGCGAATGGTCACCAGCACGTCGACGCGGCTGTTGGGCTGAATGAGTCCACTCAAGCCTGCCACGTCGTCGATGCGCACCGCCATCGCACGCTTGCCCGGTGTGATCTTGACTTCGAGGCCGGCGGTGGTGCCATTCGGCGCGAGGCGACCTGGCACCATCGGCTCACCCTTGAAGATGGCGACACGCGCCACGCGGCCAAGCAGCGAATCAGGCCGGTCATAGACACCGGCCGGGACGGTCACTTCCGGCCACTGCGCCACGACCATGGTGGCCGACGTCAACGCTTCCCCCTCGGCGATATCCATGGCCGCCACGACGACCGGTCGAGTTGCCACATGAGAGCTGGCGCGCATGGCCGTCAGTACGCGATAGACACCGAATGTCGCAGCCGCAGCGACGGCGAGTGCGAGATACAGGACGAAGCGATAGCGACGCTCACCGATCATGGTTCAACACCCGCTTCGGAAGTGGACAGGCACCTCATCCTTCAGTTTGACGCTTCCCATCGATACCGAGCGGAGACGGAAATCGTCAGACCGGCCTGGTAGTTGATGAGCCGAAACACCGGCGTCACCGGCGTGAACGTGTACCCCGCAATGCGCACGACGACGTCAGTGACGACGCCGGCCGTGGGTGAGCACGCGCCCGCTGAAGTATCCACCGTCGGCGTGACAGCCGCGCCGCCGAAAGAAGTCACGTATGTCTGGACGCGCGCCCTGATCAGCGTTTGCGAGGCTGTGGCGCACGGGTCGGCCATGGTCGCGCCATAACGCGCTCCTTCGCGAACCGCCGATACCAGATTGTTCCGCAGAAAAAACGCGCGTCCGAAATCGATCACCCCGAACACCAGCATTGCCAGCACCGGGAAGATGATTGCGAACTCAACGACTGCAGTGCCACGCGTGTCGCGCAGCACTCGCCGCCTGAAGAACCGCGAAGACCGCGTGCGCAGGGTCATGACAAGCCGCCCGAAATTCCAACGTGAGACCACCACACCCAGAGACCGCCTGCTGCGACCGCGACGCCGTACGGCACACGCTCGAAGTCGCGCCCTTCGTCAAGTTGCAGGCGCGCGAGCAGCCGTCCTGACTCGTTCGGCGTCACCTCGCTCACTGCCGACGCACGGCGCAAAAAAAACAAGGCGAGCACTCCTCCGGCAATCGCGGTCGCGAGCACCGCGTCCACGCTTCCCTTCGGCCCGATCCAGAGCGCCAGCGCCGCAAACAATTTCACGTCACCGCCTCCAACCAGCCGGAGGACCTGCAACAACAAGCCCACCAGCATCGCAATCGTCCCCGCCATCAAAGCCGACCAGGTGTTCACGACGCCGACGCCACTCAAACACAGCACCAGACCGACAAGAGCCATACCTCCCGAGAGATAGTTCGGGATCCGGCGCCGTCTCAGATCTGAAACTGCCGCCGCAACGAGGAACAATGGCAGACCGACGACAAACACAGAACTCGGCATTCAACTCGACGTCAGCGGTGAGGAGTGGCTTCGACCACCTGAGACGACAACGGGTCGCCTCCGACAGAATCCGTGACGGAGGCAACTCGTAGTCCTCGCAACGTACGCGTGACACAGCGCCGTCGAATTACATACCGCTCAGCCGATCGAGGCCGCCGCGTTGTCGAGTTTCCCGCTCGCCGACGAACCCAGCGCTCGGGCACCAACAACCACGACCAGCGCAATCACCGCAATCAGCATCGCATACTCAGCCATCGTCGCGGCTCGTGTTTCACGCAGCCGGCGAGCAAGCTGCTGAACTTGTGCTGCCATGCTTCGCCTCGGAACGTCGTTAGAGAGACCGGATGACGCACTCGCCGCCCGGCTGACACAGCGAGGCCAACGTGCAATGGCACGCAGGCCCCACATGCCTCAATCAACCGATGGTTGCGGCGGCGTTGTTCAACTTGCCGCTCACCGACGTACCAAGCGTGCGAGCGCCAACGATGACGACGAGCGCAATGACGGCAACGAGAATGGCGTATTCAGCCATCGTCGCGGCACGGGTGTCGCGAACCTTACGAACGATGCGGGATACGAGCGTCTTCATTTGAGCAGCTCCTGTCGGGAGGGTGATCGGGACGGCGTCGCGCTGTCTCCGAAACGGGTGCCGGCAGCCTGGCACGCTGCACTGGGGAGTCGCAACTTACGCTCCATACACCGTGCCATGCCAGCAACCCGTACAAGTTACGCGTGATCCTAACCGGAATTCCCTCAAACGGCGGAGTTCGGTTCGCAATCGCGTTCAGCTGTTCGACGCGTAAGTCGTGGACAATAATAAGGTTGCACGAACCTGACATGCGGTGCTGCGCCAGGAAGTTCAGTACACGCGTGTCCTTATATCCAATTGCACGTTTCAGGGCGGCCACTCCAAAATGCGCAAGCTCTCAGCGACACTTTTCGCGCAAAACGAGGCGTCCACGCAACAGTCTGCTGACTGGATCCACGACGAGAATGCCGAATTAAATACGTGACGCGGAGTCGGCGGCGTGATCAGGCAGCGGTTCCGCGTATCGCCGCTGGTAGCATCGACACCCGTCGCTCCAGCCAGGCGGGTAAGACGCCGACATTTTTTCGACGCAGTACAAGCAGAAGCGCAGGAGCATAGGTGAAAGCAATTGAATAGGGGCGAATGCTGTCGATGACATCACCGTTTGGATCGCTCCTTCCGAACTCGGACCACGCGAGAAATCCCACGACGGTCGCGAGCATCAGCATCTGCATCTCGCGTCGCCCACGCGGGATGAGCATTAGGGGCAACTGATCAGCCCAGTACGGCAGTTGCGGCACAAATGCCAGGAAAGCCAACAGCCGCGCCTCGGGTCTACGCCACTTCCACAACGCCACCAAACAAAGCGCCCCGGCGCCTGAGAACATTGTGACCGGTGCTGGGTGCGGTGTCGTTCGACCCATATCAATCTGCACATTGTGCAGCCAGCCGCTTACCCACCAAGGAGCAATTAAGGTGGGGAGGACCAGCGCTAGGGTGCAAATCGTCGTGGATGCGCGCGACGGGCGCGCCAGATACATCGGCAGCCCCAGGTTGGGCTTCGCCACCAAAAAAGCGGATAGCCACGGGTAGACCCAGG
>JANLPZ010000099.1:0-109714 GCA_031367535.1 Gemmatimonadaceae bacterium
ATGGGTCTCGGTGGCAAGCCAGTCGATGCGTCGACAATTGCCGACAACGATCGTCTGCGCGCGAAGGTCGTCGTGCGCTGGGCGTCGAATGCCGACTCGCTGTTGATCTCGGGCCTGATCTTCGGTGGTGGTGAGATGGCCGGACGGGCCGCCGTCATCGACGAGCCGGTTGGCGCAGGCCACGTGATTCTGATGGGCACGCGTCCCTGGTATCGCTGGCAGAATCAGGGTGCGATGGCGATGGCGTTCAATGCGATCTCCAACTGGAATGCACTCAGTGCTTCGCCGACGACATCGACGTCCGGACGACCTGCTCTGCGAGGCACTCGCTGATGCGGATCGCGCGCCAGGCATTGGCGATGGTGTGCGCGCTCCTTGGTGCGCACACCGCAGTGTTCGCGCAGGCAGCGCCGACGGTGACGATGGCCATTGTCGGCGGTCGCATCATCGACGGCTACGGTGGACCGGTGATCGAGAACGGTGTGATCCTGATCGCCGGCGACCGGATCGTGACGGTCGGTCGTGAAGGTGAGGTCGCGGTGCCGAGTGGTGTGTCGGTGGTGAATGCGAACGGCCACACCGTGATGCCTGGGTTGATCGACATGCATGTGCATCTGCATATCGTCGGGCACGGCGACTACAAGCGCTGGGATGATCTGTACGGCACGAAGGACGCGACGGTCGTGATGCCGATCGCCGCCCGGCAGTTGTTGATGGCCGGTGTCACGACGGCGCGTGATCTCGGTGCGCGGCTGGACGACATTCTGAGCGTGAAGAAGCGGATCGCGAACGGCGAAATTCCGGGGCCGCGACTGTTCGTGACGGGACCGTTCATTCAGCATGCGGCGTACGAGCGGTACGAAGAAGCGTTCCGCTGGGGCGTTACCGGCGCTGACGATGCGCGCAAGAAAGTCACGACGCTGCTCGATGCGGGCGTCGACATGATCAAGCTGATCGATCAGGATCAGATGACGGAGGCGGAAGTGGCTGCGGTCGTCGAGACGACGCACAAGCGCGGCAAGATGGTGGTGGCGCACGCGCACCGCATGGAAGAAATTCGCGTGGGGCTCAAGTACAATGTCGACGATTTCGAACACACGGGACTCGGCACGGCGCCCGGATATCCTGAAGACATCCTGCAGGCGCTGCGTCAGCGGAACTCGAGCCTGTACTGGACACCGACGATCTCACCGCTGTACACGATGTACTTCACAGGGAGCATCTTCCCCGAACGCATCGACGATCCGGCGTGGCACGAGTTCATGCCGGAAGAGATGTGGAAGGAGATCCGTGCGTCTCTTGAGCACATTCCGCAGCTGCCGTACTACGCGCTCTTCCCGTCGCGTGTGCCGTTGTTGCCGGCCAAGTTTGCGCAGCTCCGTCAGACGGGTGTGCGCATGATGATCGGCACCGACGCCGGCATCCCCTCCATGTTCCACAACGACGCCACGTGGCGCGAGATGGTGAAGTGGGTGGAGCTCGGTGTGAGCCCGATGGAAACCATCCAGAGCGCCACGCTGTGGCCGGCGCGGTTTCTCAAGGGTGAAGCGAACTTCGGTGTGATCGCACCCGGCAGATTTGCGGACATCATCCTCGTCCGCGGCGACCCCCTCACCGACATGACCGTCATGCGCGACGTCAAAGTCGTGATCCAGTCCGGCAAGCGGGTCAAATAGGTCGTTCGCTTAACTGCGTCAACGCAACGGCGCAACGGCGCAACGAACTGCTTCAACGCCGAGACGCGAAGTAGAACAGCAAGACGCAAGGAAATGCTTTTGAAACTGCAACAGCGGTGATTTTCGCGGTTGCAGTTTCAAAAGCATCTCTTTGCGTCTTTCGGTAACGTGGCGTCTCTGCGTTGAAGCTTTTCGCAGTTCGTTGCGCCGTTGCGTTGAGTGGTTCAGCGGCGCCGAGTTGAAGCGGTGCCCGCTTGGCGGATGATGTCGATGCGGTCGATGATGTCGCCTTCCTGAACGCGGTCCATGACGTCGAAGCCGCTGCGCATGGTGGCCATCACGGTGTAGTCGTGATCGAGGCGGAAGTTGTCGACGAGGTTGAAGTAGATCTGCGCATCCCCCGTATCCCGCCCGCGCGTCGAGATGCCGATCGAGCCGCGGCGCTGACGCGCGAGGCCGACTTCATCGCGCAGGAACTCCCGCGAGCGGCCGTCGAATTCGTCGGCGCCTGGACTCCCGCCCTGAATCACGAAGTTCGGCACGATGCGATGGAACGTCAGACCATTGTACTGCCCTGATTCCGCCAGCTGCGCGAACACAGCCACCGTCACCGGTGCCTCGTCGGTCAGCAGATCGACGGTGATCACACCCAGGCCGCGCATCGTGATACGTGCCATCGCACCGGCAAGACCGCGGATGTAGGCGGCTGGCGGAATCGGCGGAATGGGCAACTGTGTCGTGACGGCGGTGACGGTCGTGCCGGTGCGCGTGCTGAGGATCTGCGCGGCGAGCGTCGCGATGGCCGGGTCGCGATCGGAGAGCGCATCGCGCAACAGTCCGTTCGTGCTGGTATCGGCGACCTCACCGATGCGCGTCAGCAGAGCCGCGCGTGGGTCGCGCATCGTCATGCTGCCATCAGCAGTCAGTCGGTTGAACGCACCGACCAGTCGCGGCAGCCGGTCCTTCAGATCCGGCGCTGTCTTGAGCCGCTCCGCGCCGGCGAGCACCAGTCCGGCGTGATCGCTGCGCAATGCGCGGATCGCGTCATCAACGGTCGTCATGGCGTTGATCGCGACATTCGGATTCGGGTCCTTCGCCAGTGTGGCGAGCACCGCGCTGTCCTTCACGATGCGCGCTGCGTCGGCCACCCAGGCACGCACCTGCCATACGGAATCCGTCATCATGCCGCTTAGCGCGCGTTTCGCCTGCTGCGGATCGACTGCTGCCAGTGACACGAGCGCATGCGCGCGGATGCGCCAGTTGCGACCCGTCGTCACAAGCGGCAGGACAACCTTCGCGTCGCACTTGAGCGAGCCGAGCATGTCGACGGCGGCAATTGCCACGTGATCGTTTGGATTGTTCAGCGACTCGATGGCGCGATCACACGAGCGCGACAGGCGGAGCGCCTGATACTGCACCATCGGCGCGTCGTCTCGCTTCCACGTCCGTGAGCCGATGACGGCGAGCCGACGTACCTGCGAACTCCGATCTGCGAGCCCGCTCGCGAGTGTCACGGAATCACGATCACCAGCCGCATTCATGGTCAGCAGAATCAGCTCGCGGGTGTCCTCGGCGGTGTCGGCGGCGAATGCCGAGTGTAGCGCTGTCATCGTGGCGTCCGTCGGCCGACGTGGGGCGGGATTGAGTCGGAACAACGACTCGAGTCCGCGTGCGGCTCCTGCGCGCACACGAGCATCCTTCTCTGCGAGCCCACTCACGAGCAGCGTTTCAGCGACATCCGTCACCGGCTTCGTCCGGCCGATCGCCTCGTAGATCACCGCGCGCACCGTCGCGTCGCGCTCGGCGGCAAGCAGTGCGCCGTAGTCGAATGGAGCGCGCATCTGCGCCAACGCACCCGCCGCCGCGCGTCGCACCTGCACGTCGGCCGAGCGGAAGAGTGGCGCGATCAGATCGCTGTGTGCCGGATTTTCAATGCGGCCGATTGCACGCGCAGCGAGCCGTTGCGCACGGACATCGGGGCCGGAAACCGCAGCGCGCAACGCAGGCATGCCTGCTTCACGTGCATGTTCGGCTTCGAGGACGGCGCGGTCGACAGGGACCTGCGCAAGCATGGGAAGGAGAATGAGCCACATGCTGGCAATTGTATTCGTCCGCGCGCACAAACGCGCCGGTCCGTGCCAGCTACGGGCGCAGTGCGTGTACCGCGTTGCCTGGAAAATCCGTGAACATGCCGTCCACGCCCGCCTTCGCGAAAAACCGCACCTCGGCCGCCTGATCGCCGTGCCACATCACCGGCAGAAACGGCGCGTCGCTGCGGATCGTCCAGATGTGCACCAGCAGCCCGGCCGCATGTGCATCCGAGACGAGCGACGTCGGCACGCCTGGTTTTCCGTCGGGCCCTTCGGTCATGATCAGTTCCTTCGCCGCACCGATGCCATCCGCGTATCGGCGCACCCGGCGCAATCCCTCCCGCGTCTGCATGGACACGAACGTGACTTCGGCAGAGTCAGGGGGCGACTTGGTCACGTTGACCAGCTGCACCAGGCGCGCTGAGGTCATTGGACGGAGTCGGATCAGGCTCTTTATCTCGAAACTCTGGATGAAGACCGGCGCGCTCTTTCGGCTCCAGCCGACGCGCTTCAGCGACGCGACCAGCTTCTCCTCGAGCGGCAGTCCGATGCGCCGGAAATACGCGGCATGTTTCGTTTCCGGATACACGCCCAGTGGTCGGCCACGCGCACGACCCAGTCGTACCGCCAGATCGAGCACCTCGTCGAACGTGGCGATCTGAAACTGCCCGTCGAACGTGCGCCCACGTGACGGAATGCGCTCGCGTGCGCGCAGCGTCCTCAACTCGGCGAGTGTGAAGTCCTCAGTCCACCAGCCGGTGACAGTGTCGCCGTCGATGGAGCCGAGTCGGCGTCGATCGGGAAATTTCTGCGCGACGTCGGTGGTGCCGCCGATCTCGTTCTCATGGCGCGCGACGAGATAGCCGTCTTTCGTGCTCACCAGATCAGGCTCGATGTAGTCGGCGCCGCGTTCCGAGGCGAGCGTGTAACTCGCGAGTGTGTGTTCGGGACGGTCGCCACTCGCACCGCGATGGCCGATGATCACAGGCAGCGGGCCATGCGTCGGGGCATCGACGGGCACACTCGCCGTCGTGATGGTTGTCAGCGCAACGGCGGCGCAGGCAGATCGAAGAAATGACATGGGAGAACGCTGCCGCATGTCACGACGATTTGCGAGGGGCGTTGTCTGGTGTGGCTCAGACGTGACGCGAGAACAGGTTCCTGATACGCACGATGCCCGCGGAGGGCGGGCATCGTGATCCATCAGCGCAGCAACGAACTACTCGGGATTCGCGCTTCGCCCACCTTTCTCCCGCCGCTGCATGCGGCTGGCGTCCGTCTGCGCATCGCCCGATGACGCCGTCACTCGACCAACCGGCATCTGATAGAGCAGTGTGGCCGTGTTGCGATCGGCGTCGCTCAGTTCCGACACTTCCACCCATGGCGCCATGATGTTGCGCGCGTCGGCGGTGTGTCCGAGGCCCATCGCATGACCGAGTTCGTGCAGCGCAACTGCGCGCAGCGCCTTGGGAGTCTGCGGCAGGCCATCGCTGGCGTGTGTGCTGAGTGTGACGCGGGCGCGCGTGATCCACCCCTTGGACGTGCTCCACCAGACTGTGCGACCACTTTCGTCCTGACCGAGTCTGTCGGTCCAGAGCACGGTCAGTTCGGCGGCGGCAGAATCGGCGACGAGTGCAAAGCGGATCGGGAGCCCGACACCGGACCACTCTTCGAACGCTTCCCGAGCCATCTCCGGGAACTGGTTGTCCCACGCAGCGAGGCCACGCGGCGCCTGGATCCAGACACGGATCGGATCGTCGGTGCGATCGGCCCAGCGGCGCACGATCGAGTCGCGCACGAGCAGCAGTTCGGCCAGGTAGTTTTGCGTCCGGGCGTCGACTGCGAAATCGAGATCGTAGTCGAGCGGCAGTCGTACCGTCGTGGCGTTCAGCGCTGCTAGCGCCGGCGAAATGAACGGCGCGGCGAAGTGAACGCCCCGGAGGGAGTACGCTGCTGCAGCATCCTGCGCGATGAGCGCTGACGGCAAACTGACGCCGACAGCACACATGGTAGACAGCAGCAGCGAACGGAATTGAAGCATGTAACCTTGCCGCAGGGCGCTTTCTCACGCGGTGGCACAGGGAAGCCAGTCAACGTGGTAATGACGAGCCCTACCATTGGCGGTCACATTTTGTCGGCCTCATGCATTGGGCATTTAAATGGTTGCGTGGCAGCAACATACGGCGGCAATGGTGTGCTGATACTTATGGATGAGTGCGGTAAACAAACCACAGAATGTCCGATTCCGGCTCCAGCTGAGCCTGATTTACCATTGCCCGGATTCGCGATGTGTGGAGCGAACGCAGCAGGAGGCGCAGAATGACGGCCGCCTGGACCCCGGACCCTCGGCATGCCGCGCACTCGCAGCTCGCGCGATTCCACAACCTCATGCGCTCGAGGCACGGGCCGGCCGTGGTGGGCGACGATTACTCGCACCTGCACACCTGGTCCGTGCGTGAACGCGGCGCCTTCTGGCGGGAGGTGTGGCGCGTCTTTGACGTCTCGGCCAGCGCCAACGACGGCGGCGACCCGTCGTCGCCCGCGGGTGTGGCGCTCGATCGCATGGAGCCGCCCGGCACCGCGACGGGACCGCGCTGGTTTCCGAACGCGCGCCTCAACTACGCCGAACATCTCGTCAAGCATCGCGACAATCACACGGCCATCGTGGCGTGGACGGAACGCGGATGGACGCGCAGCTGGACCTATGCCGAGTTGTTTGCGGAAGTCTCGCGCATCTCGCAGGGGCTGAAAGCGATCGGCGTGCGCAAGGGCGATCGCGTGGCGGCATTCATGCCGAATGTCGCAGAGACTGTCATCGCGATGATCGCGACGACAGCGATCGGTGCTGTGTGGACATCGTGTTCACCCGACTTCGGGCACAAGGGAGTGCTCGATCGCTTCGGACAGGTCGAGCCGAAGGTGTTGTTCACCACCGACGGGTATCGCTACGGTGGTCGTGTGATCGAGACGCTGCAACGCGCGCGTGATCTGTGCGCCGATCTGCCGAGCGTCGAACATCTGATCGTGGTGCCGTACGTGAAGGCCGAACCGTCACTGCGTGGCATCGACAACGCCGTCGCGTGGCGTGATCTGGGACGCGATGAGCCACCGGATTCATTTCCGGTCACACGCGTCGCGTTCGATCATCCGTTGTTCATCATGTATTCGTCAGGCACGACCGGCCTGCCGAAGTGTCTCGTGCACGGACATGGCGGCACGTTGCTGCAGCACTTCAAGGAACATGTGCTGCACGGTGACGTGAAACGGGACAGTCGCATTTTCTACTATACGACGTGTGGCTGGATGATGTGGAACTGGCTCGTCAGCGCGCTGGCCGTCGGTGCGACGATCGTGCTCTACGACGGTTCACCGATCCCGCCGCGCGAAACTGGCATTCTCTGGCGACTCGCGGCGGAGGAACAGCTGACACACTTCGGCACGAGCGCGAAGTTTCTGGCGATGGCCGAGAAGCTCGGGCAGGAACCGGCACGAGATCGTGACCTGAGTGCGCTGGAAGTGATCTTCAGTACGGGCAGTCCGCTGGCGGAACATTCGTATGACTGGGTCAGCACCGCGATCTCTCCGGATGTGCGACTGAGCAGCATCAGCGGTGGCACGGATCTCATTTCCTGCTTCGCACTCGGAGCGCCGACGTTGCCCGTCTATCGCGGCGAATTGCAGTGCGTCGGTCTCGGCATGGCGGTCGAGGTGTGGGACAGCGATGGCAATCCGCTGATCGGCGCACCCGGCGAGTTGGTGTGCACGAAGCCGTTCCCGAGCATGCCGGTCGGGTTCTGGAATGATCCGGATGGCAAGAAGTATCGCGCGGCGTACTTCGAACATTTCGACGGCGTGTGGCGCCACGGCGACTGGGCTCAGCGCACGTCACAGCACGGCCTGATGATCCTCGGCCGCAGCGACGCCACGCTCAACCCCGGCGGCGTGCGTATCGGCACGGCGGAGATCTATCGTCAGGTCGAACAGATTCCCGAAGTGCTCGAGAGTCTCGTGATCGGGCAGGAGATCGTCGTCGATGGCACCGCCGATGTGCGCATCGTGCTCTTCGTGAAACTGCGAGAAGGCCAGACACTCGACGAACCACTTCGCCAGATCATTCGCACCCGCATCCGCACCGAAGCCAGCCCGCATCACGTGCCGAAGGTGATCATCGAGGTGCCGGATCTTCCACGCACCGTGAGCGGCAAAATCACCGAACTCGCCGTCCGCGACGTGATTCATGGGCGACCAGTGCTCAACACCGACGCCCTCGCAAACCCGGAATCGCTCGAGTTTTTCAGGGGACTGGCGAGACTGCCCGTGCTGGCGGTCTAGCTCCTTGCTTCTGAGCAAGAGCCTTTGGAGCGGAGGCCACTGAGTTCGCCGAGTGCTCCGATCGCGATGACTCCGTTCTTTGCGGCGATCCTAAACTGCTTTGGGTGGATAGGGCGGGGAGGGCGGAGAGTGCGTCGCATGCCAGCCTCCGTGTTGCGCGAGGCATCACATTTTTTTGGTGAACTGCAGTTCCAAAGAAAATTGAGCGATGGCTCGCGCTTCGCTGAACGTCGCAATCGGCGCACTCGGTGATCTCAGTGAGCTCTTCTCCAAAAAAAGTCAGCGATGTTCCGAAATGCGAAAGACGTTGCAAGCGACGCACTCTCCGATCTCTCCGCCCTATCCACCCAACGCAGTTAGAGAGAGTGCGAGGTAGGTAGGGCTAAGGCACCGCACCTGAAAGCCCGACCTGCTCCAGCATGAACGCGTAGTCGAACGCGATTTCCTTGAGGCGTTCGTAGCGGCCGCTGCTGCCGCCGTGGCCGGCGCCCATGTTCATGCGGAGGAGCAGGGGATTGGTGTCGGTCTTGAGTTCGCGGAGGCGTGCGACCCACTTGGTCGGCTCCCAGTATGCGACGCGACTGTCATTGAGGCCGCTTGTGACGAGCATCGCGGGGTAGGCCTTGTGCTCGACGTTCTCGTACGGTGAGTAGGAGCGCATGTACGCGTACTCGTCGGCCTTGGCGGGGTTGCCCCACTGCTCCCATTCCTGCGCGGTGAGTGGAATACTCGCGTCGGACATGGTGTTGATCACATCCACGAACGGCACCGCGGCGATGATCGCCTTGTAGAGATCGGGACGCATGTTCGCCACCACGCCCATCAGCAATCCCCCGGCGCTGCCGCCATTCGCGAGCATCCGATCCTTCGACGTGTAGCCCTCGGCCACCAGGAATTCGCCGACGTCGATGAAGTCGTTGAAGGTGTTCTTCTTCTTCAGCATCTTGCCGTCGTCATACCAGGCGCGGCCCATCTCCTGGCCGCCGCGGATGTGTGCGATGGCGTAGACCACGCCGCGGTCGAGCAGGCTGACACGATTCGAGTTGAACGTCGGCTCGGTGTTCGATCCATACGACCCGTATGCGTATTCGAGCAGCGGTCGCTTGCCGTCCCGCACGAGGGGAAGGCGATAGACGATTGAGACGGGTACCATCACCCCATCGCGTGCCTTTGCCATCCGTCGTTCGACACCGTATTTCGTCGGGTCGTAGCCGCCCAGCACTTCCTGCTGCTTTTTCACCGTGCGCTCGCGCGTGCCCATGTCGTAGTCGATCACCGTGCTCGGCGTGACGAGCGACGAATACGTGAAGCGCAACACGGCACTCTCGAACATCGGGTTCGCCGCCAGTGACACGCCGTACGCCGCTTCCGGGAAACTGACGTTATGACTTGCACCACCCATCATCGGCGTGATGCTCAGCCGCCGCAGCCCTTCGCGTCGCTCGCTCACCACCGCGAACTTCTCGAACACGTTGATGTTCTCGACGAACACGTCGGCGCGGGGCGCGAGCCAGGTTTCCCACTGCGCCAGATCTTTCGCGTCCTCGCGCACCCGTGCGACCATGAAGTTCGGTGCGCCGCGGTTGGTCACGATCCAGAAGTAGCCGTTGCCGTGCTCGACATCGTATTCGATGTTCGGCTGCCGTTCGGCAATCAGGCGCGCCGGTCGCATGGGATGCGCGGCGTCGATCACACGCGTGTCGCCCTGCGTGAAACTGCCGGACGAGATGGCGATGAACTTCCCGCTGCGCAGCCGCTGCACGCCGACGTTGAACAACACGTTCGGCTCGTGATACACGCTCACATCCGTGCGTACCGACATGCCGACGGTGTGTCGCCAGACGCGGTCGCCGCGCTTGGCGCTGTCGGTACTCATGTAGAACAACGTCTGGTTGTCGCTCGCCCACGCGAGACCGAAACCGAGCTTCTCCTTGCGATCGCGCAGGTACTTGCCCGTGCGCAGGTCTTTCACCCGCAGCGTGAAATCTTCATAGCCAGTCGTGTCGATCAGCAGCGCGAGCAGGTTGTGATCCGGGCTCACGTCGAAGCCACCCAGGCTGAAGAACTTGCGACCCTTCGCTTCAGCATTCTGATCGAAGATGATTTCTTCGGCCGCCTCGAGGGTCTTCAGCTTGCGGCAGAAGATCGGATACGGCTGTCCCTGTTCCGTGCGCGTGTAGTACCAGTACGGTGCGTCCCACGACGGCACGCTCAGGTCCGTTTCCTTGATGCGCCCGACCAATTCGGCGTACAGTGCGTCGCGCAGCCCCTGCGTACCAGCGGTCATCGACTCGGTGTAGGCGTTCTCCGCATTCAGATGCGCGATCACCGACGGATTGTTGCGATCCCGGAACCAGGCGTAGTTGTCCACCACCGCCGTTCCGTGAATCGTGTCGACCTTCGGCACTTTTGCCGCGATGGGTGGTGCGGAACGTTGAGCAGATGCAGACATGGCGGCAGTAAGTGTCAACAGCGTGAAAGCGGCGGGGAGTGATCGCAGGGGCCGAAACATCAGGTCTCCGGGTGAAGTGCGGAACGACAGCAAGGCGTCTGATCCGACGGGCGTCTCAGTGGCGAACGTAGCGCATCGGGTGACCGTTTCGCGTCATGACCAGCACGCCGTCGTCGGTGCGCGGGTGTCCGCTGTCGACACGGTGGGTACCGAGGTCGCCTGGTTCCGAACTTCGGATCATCTGCGGTCGGAAGGACTTGCCAGTCGCTTGCGGCAGGCCACTGAACTCGAAGGTCAGGGTGTCGGTCGCGGGGCGGCCGGACCCGGCGGGCCCGGGCTGCGCGTTGATGGCGATGGGGAGCAGCACGCGTGTGATCGAGGGCAATCGAGTCGGACCAGTTGGCAGCGCCGAGGCCTGTCAGGTGGAACCCGGCAACACACACCGGGGTCGATTCCGTATCTTACTGTCCTGCAACACCTTCCCGGCACGTCCCCCCTCCGCTCCGACCGATGACGGCTCCTGCGGCTGCTCCACCAGGACTGACCACGACCATGGCCCCCTTCATCGAGGCGGCCCAGGCGCGTGGTGAGCTCTACATCGTCCAGCCGTACGATCAGTACAGCGACGCAAACCACGATACCTGGCGCCGCCTGTACGAACGGATGACACCGCGCTGGGCGCGCTACGCGAATCCGAAGTTCCTCGACGGCATCACGACGCTCTCGCTCGACCCGAACCGCGTGCCGCGACTGGAAGACGTGAATCAGTTCATGTCGCCGCGCACTGGATTCCGAGCCAAGCCGGTCAGCGGCTACGTGCCCGCCTTCCTGTTTTTCGACTGCCTGCGAAATCGTGAGTTTCCGACCACCATCACGATTCGGGATGGCGAGGTGCTCGACTACCTGCCGGAGCCCGACATCTTCCATGACATCGGCGGCCATGTGCCGATGCATACGGATCCGGCCTTCGCCGACACGCTGGTGAGCTTCGGCGAGTGCGCGCACGTCGCGGCCGACATCGTGAAGAAAATCAGCGACAAATCGGAGCAGGTGCGCACGCTGACGTCGATTCAGCAGGCGATGGCGCGATTCTTCTGGTTCACCATCGAGTTCGGGCTGATGAAGGGCCCCGATCGCGACGAGTGCAAAGTGTACGGCAGCGGCCTGCTGAGCAGCGTCGGCGAGATGAAACACGCCGTCGAAAGCCCGATCGTGCAGCGGGTGCCGATGCAGCTCGAGTGGGTGATCAACCAGTCGTTCGAGATCGATCGCTATCAGCCGCTGCTGTTCATCGTCGAGGACTTCGAGCAGCTGTTCGCGGAAGTGCGCCGACTGGAGCTGTGGATGAAGAACGGAAAACTGAATAATGTCGCGCCCGGAGAGCCCGCCATCAGCGAGGCCGACCTGCGCAGCTTCCTGGAGGCAGGACACTGATGGCTACCCAGACGCGGCCCGACGCAGCGGCCACGATCGATACATTCCCGATCAACGGCACCGACTACGTCGAGTTCCTTGTCGGCAACGCGAAGCAGGCAGCGCACTTCTATCGCACCACGTTCGGTTATCAGCTGGTTGCCTATCGCGGACCCGAGACCGGCGAGCGCGAGACCTGTTCGTATGTGCTGCGGCAGAACAAGATCCGCCTCGTGCTCACCAGTGCGTTCGATCCGGACCACTGGATCAACACCCATGTGCGCCGCCACGGTGACGGGGTGAAGGACATCGCGCTGTGGGTCGATGATGCGCGCGAGATGTATCGTCTCGCCCTCGAGCGCGGCGCAACATCATGGGCCGAGCCGAAGGTCTCCGAGGATGCGCACGGCCGGGTGATCACCGCCGCGATCTGCACGTACGGTGAAACGATTCACACACTGGTCGAGCGCAGCGACTACACCGGCATCTTCATGCCGGGCTTCGAAGCGCGCACGTCGGAACTCGTCACCACGCCGGTCGGTGTGCAGTACGTCGACCACTGCGTCGGCAATGTCGAACTGGGCAAGATGAACACGTGGGTCAAGTTCTACGAAGATGTGATGGGCTTCCGCAACCTGATCAGCTTCGACGACAACGACATCAGCACCGAATACACATCGCTGATGTCAAAGGTGGTGGCGAGCGGCAACGATCGCATCAAGTTTCCGATCAATGAGCCGGCAGCCGGCAAGAAGAAGAGCCAGATCGACGAATATCTGGAGTTCTATCGTGGCGCCGGCGTGCAGCACCTCGCACTCGCGACCGACGACATCATCAGTACGGTCACGGAGCTGAAGAAGCGCGGCGTCGAATTTCTGCGCGTACCGACCACCTATTACGACACGCTGCTCGATCGCGTCGGCCGCATCGACGAAGACCTCGCGCCGCTCAAGGAACTCGGCATTCTCGTCGATCGTGATGACGAGGGATATCTGCTGCAGATCTTCTCGAAGCCGGTGCAGGATCGGCCGACGGTGTTCTACGAGATCATCCAGCGGAAGGGTGCCCGCAGCTTCGGCAAGGGCAACTTCAAGGCACTGTTCGAAGCCATCGAGCGCGAGCAGGACCTGCGCGGGAATCTCTGAGAACGGTAATGAGCCTGTGGCGAGGTGCCGCGTGATCGGCCCGGCCGTTGATGTGGCGCCGCGACTGAGCACCCTGCGCCTCGTCTGCTTCGTGCCGCACGAGCGCGACGCCGTGCATGTCGGGCTGCTCACACCCGACGCGCAGCGTGTCGTCGATCTGTTGCACTTAGGAGTCACGGATATCGCCGAGGCCTTCGAGCAGCTGCCCATGCTGCGACAAGCGGCCGGCGCGATCATTCATGGCGCGGCGAGTACATCGTTTGCCGTCAGCGACGTGCATCTGGTTGCGTCGGTGCCGATGGCCCGCAGTGTGGTGCAGGTGGCCGAGGGTGCCGCACCGCGTTTTGCCGATCCGAGCACACTGCAGGGACCGGGCGGGCATCTCAGTCGGACGGAGTCGGCGGCGGCGCGTGTCGGGATCGCGGCGGTGGTCGGTGAAACGATCGACGCGACAGCCGACTGCGCGGACGAACTGCTGGAGCGCGCGTTGATCGGGTCGGTGGTGGTGTTGGGGTGGCCACAGGCGGGGCCGGATGGCGCACCCGAATTGCGGCTCGGTGCCGCGGGACCGTTCGTGGCGGTACCGCGTCGTCGCCCCGAGTCAGTGATGATCACGCGGGTCGCGCCGGTTGGCGAGGCGGATGCGCCGGATGCGCAGCACATCCTGCCGGCACCGGACGCTGCGCAGTTCTTCGCTCTCGCACGCGCGGCGATGCGCAGTCACACGCTGCAGCCCGGCGATCTGCTGACCATCTTTCCGGCTGATCCCGCGTCGGCGACGAACGCGCCAATGACGGCCGGCAGCTGGGTGCGTGTCAGCGCGCCGGGCCTGGGAACACTGTCACTCGCGGTGCGCTAGAGAAGTCAGACGTTTCCATCCTGGATCGTCTTCCATCGTTTCAGTACCGAGGATTCTGTGCCGTACTATCACACGCTCGGTCGGGTACCGCAGAAGCGACATACCGCGCATCGCCGTCCCGACGGCGGCATCTATTCCGAGCAGCTGATGGGCCATGAAGGCTTCACCGGCACATCGGCGTTGCTGTATCACATTCATCCGCCGACCACGGTGAAGAGTGTGAAGCGATTCCGCGATGTGAAGCTGGAGGCAGACAGCGACGAGACGCTCAAGCATCGCAAGTGGTTCACCTCGCGACTGCAGACCGGTGGCAGCCCGACACTCGACCGCGTGCCGCTGCTGTTCAATGCCGACATCGCGATGTATTACGTGGCGCCCGACGAGACCGACGCACACTTCTATCGGAATGCGCAGGCCGATGAAGTCGTGTACGTGGCGAAGGGGAAGGGTGTGCTCGAGACGCAGTTCGGCGATCTGCCCTATCGCGAGGGCGATTACGTCGTGATCCACCGCGGCATCATGCATCGCTGGAAACTGGACAACGCCGCCGGCCCGACGAACCTGCTGGTGCACGAAAGCAAGGGACACATCCGACCGCCGAAGCGCTATCGCAACGAGTACGGCCAGATGATCGAAGGGGCGCCGTATTCCGAGCGTGACTTCGGTGTGCCGCGCGAACTGAAGACTTACGACGAGATGGGCGACTTCCGGATTCTCGTCAAGCAGTACGACGCGCTGCAGGAATACATCCTCGATCACCACCCCTTCGATGTCGTCGGCTGGGACGGCTGTTTCTATCCGTGGACGTTCAACATCCACGACTTCGAACCGATCGTCGGACGGATCCATCAGCCGCCGCCGGTGCATCAGACCTTTCAGGGCGACGGGTTCGTGATCTGCTCATTCTGCCCGCGACCGTACGACTTCGATCCGAACGCGATTCCGGCGCCGTACAATCACAGCAACGTCGATTCGGACGAAGTGATATTCTACGCGTCCGATGATTTCATGAGTCGCAAAGGCATCGAGTTCGGAGCGATCACGCATCATCCGGATGGCATTCCGCACGGGCCGCATCCGGGGCGCGCCGAGGCAAGCATCGGGCAGAAGGAAACGAAGGAGCTGGCGGTGATGATGGATTCGTTCCGCCCGCTCAAGGTGGCGAAGCAGGTCGCAACGATCGAGGATCCGGCCTATCACACCAGCTGGATCGAGGCGCAGCACACGATGGTGTCCGCGCGCTGAGCGCAGCACGAGATCTCAGCGGCGGGGACAGGTCGTTGTTACCTCGTGAGAATGCTCCTGCTGTTGCGCCGTATGGTCGATTCGCTGTGGCGCGGCCTCAACAGTAGACGCCGCGCCACACGTGTTTGTGCGGCGATGACAACGGGCAATTCTTGAAAACGACACGTGTAAATCGTTGAATAACAGTGACTTACATTGCTGTTGCGCTCGCTCAACAGCTTGCGGCAGCGCTCGGCACGTCGGATGCGAGTGGGGGTGGCATACCCTCAGGTGGAGCTATCCCGATGAACCGATTGAAGTCTCTCGCAGTCGCTGCAGCCCTTGTCGTCCTGCCGGCGCTGGTCAGCGCACAGAACATCCTGATCATCAACGGTGCCACGGGCACCAGCGAGTCCGGCACCACGGCGAACATCACGAACAACCTCAAGACCCTGCACGAAGCGGTCGGCAACACGGTCACAATCTCGGACGGAATCCCGGTCAACTTCTCCGGCTTCTCGCAGATCTGGGACATTCGCTTCTCGAACGTGTTCGCTCTCACCGGCGCGCAGCAGACGCAGTACCTGACCTACCTGCAGGGCGGCGGTCGCGTGTTCATGATGGGTGAGAACAACGGCTTCTCGACGCGCAACGGTACGATCTTCGACCTGATCGCCGCGGCTGGTGGCGGAAACCTCGGCAATGGTGGCGCTGGCACCTGCCCGTCCGACGCACAGACGGTCAACGCTCCGTTCACGGGGCCGAATGCTGTCTCCAACATCACGTATGCCTGCGCCGGCGCGTTCAATGGATTCGGCACCGGTCAGTGGATCTCCAACGCCGGCGGTATCGGCGCCGGAGTGGCCTGGACGATCGGTACACTCGCCAACGCGACCGCCGGTTCGCTGACGTCGATCCTCGACGTGAACTTCATGGAAGGCACCCGCACGTTCGAAATGCAGCAGCTGACGAAGAACCTGATCGGCTTCGTGAACAACCCGCCGCCGGTTGGCAACGTTGTGCCGGAACCGTCGACGTACGCGCTGATGGCCACTGGTCTCTTCGGCATCGTCGGCATCGCACGCCGCCGCCGCGCTGTCGCGAAGATCTGAGTCACGAATTGATGTGACGCAGTGACCGGCGCTCACCTGCCGGTGTCCAACGGGTCCTCGCACACGCGAGGGCCCGTTGTGCATTGCAGAGATCCACAACGGGTGTCATCGCATCGCGGGACACAGCATCTTGCGTCCGATGCCTGACTTCCGTGTTCCAACGCTGCTGCCGTGACGATCAGGCATGCTGAGCGCTCGACGCCGCGCCTGCGACTGCTCGGCCTCGTCTTCGTGCTCTACTTCACGGTCTCGGGTGGCGCGTTCACGCTCGAGGCGCTCGTCGCCGATGTCGGACCGATCGTCGCACTCACGGCACTCGTCGTCATTCCGCTGCTGTGGGCCGTGCCCGAAGCGCTGCTGATCGGCGAACTGGCCAGCATGATGCCGGTCGAAGGTGGCTACTACCGGTGGGTGCAGCGTGCGTTCGGCGATCGGTGGGGATTTCTCAACGCCTGGTGCACGTGGCTCTACTCGCTGGTCGAGATGTCGCTGTATCCGGCGATCGTTGTGCAATATCTCGGCGCCGTTCTGCCAGGGCTCGCACACGGATGGATCATCGGCGTGACGCTGCTTGTGATCTGGATTCCGACACTGCTCAATCTGCGCGGGGCGGTGCCGGTGGGACGCGTCTCGGTGATCATCGGTGTGATGGTGCTGATCTGCTTCGGCCTGCTCGGCCTCTTTGCATTGCCACACATGACGCACGCACCGTGGACGACACTCGGTCCGCCGCAACCGATTCGCTGGACATCACTCGGCGCCGGACTCAGTCTCGCCTTGTGGAACTGGATCGGCTGGGACAACGCGAGCACGGTGTGCGGCGAAATCGAGGACCCTGGTCGTACGTATCCGAAGGCGCTCGCGCTCGCGGTGCCGCTGGTCGCGCTTGGCTACTTCGTGCCCCTGTTGCCCGCGCTCGCCGCAAGTGACTGGCGCACATGGCGTGAAGGCGGGTGGCCTGACATCGCGCGTGAAGTCGCGGGGCCGATCGGGCCGGCGCTCGCGATCGCGCTGATCGTGCTCGCGATGATCAGTGCAGCCGCGATGTTCAACTCGCTGCTGCTCGCGTACTCCCGCATTCCGCTGAGCGTGGCGCAGGACAGGTTGTTGCCGCGCTGGCTGGCGGTGGTCGATGAACGCGGTGTGCCGGTGCGGTCGATCCTGCTTGCGTCGACGTTCTACTCGGCGCTCGCGCTGCTGCCGTTCGGTGAACTGATCTCGGCCGATGTGCTGCTCTATGCGCTGGCGCTCGGCCTTGAATTCGCTGCGCTGATTCAGCTGCGGCGCACCGAACCGACACTGCGCGGACCGTTTCGACTGCCGCTTGGCCGCGCCGGGCTCACGTTACTTGCGCTCTGCCCCATGATCGTGCTGATCGGCGTCACGTTCCTCGAGTTTCGCGATGGCGAATTCGGCGGCCGTGCATTGCTCATCGCACTGGTCGCCGCAGCCGCGGGACCTTTCGTGTACTCGAGGCTCAACCGTCGACGGACGCTGGCGACTCGCTGATCGGTACGAGTCCGTTCGATGGCGTCGGTGTGCTTCCGGATTTTTCCGTCACACCTCCCGAGACAATGAAGGTCATCAGTTCGGCGCTGCCAGCCTGCACGAGCGTGACATGTTCGGCCGGCACCAGCAGCAGCTGGCCCGTGAATGCGTAGCTGTGCGGCAGGTAGACGGCGACATGATTCGTGAGCCCGAACATGTCGACATCCTTACGGGTCATGAAGCCAAGTGCCTTCGCGTCGGATGACGGGTACAGCGTGACCAGGACGGCGGTGTCGAAGCGCTTCTTGTCGCCAACGAACGCCTCGAAGAAGTCCTTCGCGGTGCCGTAGAGCAGTCGCACGAATGGCAGCTTCTCGAGCAGACGATCGATCAGCCCCACGAGACTGTCGGTGAGCACATTCGACCCGAGTGCGCCGACGAGTGTGATGAGCCCGATCGTGATCGCGAAGCCGACACCGGGCACCGAGAACGGAATCCAGCTGTCGATCGCGGTGACGATCGAATAGCAGACGTAGACCGTGAGCGCGAGCGGCGCCATGATCACGAGTCCACGCAGGAAGTAGCCGGCCAGACGTCGCATGCCGAGGGGATTGAGGTATCGGCGCGACCGAGGCGCGCGGGGCAGTGCGCAAGTTACCCGGTCCTGAGCCGTTGGCGGGCACGGGTCGGCAACGTCACTCTGGCCGAGATCGTACATTCGGGTTGCCGACGCCATCGTTGGCACTGACCCTTGCCACCGCTGCCGATGCGCCGACCGATCCTGTTTCTCGCCCTGCTCCTTGGCACCGCGCCGCTCTCGGCGCAGATGCGTCGCGCCATCACGCCGGATGACTACGATCGCTGGCGCGTTGCACAGTCGCCGGTGCTCGCGCCGACGGGTAGGTGGGCAGCGTGGACGGAAGTCCCGCAGGTCGGCGACGCCGATCTGATGGTGCGCGAAACGCATGGCACGCGACAGGTGCGCATTCCGCGCGGATTCATCGGCCGGCCGATCGTGAATCTGACGGCCACCACCGACTCGCCGTTCGTCGCGCCGCCGCCGCAGTTCACGCCGGACGTGTCGATGCTGGTGTCGATCGGCTACGCACCGATGGCCGACTTTGAGCGGGCACGAAAAGCGAAGCCGCGCGCGTTGCCGACGCCGCGCAGTTCACTGATCCTGGTGCCGCTCACTGGCGCCACCGTGTTGCAACCTCTCGTCATCCCGCGGGTGCGCAGTGTGCGTGTGCCGCGTGACGCGGGTCGCGTGATTGCGTATCTGCTCGAGGCGGATTCGGGAGTAGCGCGTGCTGCCGGTGATTCGGCGCCGCGTCGTACCGGTGCGGACTCCGCTGGTCGCCGTCCACGGCCACGCGAGTACGGCACGACGCTGGTGATTCGCGCGACTGACACGGGCGTCGAGACTCGCATTGCCGACGTGACGACGTACGCCATCGATCCGACGGGAGCGTACGTCGCGTACACGATTGTCTCGCGCACACCGGGCCGCGACGGTGCGATGCTGCGCACGGTCAGCACGGGTGCCGACGTTTCACTGATGACCGGCACTGGCAACTACAAGGCAATCACCTTCGATCGCGACGGCAAGCAGGTCGCGTTCGTGTCGGACAAGGACGAGTTCACGGCTGACAAGCCGCGGTTCGCGGCGTATCTCGCACCGGTCGGGAAGGGCATTGCAGCGACGCGCGTGGTCGCCGCCGATGCGGTCGCGCCGGCGGCGACGGTCTCCGATCGCGCGCTGTCGTTCACGCGCGATGGCAGCACGCTGATCGTCGGCGCGGCACCGGTGCTCGCGGACACGATTCCTGCCGACTCACTCGCGGATCGCGCGCAGGTGGACGTCTGGCACTACCTCGACGCCCGGCTGCAGCCGCAGCAGAAGCTGGAAGCGTCGCGCGATCGCAATCGCACCTGGCTCGGTGTCTATCGCATCGCGTCCGGCACCTCCCGATTGATCGGCAGCGACACGACGTCACGCGTCACGCTCAGTGACGATGGTGCGGTGGCACTCGCGCTGAGCGATCGGCGCTACGCGGTGTCGAGCATGTGGGGCGACGACGGTGCGGATGTGTCGGTGATCGATCCGGTCACTGGCATCGCACGGCAGATTGCCGAGAAGGTGGAATTCGGCGCGCAACTTTCGCCGACCGGTCGCTACCTGCTCTGGTTCGACAAGGGTCGCTGGTTCACCCACGACATCAAGACGCAGAAGACGGCGGACGTCACCGGCGCGGTGCGCGGTGTGCGTTTCGACCAGGAATCGTGGGATACGCCATCGACGCCGGCGCCGTGGGGGGTGGCTGGCTGGACCACCGGCGACAAGGCGCTGCTCGTGTATTCGCGCTTCGATGTGTGGGAAGTCGATCCCGCCGGCGTGCGGCCAGTGAAGGTCGTGACCGATTCGGCCGGTACGAAGACGAATACGGTGCTGCGCGTGGTGGATCTCGATCCGGACGATCGGTTCATCGATCCGACGAAGCCGGTGATTCTGTCGGCGTTCAACGAAGTCACGAAGCAGAGTGGGTTCATGCGCGATCGGCTTGGCGTCACGGCCGCACCCGAGCCGTTGCTGATGGAAGACGCGTCGTGGCGCCTGCTGGCGAAGGCGCGCCGCAGCGATGAACTGCTGCTGACTCGCGCGACCTACAGCGAATTTCCAGATCTGCGTGTCGGCACCAGCATCACGCAGACGACGCGACTCTCTGACGTCAATCCGCAGCAGAAGGAAGTGTCGTGGGGCACCAATGAACTGGTGCAGTGGCAGTCGATGGATGGTCGCACACTGCAGGGCATCCTGTTCAAGCCCGACGGCTTCGATCCGAAGAAGCAGTATCCGATGATCACGTATTTCTACGAGTCGCTGTCGGACGGATTGAATTCGTATGTCGCACCAAGTGGCCGCAACGTGATCAACCCGGTCGTGTACACGTCGCTCGGCTATCTCGTGTTCTTCCCCGACATCGCGTATCAGGACGGCTATCCGGGGCAGAGTGCGCTCAAGTCGATCGTGCCGGGCATTCAGTCACTGATCGCGCGCGGATTCGTCGACCCGAAACGCATCGGTACGGCGGGGCAGAGCTGGGGCGGCTACCAGACCGCATACATGATCACGCAGACGAATCTGTTCGCGGCAGCGTTTGCCGGAGCGCCGGTCGCGAACATGACGAGTGCGTACGGCGGCATTCGGTGGGAGACCGGTCTCGCGCGTGCCTTCCAGTATGAGCGCACGCAAAGCCGAATCGGGGGCAGTCTGTGGCAGTATCCGATGCGTTTCATCGAGAACAGCCCGCTGTTCTTCACCGATCGGATTGAGACGCCGGTACTGATCATGTCGAATGATGCCGATGGCGCGGTGCCCTGGTATCAGGGCATCGAGTGGTTCGTCGCGCTACGTCGGTTCGGCAAGGAGGCGTATCTGCTGGACTACAACAACGACGGTCACAATCCGCGAAAGCGCGCCAATCAGAAGGATGTCGATCGGCGCATGCAGGAGTTCTTCGGCCACCATCTGAAAGGCGACCCGGCCCCGGATTGGATGAAGAAAGGCATTCCGTTCCTCGACAAGGGTCGCGATCAGATTGCAGCGCCGGTCACGCCGACGGGAGCAGAGCGCTGAGCTGACGGTCTGATCGCACGGTGATGGGCAGCGTCGGCCCGTGGAATTCCCTGACTCCGGCGTGACCTGGCGTAGTTCCGCACCCGCTTCCGAAACAGGAACTCGCGCTTCGTCCGCTCGGTCATCCGATCATAGTGATCAATGCCACGTCGTCGCCGGAATTCCGTGGCGGCGTCGGCGGCGCTGGCGCCGGCGGCAGTTCGCCGAAAAGTGCCTGCGTGTCGAGGTGCTGCTGCAACGCGAGCAACATCTTGTCCAGTTCCTCGCGCGCCTTTCGCAGCGCGCGCCTGAATGCCGCGCGATAGCCCACCATGGTGCCAAACCCCGTCACGATGGCCACGCCCGCCACGATGGGCGACGCCAGCGCGAGCGCGCCCATCACCTTCAGGCCGACCGGAATTGTCACGCCGCCCGCAGCGGCCGTCACGCTGCCGATCGACCAGTACGCCATTTTCAGATTCTTGCGTTGCCCGTCCCGCAGGTCGCCGCTCACGACCACTTCGCATTCCGGCGCGCTGGCGGATCCGCGCGCCTTGAGTGTCACGTTGAGCAACCCGAGATCGAGTACGCTGCACTGATAGATCAGCCCATGTGATGTGCCGACCATGCCGCTCGCAATCGTGCCGTCGGACATGGACTTGTACAGATTCGGCACGGCGAAGCGCAGGATGCCGCCGTCCAGCGGGTGGCCATTCACGGTCTCCGTGACCTTGAGCATGTACGGCTGCGCGGTGAACACACGTCCCACGACTTGCAGGGTGGTTTTCGGTGATGCCTTGATCACGCGCGCGACGCTGATGCTGCGGTCGGTGGTGCCGAGCATCGTGGTGATGCGTCGTTCGGTGCGCACATCGAGTGGTGCAACTGCCAGTGTGCCGCCGTTGCCCGCGGCATTCCGCTCAGCCAGAGCGATCGCCACGAACTGTCGCGAGATGCCGGCTTCCACTGCGGCCGCTTCGACGTCCTTCAGACGGTACGAGTCATTTGGCAGCGCGGTGGAAGGATCTCGCGACGTGCTGCTGCTCAGCATCACGCTGCGCTCCATCCGGTGCGCGGCCTCAGCCTGCAATTGTGCCGCGCGTTGCCAGACTGCAGCAGCGTCACGTTCGGTCAGCACCTCGACTGAGCCTGCACTGACCGCGCTGCGCTCCGCCGTCACGACTTCATCGAGCGCCTTACCCAGTGCATCGGCCAGCGCTTCCGCGTTCTCCCATCGTGCGGCGGGTTCCTTGGCCAGACACTTGTCGATGACCGCCGCGATCGGTCCCGGTACCGTCGGCGCGACACTGCGCAGCGACGGCGCGGCCTTGGTGACGTGTGACACGAGAATTGCGTTCGGCGTGCCTTCGAACGGCAGACGATTGCTCAACGCGTGGAAGCCGACGACGCCGAGCGAGTAGACATCGCTGCGGGCATCGAGTGCGTCATCGCTGGCCTGCTCGGGACTCATGTAATGCACCGTGCCGAGTACGCTGCCATCGGCGGTCAGGCGCGCGTCGGTGGATCGCAAGTCGCGAGCGATACCGAAGTCGGTCACGACGGTGCGGCCGCTCTCGCGATCGATCAGGATGTTGTCGGGCTTCACGTCGCGATGGATCACGCCGCGCGCATGTGCGTAGGCGAGCGCCCAGGCGGTTTCGCGCATGATGCGCACCACATCCGTGACCGGCAATGCGCCGCGCTCGCGGATGCGATCACCGAGGGATTCGCCCTCGACGAAGCCCATGCTGAACCAGACCTGTCCGTTGGACTCGTCGGCGCGATGGACTGGCACGATGTGCGGATGACTGAGTTTGGCGGCGGTGCGCGCCTCGCGGAGGAAGCGATCACGCGTGGCGTCGCTGGCGGCGCTGGTGAGCAGCACCTTGATCGCGACGAGTCGATCCAGCATGCGATCGCGCGCGAGCCAGACCGACCCCATGCCGCCTACGCCAAGCGGGCGCACGATATCGAACGCCGCGCGGACGGCATCTGGGATCACGGTGTCCGACTGGGGTGCTGGCAGCGGGCTGGTCATCCGTAGGGTATGAAGTCAGAACGGATTTCGCGACCGCTGGGTTTCGGTCCCAGCCGGCCGCGCGCGAAATCTGGCATGGTCGTTCCCAGTGTCGCAGCCCGGCGCGCAGCGGATGTGGCGTGGTCGCTAGACTGCGGCATGCACTGCTGTTCCGATTCCGCCACCCCACGCGCCGCCCCGAGATGGCCGTGACGCGTCGGCACCTCGTGTTGGCCGGCGCCGGCCACGCGCAGATGGATCTGCTGGCCGCGCTGGTTCGCGAACGACTCGATGGCTGGGAGATCTCGCTCATCACGCCGCAGCCGGACTTCCACTACAGCGGCATGCTGCCCGCGATCATCGCCGGGAATGCGTCACCGACGGCGGCGACGATTCCTGTCGCGACGATCGCGCGCGCAGGGGGCATGCAGGTGCACCTCGCGTCCGTCATCGCACTCGATATCGCCGCGCGAACGCTGTCGCTCAGCAACGGTGCGACAGTGCGGTATGATCTGCTGTCGCTGGACGTCGGCAGCACGGCGGCAGGTCTCGACGTTCCCGGCGCACGACAGCACGCGTTCGCGATGCGACCATTCAGTGCCGCGCTCGGACTGATCGCACGACTCGATGCGGTATGTCGCCAGCGTGCGCGCGGCGAGGTCGTGCCGATTGTTGTTGTCGGCGCTGGGGCTGGTGGTGTCGAGATTGCGCTCGCGCTGCGCGCACGTGTACAGCGCGCAGGGTTCACACCGCAGTTGACGATCGTCGACGCGGCCGCAACGGATGGTCTCCCGCTGCCAGGATTTTCTGCGTCGTCGCGCCAGCGTGCGCACGAAGCGCTCTCGCGACGAGGGATCGCTGTGGTGGGTGGCACGGTGACCTCTGTGGCGCCAGATGCTGTCATGGTGGAGGTGCAGCAGCGCGAGTCGCGACTGCCGTCCGCCGCGACAGCGTGGGTGTCGGGACCGGCGGCGCACGGCTGGCTCGCGTCGAGCGGTCTGTCATGCGACACCGCAGGATACCCGCTCGCATCGGCAACCCTGGCACTGAGTTCGGTGCAGGGCAGAGCGTCGATCTTCGGCGCGGGTGACTGCGTCGTGTTGCGCGATGCCGGCGCGACGCCCAAGGCCGGTGTCTACGCGGTGCGCATGGCGCCCGTGCTCGCGGCGAACGTGCTTGCGATTGCGCGCGGTGAGCAACCCCGCGCGACGTACACCCCCCAACGCGACTTTCTGGCGCTGCTGAGCACCGGCGACGGTTCGGCGATCCTGCGCTGGCGCGGTGTCACGGTCGAGTCACGGTGGGCGCAGTGGCTCAAGACGTGGATCGATGCGCGCTATCTGCGCCGGTACCGCGACCTCTCGCCGTAACACATGCCGCACCCACCAGACGGCCAGCATACCCCCACCCTCGCTGTTGCCCTAGAATTCCGCGCATGACAACCCTGCCGCTTTCGCCGGAAGCCGCCTCGAGCGCTGCCGTGCCGTGGACCATCGAAGACGCTCGCGCCCTGTACAACGTGGAAGGGTGGGGCAGCGGGTACTTCGACATCAACGCCAGAGGCCACGTCGTCGTGCGGCCCGATCGCGACCATCCGGAGCGCGAAGTCGACCTGTTCGAGCTGGCGCAGGATCTCGAGGCACAGGGTGTCGCGATGCCGGTCCTGCTGCGTTTCTCCGATCTGCTCCGCTCGCGTGTGCATCAGCTGAGCGAGGAGTTCGAGGCCGCGATCAAGGAGTACGGCTATACCGGCAAGTACACGACCGTCTTCCCGATCAAGGTCAATCAGCAGCGCCATGTCGTGGAAGAAATCCACGAATTCGGCCAGCCATACGGCGTCGGTCTCGAATGTGGTTCGAAGCCGGAGCTGCAGGCCGTCATTGCACTGACCGACAAGACCGATCATCTGATCGTCTGCAACGGCTACAAAGATCACGAATTCATGCGTCTGGCGCTCATCAGCCAGAAGCTCGGACATCGTGTGTTCATCGTACTCGAACAGCTCTCGGAACTCGACGTGCTGCTCGAAGTCGCGGATGAACTTGGCGTTGTGCCGACGGCGGGTGTGCGCATCAAGCTCGCGTCGGCGGGCTTTGGCCGATGGGCCCAGAGCGGCGGCGAAAAGAGCAAGTTCGGCCTCAACGTCGCGCAGCTCGTCAAGCTCATCGATCGCCTGAAGTCGATGGGTCGGCTCGATATCCTGAAGCTCATCCACTTCCACCTCGGCAGCCAGATTCCCGACATCCGCTACATCAAGGCGGGTCTGCAGGAGGTGGCGCGATTCTACACGGAACTGCGTCGCATGGGTGTCGATGTGACGTACGTCGACGTCGGCGGCGGTCTCGGTGTCGACTACGACGGCACCAACTCGACCGCCGAGGCGAGCGTCAACTACACGCCGCAGGAATACGCGAACGACGTCGTGTACACGATGGCCGAAGCCTGTCGCGAGCACGAATTGCCGATGCCGAACCTGATCAGCGAAAGCGGGCGCGCGCTGACGGCACATCACGCGATGCTGCTGCTCAAGGTGATCGACGTCGAAACGAACACGGTGCCGATGCTGCCCGAGCTCACCGACGACGATCACACGCTTCTGCACGAGATGCTCGAGGACTGGGGCACCGTGCACTCGGGTGAAACGCTCAAGCCGCGCAAGGTGCGGGAGATCGCGCACGACGCAAGCTTCGACAAGGAGCGCGCACGCCAGTACTTCAGCGCCGATGCGCTCGACCTTCGCTCGCTCGCCATCGCCGAACAGCTGCACCTCGGCATCATGAACGGATTGCAGCGCCTCGTGCGCGATGACAAGGACGAATTCGAGGACATCCTCGAGGAAGTCGAGGCCGCGCTGACGGATCGCTACTTCTGCAACTTCTCGCTCTTCCAGTCATTGCCCGACCACTGGGCCATCGATCAGCTGTTCCCGGTCATGCCGGTGCATCGCCTCGATGAGCGCCCCGATCGCATGGGCACACTGCAGGATGTCACCTGCGACTCCGACGGCAAGATCGATCACTTCGTCGGCGATCGGAACGGTCGGCCAAGCCTCGAACTGCATGTGCCGAAGGACGACGAGGATTACGTGCTCGGCATCTTCCTGACGGGCGCCTATCAGGAAATTCTCGGCGATCTGCACAATCTCTTCGGCGACACGAATGCGGTGCACGTGAAGCTGGGCGAAGATGGTCGGTACGTCGTGAGTGACATCGTGCACGGCGACACCGTGACCGAAGTGCTCAACTACGTGCAGTTCCATGCGCCGACTCTGCTGGCCACGTTCCGGCGGAAGGTGCAGAACGCAAGTGGCATCACGCGTGGTGAGGCGAACACGTTCATCGCCGACTACGTGGCCGGGCTCGAGGGATACACCTATCTCGAAGGAGAGGCCGCACGATGACAGATCCAATGATCACCCAGCCACCGACCAGCGTACTGCCGGCCAAGTCCTCCACGTGGGAGGATGTGCTCGACATCTTCTACGCGCCTCGAGAGGTGTTCGAACGCCGTCGCGACGGGAAGTACCTGATCGCCCTGCTCGCGCTCTGCCTGATGTCCGTTGCGGTGTACTTCCTGTCGCTGCAGATGAACGAAGCACTGCAGGACGTCGAGATGGCGCGCACCTTCCGCGAGCGCGGGTTCACGCCGGAGCAGATGCAGCAGGCAAAGGTGGGGGCCGCGAAATTCGCAGGGCTGCTGGTCTACTTCCTTCCGATCTTCGTCGCGATCGGCAGCTGGATCAGCGGCGTCATCATCATGGTGCTCGGCAACATGATGGGTGGCAAGTTCACCTTCGCGCAGGGCACGGCCATCGCTGTGCTGGCCTCGATGCCGGAACTGCTTGGTCGAGTGCTCGTCGGTGTGCAGGGTCTCTTCATCGACACGTCCACGGCCGCACACCGCTACGCCTTCAGCTTCAACGCATCGCGATTCCTTCCCGGTGGCACGAACAACTGGCTCCTCAAGCTCGGCGCACTCGCCGACCCCTTCGTGATCTGGGGCATCGTCCTGATCGGCATCGGCGCGTTCATCATCGGCAAGATGGAAAAAGAGAAAGCCGCAGTTCTTGCGATCGTCGTCGCGCTGGTCGGGACGGCGCTCTTCCGGTGAATGGCGAGGCTTTGTGTGTCGGTTGCAGCGATCGGTCCAGCGCGCACCAACGCTGACTTTTTTGGGATGAGAGGCCGGGGAGCTCTCGGAGTGCGTGGGTTGCAACGATCGTTCTATCGCGCACCATCGCTGACTTTTTTTGTTGGAACTGCAGTTCCAAAAAGTTTTGGATGCGTCGCGCAACGCGGACGCTGGTGATCCGAGTACTCCGTGCGCTCCGTGAGCTCTTCTCCAAAAAAGTCAGCGATGCCGCGAATCTCGGCAATGCTCGCAATCCACGCACTCTCCGACCTCCCCGCCCTATCCACCCAACGCAGTTGTAGATGCTGAATGCAAAAGATCCCCCGCCTGGCGAAATGCTGAGCGGGGGATCTGCACAAAAGCCTTTACTTCTTTGCCGCCTCGAACCGCTCGCCGACCTTGCCCCAGTTGATGGTGTTGAACCACGCATCGAGGTAGTCGGGACGCTTGTTCTGGTACTTGAGGTAGTAGGCGTGCTCCCAGACGTCGACGCCGAGGAGGATGTCGGCGGGACGGCCGCCATCCATGATCGGATTGTCCTGGTTCGGCGAGCTGGAAATCTTGAGCGTGCCGGCATCGTGCAGCAGCCATGCCCAGCCGCTGCCGAAACGACCGACGCCCGCGGCCTTCAACTGATCGCGGAACGCGCTGTAGGTGCCGAATGTCTTCGTGAGCAGCGTGCCGAGTTCACCGGTCGGCTCACCGCCGGCGTTCGGGGCCATGATCTCCCAGAACAACGAGTGATTCCAGTGACCGCCACCGTTGTTGCGCACTGGGCCGCGAATCGCTTCGGGTACCGACGACAGACTGGCCAGCAACGCCTCGAGTGACAGCGACGCCAGTTCCGGCGCCTTCTCGATCTGAGCGTTCAGGTTCGTGACGTACGCCTGATGATGCTTGCCATGATGGATGCCCATCGTGGTCGCATCGATGTGGGGTTCGAGCGCGTCGAGCGCGTACGGCAGCGCAGGCAACGTGAAAGCCATGTGTTCTCCGGAAAATCGGTCTGGATGTGGACTGGAACTGCACGAAAGCTACAGCGCGACGTCAACCGAACGTGCCTGTGGCGGCCCCGTCGGCAATGCGCAGCAACATCAGCACACGATCACGCCTGAGCGCGCGCCTTTCGCTTCTCGTTCCACCAGCTGATCACGCCCGGCATCACGGACAGCAGAATCACCGCCAGGATCACCTTCTCGACATGTTGCGCGACGCCCGGGATTGTGCGGCCGAGCCCGTACCCGATCAGCAGCATGCTCCAGATCCAGAGAAAGCTTCCGGAAATGCTGAACATCGCGAAGCGCGCATAGGGCATCGAACCGACGCCGGCGAGCACCGGCGCGAACGTCCGCACGATCGGCACGAAGCGCGCGATCATCACCGTCTTGCCGCCGTGTTTCTCGTAGAAGTCGTTCGCCTTCTTCAGATACTTGCGCTTGAAGATCAGCCCATCTTCGCGCGTGAAGAGCTTCGGTCCCGTGATGCGCCCGATCTGGTAGCCGACGGTGTCGCCGACGATCGCCGACAGCACGAGCAGGAAGCCGAGCGAAAAGACGTGAATGCCGAACTCGGGTCGCGTCGCGCCGAGCAATCCAGCGGTCACCAGCAGTGAGTCGCCAGGCAGGAAGAGGCCGACGAGCAACCCCGTCTCGCAGAAGATGATCGCCATCATGCCGAAGGTGCCGGCCCAGCGCACCAGCTCGGGCAGGTCGCGCAACTTCGAAAACAGATCGTGAAGGAGATCCATGGGAGCGTCAATGTGACGAACGCGCCAAGCCCGGGGAGCGACCCCGTGTCATGACGCGTCGGAAGGGCGGCGGGACACGATCGACGGCAAGCGCCGCTGGACCAAAAATCGCCGGTGCAGGCTGTCCGCACAACGGCGCGACGGACTAATCTCATCGCTTCGCAGCTGCCTGACCCTGAATTCAGCCCGCATGGACACCCCGAAGCCGCACACGATCGTCGTCGTCTCCCACACCCATTGGGACCGCGAGTGGTATCACCCGCTCGGACGGATGCGGCAACGGCTCGTGCGGCTGATCGACACGCTGCTCGACGACCCGGACGGCGTGCCATTCCTGCTCGACGGGCAGTCGATCGTGCTCGACGACTATCTGGCGGTGCGGCCGGAACGTGCGCCAGCACTGCGCGACGCATTGCGTGACGGCAGCCTCGAAGCAGGCCCGTGGTTCGTGCTCGCTGACATGCTGCTGCCGAGCGGCGAGGCGCTCGTGCGCAACCTGCTCGAAGGCACGCGCACTGTGCGCGAACTCGGTGGCACACCGCCGGATGTGCTCTATTCGCCGGACGCGTTCGGCCATTCGGCGGCAGGTCCGGTGCTCGCGGACGGATTCGGGCTCAGCGTCGCGATCGTCTGGCGGGGCTTTGGTGGCCCGACACACCCGCGGAGCACCGTGGCTCGCTGGTCACATCCCAGCGGCGCGCGCGCGTTGCTCTATCATCTGCCGCCCGATGGGTACGAAGTCGGATCGTCGCTGCCCCACGCAGCCGACGATGCCGCCATGCGCTGGCTCCGCATGCGCGATGCAGTGCTCGCCACGAACATGTTGCGCGTCGCGCTGCTGCCGAATGGCGCCGACCATCACGCCCGCCAGAGCGACCGCGCCGCAGCGATCGCGGCGCTGGCCGTGACTGCGTTGCCGCATGTCGTGGAGAGTGATTCGCTGCGCGGTTTCGCGGCACGACTGACGCGCGCTGCTGACGGCGTGGCGTTGCCGGAAGTCGCCGGCGAGCTTCGCGATTCGTCCGGCTGGACCTGGTCATTGCAAGGTACGTTCGCCACACGCGCGCATCAGAAGCGCGTCAACGCGCAGATCGAGCGACTGCTCGTGTCGGACGCGGAACCGTGGGCCGCGCTCGCGTGGTTTGTCGCGGCGCACGACGAACCCTCGCTGCGCATGGCGTGGAAGACGCTGCTGGCTGCACATCCGCATGACACGTTGTGTGGCTGCAGTGTGGACGATGTCGCCGCGGCTGCCGATCAGCGCTGGGCCGACGCACGCGCGCAGGCCATGGGCATTCGTGACGATGCGCTACGTGCGTTGGTGCAGCTCGATCCCGCGGCACAGCGCGAGCTCGACCAACGCTGGAATCCGACCGTGATCATTCGGAATCCATCCGCGCGGGTACGTGGCGGCGTGGTGGCGCTGCGCCTGCTCGATCAGATCGTCAGTGATCCGGTCGGTCCAGGCAGTGCGACCACCGCACACTCACGAGTTCGCACTGAGCCCGACACTGTCGACTGGTCTGGCGATGCGATGCTGCAGGTGCTGCAGACCTCGCTCACCTTCGATCGCGTCGAGTCACCTCAGCACTACCCGCGCAACGCCGTCGTCCGTGTGACCGACGCGCTCGCATGGATCGACCCAATGCCCGGGTACGCGATCCATCCCGTGACGCTGCGTCAGCTGTCGGACGTCATTCGTGCGGTGCCGGATGCTGAACGAGTCACGTTCAACAGCACCGCTCATTCCATTTGCAACGCAAGGTGGCGGCTCGATCTGGAAGTGATGGGACTCGTCGCGTATCACGAGTCGCTCCCTTCATTCATCTACACCGACGGCTCGCTGGAGAGTGAGACGGATCTTGGCGACACCTATACGTCGTCGCTGCGCGGCACGCCCATCGTCGCCGACGTCTCGTGGCCTGAGCTTCATGAGCGAGGTCCACTGCGTGCGTCGTGGCGGCGCACATTCGCGCTTGACCGACCCCGCGCCTCTGCCGAACCTGCGACTTCCTACACGAACGACGCAAGACCGTCACCGGAAATGACGCGCATCAGTGCGACGGCCACCTATGCGCTCGACGCCGGCGCCGACTGGTACACCATCGACATCGTCGGCGAGAACACGGCCTGTGATCACCGCCTGCGCTGGATTCAGCCGCTTCCGGCAGATGTGCACCACGTGTCGCACGTGATGGCCGATGCCGCATTCGGTGCGGTGCTCCGCGACGGTGCGACCGCGTCAGCGGCGTGGCCCGCCGAGCAACGATTGCCAACCGCGCCGCTGCACCGCTGGGTGTGGCTGCACGGTGAGAATCTGTCCGTCGGCATCATCAGCGATGGCCTCGCGGAATATGAAGTCAGAGGAAGCGACGTCGCGCTCACGCTCGTCCGATCGGTCGGCGAACTCTCGCGCCGCGATCTACCCGAACGTCCGGGTCACGCTGGCTGGCCCGCCGCCACGCCGACTGCCCAATCACTGGGCCCGTTTGCCGCACGCATCGCGATGGTTGTGCTGCCGCACGATCAGGAAACCGCGCTTGCGCGACTGCAGGAAGTCGCCGACATCGTGTTGTCACCGATCACTGGTGACACATGGCGCGGCGTGGGCACACCGTTACCGTCATTCCATGGCCTCACGCTCGAAGGTGATGGCCTCACGTGCAGTGCCGCCAAACGCAGCGAAGATGGCGAGTGGCTTGTGCTTCGCTGCCTCAACCAGCGCGCCGAGCCAGTTCAGGGCACCTGGCATCTGCCACGCGCCGCCACCGAAGCCCGCCTGTCACGTCTCGACGAAACACCCTTCGAATCGCTGCCGATTTCCGGCTCGGACGTTCGATTTACCGTTCCCGCATTCGGCATTCATACGCTGCTTGTGCGCTGACACACTGCTTCAACGCAGAGTCGCCAAGTATTGAACTGCTTTGACGCAAAGCCGCAGAGACGCCAAGCGTTCCGTGTGCGCTACGACCTTCCACCGCACCGTTCGGATTGATTCTGATGCTGTTGAAACTGCTCTCGCGAGCGCAGTTTCAACAGCAGTCATGCGTTCTGCGCGACGCGCGACGAGCCTGATATCTCGTACGGAACGCTTGGCGTCTTGGCGCCTTTGCGTCAAAGCAGTTGAAAGTTTTCCTGGATTACGATGCAGCAGTTCAAGCACGCAGTGCTCAAGCCACTGCGACATCGGGCGTCCGCAGCGACTTCGCGACGGACGTCAGTCGCAACAGAAAGCCGGTGGCCGAGAACGACTGCAACAGCAGCGCCGGAATCAACATGCCGGGCAGAAAGATCATCAGCCGACTGATCCCGTACGTGATCGCAAACCCGCGTGCGACTCCGCGCGGCGGCGTGACATGATGTGCGGCCGTGGCGGCCGACGCCGCATCCCACACCTGTCGCAACACACCGAAACTCGCGAGCGCGCCGAAGCCCGGAATCGCCAGCACCCACAAACCGAGCGGATTACACATGCGCTGCGGCCCCGGGATGATCATCGCCAGTCGACGCAGTGACACGCAGAACAAGAGCTGCGCGCCGATGTAGCCGAGCGTGAAGACCAGTGCACTCGCATCGAAGGTGCGATGCCAGGGCAGCAGCGAAGCGAGAAAATTCCAGGCGCTCTCGATCATGGCAGAACGGTAGAGCGCGGGCGCGCGCAATGTCAGTCCGGCTTTCGCCCGGCGGCGCGCTCCTGCACCCAGTCTCCAATGAGCGTGGCGGCAGTCACCGTGATCACGACGGCCAATCCGGGCGCCAGCGCAATCCATGGCGCCGCCACCAGATGTTCCCGGCCGCCGGCGATCATGTTGCCCCAGCTCGGACGTGGAGGTTGTACCCCGAGTCCGAGAAAACTGAGACCGCTTTCGAGCAGGATCGCATTGCCGACACCAAGAGTCGTCGCGACGAGCGCCGGCGCGATCGCGTTCGGGATCACGTGCCGTAGCAGCGTGCGCCCGGACGTTGCGCCAAGTGCCCGCGCGGCAGACACGAAATCGCGCTCGGTCAGCCCGAGCACCTCCGCGCGAACCAACCGCGCGACGCCCATCCACCCCGTCAGCGCGAGCACCGTCAGCAGCGTCGGAATTCCGGGGCGCCACAAGGCGGCACAGGCGAGCAGAAGGACCAGTCGCGGAATCGCCTGCACCGTATCCGACGCACCGGTGATCACCGTATCGATCCAGCCGGCGCGCCACCCCGCCAGTGCGCCAAGTCCGGCTCCCAACACACCGCTCAGCAGTGCACCCGCCACTCCAACCAGCAACGACAGCCGCCCGGCCAGCAGCAGTCGCGCAAACACATCGCGGCCGAACGCATCCGTGCCAAACAGATGCCACGCACCCGCACCGTCAGTCCGCATCGGCCCCGAAAAGCGTTGCGCAATCACATCACCGATCGCGGTCGGATCGTGCTGCAGCACTGCAGGTCCGATCACGCACGCCACCACCACCACAGCAAGCGCGATGGCCGACAGTCGCACGCGCGTTGGAATCACGCCGGTCACGCTGACGTCCGTCGCGGATCGAGACGCGGCATGATCAGATCCGTCAGCAGGTTCGTCACGATCACCGCCGTCGCATAGAGCAGCGTCACCGCGAGAATCATCGGATGATCGCGCTGCGCCACCGCGCCGAGCAGCAGCTTGCCCATGCCCGGCCACGCAAACACCCCTTCAACGAACACCGAACCGGCCACGATGCCCGGCACCGACAGGGCCACCAGCGCTGCGACCGACGGTAGTGCCACACGTTTCACGTGATGCGACCATGCCTCGCGCGCCGTGAGCCCTTTCGCGATCGCCGTCCGGCGATAGTCACCGCGCGCGGCTTCGACCATCGCCGAACGCGCGAACCGTGCGACACCGGCGGCGCCAGTCAGCGCCAGCACCAGCACCGGCAGCACCGCGTGGCGCAGCACGTCGAGCGGCGCCGCACTCGCATCCAGCACCCCCGGATCACGCAGCGCGAACGCCGGCAGTCGCCACGATGGTGGAATGCCGAATGCCGCCGCGCCCACCGTGACGGCCGCAACACATGCCAACGACAGCCAGAACGTCGGCGCCGAGTACAGTGTCGTGCAGAGAATGGTGAGCGCCGTGTCGGTCTTCGAGCCGACGCGAAAGGCCTGCACACTGCCGATCGTCACGCCGATCAGCACCGTCAGCAACAGTGACGCGAAACCCAGACCCAATGACACAGGCAATGCGGTGCGAATGCTCTCGACCACCGGCCGCCCGGTCGCAAGGCTGGTTCCGAGATCGCCGCGGGCGATATTCCCCAGCCAGCGCGCGTACTGCTGCACGAGTGGGGCGTCGAGTCCCAGATCGGAACGCAGGCGCGCCAGTGTTGCCGCATCCGCCTCGGGTGGCAGCAGCAACAGTGCCGCATCACCCGGAGCCGCGTGCACCAACGCAAACGTCAGCGTGCAGACCAGCCAGAGCAGTGCGAGCGCGATGCCAGAGCGGCGGAGCAGGTGAGCCACGCTCCAATGATCGCCCGCGTGCGCGCCTGCGCCAACCGGCACGCGCTGACGATCGCATTCGGCCTCGCGCTCTTTGCCTGCGCCGGAGCGCCGCGATCACCGGATACCATCGTGATTGCGTCCGGTACCGATCTCGAAGGCATGCAGCCGTTGACGACCGTCCATCCGCTGTCACGCCAGGTGCAGCGGTACCTCGTGTTCACGCCACTGGTGCGCTTGTCTGCCGCGCTCACACCGGAGCCGTGGGCCGCGCGCGACTGGACGTGGAACGTCGAGCGTACACGTGTGACGCTCGTGATCGACTCCACGTTGCGTTGGCACGACGGTGCGCGTGTGACGGCGCGCGACGCACAATTCACGATTCTGCGTGCACGCGATTCCACCACTGGATACGCCCGCCGCGGTGACCTCGCCGCCCTCGACAGCGTTCGCATATTTGGCGATGACTCGCTCGTGCTCCACTTCGTGCGACCGCAGGCGGATCTGCCGTTGGTTTTTGCCGAGCTGCCGCTGGTACCGGAACACATCCTGCGCGACGTCCCGGCCACCGCGCTGCGCACGCATCCGTTCACCTACGCACCGGTCGGGTCGGGCCCGTATCGCGTCGTCAGCCGCGAGGCGGGGCGCCGCTGGATTCTCGAGCGCGTTCCGGCGTTTCCCGCGCGCATGGGCGGTGTGGGCGCATCGAAAACGCTGGTGCTAGCCGTGATTGACGAAGCTACGACGAAAGTCGCAGGGCTGGTCAGCGGCGCCCTCGATATCGCAGGCGTCAATCCTGTCACCGCCGCACTCGTGCAGCGCGACCCGACGCTGCGTGTGCTCGAATACCCGACGTTCTTCACCAACTGGTTGGTCTTCAATCCGGCGTGCGAGGCGGTGCGCGATATCCGTGTGCGTCGCGCGATCGCGCTGGCAGTGGACCGCGCGCGCATCGTGCAGGCGGGCATCGGTGGCTACGGCGTACCAAGTGCGGCGCCGTCGGCCGATCTCGCGCATGACACGACGCCCGCTGAACCGGCACGGGCCGATTCGCTCCTCGATGCGGCCGGATGGACGCGTGCCGGCGGTGCCGCATTCCGTACGCGACAGGGCACGTCCCTGGTGATCGACATGCTGACGGTCGGCACTGGCGACAATCCGGTCGAACAGCTGTTACAGGCCGACATGCGCGCCCGCGGCATCGATCTGCGCATTGCGACACGCGACATGGGTGCGTTGCTCAGCGCCGCGCGCGGTGGCGCTGCCGCACACTGCGCGATCTACACCGGTGTCGCTGGTGATCCGACGCGGAGTCAACTCGCCGCACTCTTCGATCCCGCGTCGCGCGGGGGTGCGCTCGAACTTGGCGCGCATCGGCCGATCAATCTCGCCGAGCCGTTCGCTCGCCTGCGCGCCAGCGCCGATACCAGCGCTCGGTCGGCCGCGTGGCACGACATTCTGCGTATTCTCGCCGATAGCATGCCCGCGACGCCGATTTTTCACTCGCGCGGCGTGCAAGGGCTCACGCGGCGGTTGCAGCACGTCACGATGGATCTGCGCGGGGAGCTGTTTTCCGCCGCGCGATGGACGCTCGCTCCCGCACCGCAATGACGCTCTTCCTTTCGCTCGACGCGCTGCAGCAGCGCAAGCACGCTCTGGCGGACCCGATGGCAATCGCGGGTCTCGCTGGCTCGCTGCAGCGCGAATTGCATGCGGCGCTGGATGTGCCGGTCCCCGATGGCAAATCGCGCCTGACACGCAGCGCCGGCCGCTGCGTGCAGTGCACGGTGCTGCTGCTGTTCAATCCGCGCAATCCGTACGCGCACACTTGTCCGACCTGCGGCACGATCTGCACCGATCAGGTGCATCACGAATGGTGGCTGATGAATGGTCACCTCTGGACGGCCGAACAGGCGACACGCGCCGCCGCGCTCGCGTTCCTGCTCGACGATGCCGTCGCCGCCGCACGAGCCGATGACATTCTTGCGACGTACGCCACGCGCTATCTGACGTGGCCGAACCGCGACAACGCACTCGGACCCACGCGTCCGTTCTTCAGCACCTATCTCGAATCGATCTGGCTGCTGCATCTTGCGACTGCGCTCGATCTGCGCATCGTGGCGGCCGGTGGTGTCAGCGCGGCGTATGGTGCGGTGCTCGATCGTGTCATCGCGCCCAGCAGTTCGCTGATTGCCGGATTTGATGAAGGCCACAGCAACCGACAGGTCTGGCATGCGGCGGCGCTGCTGGCGGCCAGCGGATTGCTCGGCGACAGCACGATGCGAGACAAGGCCGCGACATCGCTCATCGCGCTGCTGCGTGACGGATTGCACACCGACGGCAGCTGGTACGAAGGGGAGAACTATCACCTCTTCGCACATCGTGGCCTGCTCAGCGGCGTGACGCTGGCAGAGCGCGCGGGCATTGTCTTGCCGGCCGAACTCGTCGATCGATTCGAACGCGGCTTTGCGGCACCGTTCCGCACCATGCTGCCAGACGGCACCTTCCCCGCGCGGCGTGACAGTCAGTACGGCGTCGCGCTGCGACAGTATCGCACGGCCGATTGGGCAGAGTGTGGCATCGCGCGTCGTGATACGCCCGAGCTGCGCGCGGCGCTGGCGTCGTTGTATGCCACCTGGCCCGAGCTCGGCGAAACGCATCGAGGGGCGTCATCGGCGGACGCTGAGCGCAACATGCCCGACGTGCGATTGACGCGCGCCGATTGCAGCTGGCGTGCGCTGTTGCTTGCGCGCCTGGAGTTGCCGCCGCTGGCGGACGCTACGCCGCACTCGGAGTTGCTGGAGGGGCAGGGCCTCGCCGTGTTTCGGCGCGATGGCGGAAAGTTCTGGGTCGGTCTCGACTACGGCGATCCCGGCGCGGGACACGGGCATCCGGATCGGCTCAATCTCGTGATCGCGACGCAGAACGCACGTTGGCTCGATGACGTCGGCACGGGCAGCTACACATCGCCGACGCTGATGTGGTATCGCAGCTCGATGGCGCACAACGCGCCGATGGCGAACGGTCTGGATCAGGGCTCAGCAGCGGGACGTCTGCTCGCACACGACGAACGGGGTGACGCCGGCTGGGTGTCGGCGGAGTTCATCGATCCCGTCAGCGGCGTGCGGTTCGTGCGCACAGTGGTCGTGCTGTCCGATCATGTGCTCGATGAAGTCGCCTGGACGTCCGACGTTGCCGTGCACGTCGACATCCCGATGCAGGCGCGGCTAGTTGATGGCGCCGGTGACTCGTGGATTTCCTTTACGCCGAAAACGACGCAGGATGGATTGCTTGGCAACCCGCGAGGAACTCCTGTCGTCGCTTCGCAGGTCACACGGCTGGAGTTGCGCGCGCTGCCATCGCCGGTGCGGATGTCGGGTGGTGCGGACGCGATCGACTTCGTGTGCGACTGCAGCACGGATTCGAGCGGCATCCTGTGGTGCGCCGACACCATCGGGCCTCCGGCCGGCGCGCCGCACGGTCTCGTTGCGCTGCGACAGCACGGCGTGCGTGGGCGAAGTCTGCGCGTGTTCTCCGCGATCGGTGCCGTGCACACGGTCGCACTATTGCCCCATGGCGTGCGTGTCGAGAGTGCCGATGGCACGGTCACGACTCACCAGCGCTCGTCGCTCGGCTGGTCAGTGGAGCGACTGTCGGGCGCCGCGCGAAACGTGGTCACGCTGACCGGCATTCGCGCTCAACCGATCGAGAAACGCACTGAGGCGCAGCCGGTTGGCGGACCTCATGTCGAACGCTGTCCAGTCGGGGCGACACTGACGTGGCAACTGGGCGACGCCGACTACCGACCGACCGAGGAATCGTGGCGCGAGATCGGAGAACCGGCGGCGCAGGTCACCGTCGCATACACCGACGGCGCACTGGTCGTCGAGGCACAGGTCTGGCTCGGCCGCACGCCGAGCTTTGCGCCCCGGTGTGAGCTGAATCCTCTCGACAATGAACTCCCCGACGTGAACAGCGATGGCGTGCAGTTGCACTGGCGGTCCGCAACGACTGGGGCCTGGAACAGCGTGATCGCCGTGCCGGACGGATCAGCGGTCCGCCTGACGGTTGAATCAGGTGCTCTCGATGGTCTCACGGCGCGTTCGGTCGCGTCGATCGACGGCTTTGCGCTCCAGTTTTGCATTCCGTGGCCGGTGCTTTCGGCCCACCTCGACTTCGACGTGATCGTGAATGAACGGCCCCCCACCCGCGAACGCCGGCGCGGCCAGCTCGTCCTCAGCGGCGCACACGGCGAATCCGCGTATCTTCGGGGCGCACGACAGCTGCCCGATCGTGCCCTCCACGTCGTCTTCGACCCCGTTGCACCGTGAGCCTGCTCCAGAACATCCGTGTCGTCCTGCATGAACCGCAGGACCCCGTGAACATCGGCGGCACGGTGCGCGTGATGAAGAACATGGGCCTCAGTGATCTCGTGCTCGTACGACCGTTCCGCTACGATCCCGAGAAGCTGGAGCGCATCGCACACAACACGCGCGATCTCGCGGGACGCATCCGGCACGAAGATGAACTGCATGACGCCCTCAAGGACTGTGTCGCGGTGTACGCATTCGCCGGCAAACATCGCGCTGCGCGCTGGCCCGTCATCACGCCGCGCGAAATGGCGCAACTCGCGCTCGAACGCGTGCAGGATGGCCCGGTCGCGATGCTCTTCGGCCGCGAGGATCATGGCCTGCCGAACGAGGCGCTCGATCAAAGCACTGCGGTGGTCTGCATCCCGACCACCGAACACATGTCGCTCAATCTTGCGCAGGCGATTCTGGTCGGCGCGTACGAGCTGCACCTCGCTGCCGGCGACAGCACGCGTCTACCACCCACCAGCAACAAGCAAGGTCCGGTCGCCACGATCGAGAATCGTGAGCTCACCCTGCAGCGCATTTATCGCGCGCTCGATCTGCTCGACTTCTTCAAGACACGTAATCCCGAACACGTGATGCGCGCCGTGCGTTCGCTCGTAGCACGCGCCGAGCCGTCGACGCGCGAAATGGACCTCGTCAAGTCGATGGCCATCGAAGTCGAACGCACCCTCGAGCGTGAAACACGTGGCGCGTTCAAGGCTGCACTGAATGGCGAGATGTACGAGCCGCCATCATCGGAAGTGCCGGGTATGCCAGCTGGCGCGACTGAAGCCATCGACGTCGGCGAGGACGCGTGACGACCGATTGGCGCGCACGTGCGGCCGCCGTCATTCCTGGCGGTACCTCCACCGGCAGCAAGCGACCCGACTCGATGTTCGGCGTCGGTCACGCCGGCCCTACGCACATCACGGCGGCGAGCGGCTGTCGCATTCGCACCACCGGCGACGTATGGCTGATTGACCTCACCGCTGCACTCGGCGCCGTGTCACTTGGGTATGCCGATGAAGCCGTGACGGAGGCCGTCGAACGCGCCGCACGACGCGGTCCGGCAGCTGGCCTGCCGTACGCAGATGAAGTGACACTTGCGGAACGATTGCGCGATTTCCTGCCGTGCACGGAACAGACTCGATTCTTCAAGAGTGGCGCCGAAGCCTGTGCCGCCGCCGTACGCATTGCCCGGGCGCACACCGGACGATCGCACATACTCGGGAGCGGCTACTTCGGCTGGCTCGACTGGTGGGCACCATCACTTGGCGTGCCACCACATGCGTACGCGGACTACACCCATCTCCCGTTCAACGACCGCGAGGCGTGGCGCTCGGCGCTGGTTGACGCCGGTGAGTCGCTGGCGGCAGTGATCATCGAGCCACTCGTCGAAGTGCTCGCCGACGCTGAATGGTTGCACGAGTTGCGCGCGCATTGTGATCACGTCGGTGCGGTGCTGATCTTCGACGAAGTGAAGACCGGCTTTCGTCTCCACCGTGGTGGTGCGCAATCGCTGCTTGGCGTGATTCCCGATCTCGCGAGCATCGGCAAGGCGCTGGCGAACGGATATCCGCTGGCCGCGGTGGTCGGAAAGGCTGAGGTGATGTCGGCGGCGAATCGCAGCTGGATCTCGAGCACGCTCTCGACGGAGCTGACCGCGATCGCGGCCGCCCACGCAGTGCTCGATCAGCATGACGCGCGCGATGTCTGCGGCCTGCTGCACAGCACGGGGCGCGCGCTGCGTGACGCGATTGGTACCGCGGCCAAGTCAGCCGGATCGCATCTGCAGACGAGCGGTGACGATACGATGTTCATCGTCCGCTGGCCCGACGACGACACGATGGACCACAAGCTCGCGCTGCTTCGCGACGCCGGAGTCCTCGCGAAGCGTGGTCCGTATCAGTTCCCGATGTGTGCGATGACTCCTGCCGATGTCGCCGCAGTCGGCGACGCATTCCATTGGGCTTTGACGCACTGATACACATGCCGCCCACCCACTTGATCGACCCGCACGCACACTTCCACTGGTCCGCCAGTCGCCTCGACTTCGCGCGCTACAACGCGTCGCGACTCGCCGCCGGCGACGTGATGGGCATTGACGTGCATGTGGCGTCGATACTTGGTACATGGGGACAGAACTCGCCCACGTATTTCGCGTCGCCGGCAGATGTGAGTGCCGGCAACGATGCGATGTTTGGCATTGCCGATGACGCGCCGAGTAAAGTACGCGCGTATGTGCACGTCAATCCGAATCACACCGACCACGCGCTGCGCGAAATCGAGCGCGGCGTGGCACGTGGCGCGATCGGCGTCAAACTGAGCGCGAGCCGGCGGGCGGATGATCCGTTACTCGATCCGATTGTCGCCGAAGCAGGCGCACGTGGTTTGCCGGTGCTGCATCACGTCTGGCAGCATCGACAGCGTGATTGGGGCATGCAGGAGGCGAGTGATGCCCTCGAACTTGCACGGCTCGCGGCACGCCACCCGCGCACGAACTTCATCCTCGCGCACATCGGCGGCGGTGGCGACTGGGCACATTCCATCAACGTGCTGCGCGATGTGCCGAACATCTATCCCGATACCAGCGGCAGCGGTGTCGATCGCGGCATGCTCGACGCCTGGTTGGACGCAGTCGGTGCGCAACGCCTGCTCTGGGCCGCCGATCTGACGCTCTGCACCGGTCTCGCCAAACTGCACGCGCTGAACGTGATCGGCGTTTCGCCAGACGATCTCGACGATATCTGCTGGCGCAATGCGATGCGCATTTTCCCGCCTGACAGCTTCCACCTCGCATGACGACGCATCGTTTTGCTGTGGATGTGAGCGCCTGGATCGGCTCGTATCCCTTCCGTGAGCTGCCGCATCCTGATGCGAGCGTGCTCGTGCGTGTCCTCGAGCGTGAACGCATCGATCGCGCGTGGGTTGGATCGCTGCCGTCCGCATGGCATCGCGATCCTGCGCCCTCGAACGCCTGGCTGTACGAGCAACTCGCCGCGCATGCCGATGTGCTGCTGCCCTCGCCAACCATCCGACCGGACTGGCCGGGTTGGGAAGCGGCGTTGGATGATGCCATCGAGCGTGGCGCACCGTCGGTGCGTTTGTATCCGATGCAACTCGGCGTCGGCAGTGACTCGCCATGGCTGTCCACCGCCGCCAGCGCCTGCGGCGAACGGGGGCTCGTGGTACAGCTCACGGTGCGCTTCGAAGATCTCCGCCAACGGCATCCGCTGGACAGTGCCGGCGACCTCAGCGCGGCGCACATTCGCACCGTCGTCCGCGCCGATCCGCGCGTACACGTCATGGTCAGCGGGGCGGGTCGCGACCTGATCGAGGAGACGCATTGGTCCCTCACGCCAGCGGAACAGGCGCGCTGCTTCTGGGATTGGTCGTGGATATGGGGACCGCCGGAAGACCACTTTGCTCATCTCATGGAGACCATCGGTCCCGACCGCTTCGTGTTCGGCGGCTACTGGCCGCTCCGCCTCATTCAGGCTCCGGTGGCAACGTTTTCTCTGGTCGAGGCGTTCTTGCCGGGACTCACGACCTCATCCGGCGATGAGATCCTTCAGGCGGCTTGGCGAGCGTGTGGTCGAACGTGACGCTGGCATCCGCAGGAAGCCGGACGGTTGTGTCGGGAATGATGTGACAAAAGCAGTTGCATTACCCGAGGCATTAGGACCGGAGTCATGCGCGTTGAGGGTTACGCCACAACGACTTGCGTGATTTTCCCGGGTGCGCTTTCTTTGCTCTCGTATCTGCCCTAGTTTGTGAAAAGTTTCACATGACGGGGCGTTCTGCAGGGTGTCGGACTTCAACTGGTCTCACCGAATGACGCAGCGGAAGAAGTGGGCAGCGATTCCAGGTTTCTGCCTTGTGGCCGCGATCGCGGCGGGTCTGTCCGCCTACAGTGGCGCGACGGCTCGCGAGGCCGATGCGGCGCAAGCACCTGCAGCCGGAAACAAGCTGGCCTACGCCACGTTCACGGGGCCGAGTGGCATCAACCTCGACGGTGTCCGCAACAACACCGAGGCGATGGCACTCCCGAAAATCACCGGCGACTCGGGCCTCAAGCTCGATCCGAAGAAAGGTGCCTGGGCGTATTCCGGTGCCAGCTCGCCGCAGAACTATTCACCGGAACAGCCGGTGAAGTTCCCGCATCCGCAGCACGTGCAGAAGCTCGGCATGAACTGCACCTACTGTCACTACTCAGCCGGTAAGGCGCAGGATCCGGGCCTTCCGACCGTGTCGACCTGCATGGGCTGCCATACGCTCGTCGCCACCGGCAAGCCGGAAATCAAGAAGCTGGCGGCCTACTACGCGAAGGGACAGCCGGTGCCGTGGCAGCGCATTCACAAGGTGCCGGAATACGTGCATTTCCCGCACTCGCGTCACGCAAACGGCGGCGTCACCTGTCAGACCTGTCACGGTGAAATCCAGAAGATGACGCAGGTCTTCCAGTACTCCTCGCTGAACATGGGTTGGTGCGTGAACTGTCATATCGAGCGCAAGGCGCGATATGACTGCAGCACCTGCCACTACTAGCCGCTGCATTCCGGCGTGATGCACCGCGCATCACGCCTCGTCGTGTTTCACGATTGAGGACTATTGCATGAGCACTGAGTCGGGAGCGACTGGCGTCAAGCGCCGCGACTTCCTCAAGATCCTGGGTGTCACCACTGCGGCCACGGCCGTGACGGGGTGTGACACGGATCATGTGCGGAAGCTGATCCCGTATGTGACCAGTCCGGACAACACCGTCCCCGGCGTCTCGAACTACTTCGCCAGTACGTGCAAGGAGTGCGCGACGTCATGTGGCATCCTCGTCGAGACGCGTGATGGCCGCGCGCTCAAGATCGAAGGCAATCCAAACACCGAGCTGAATCGTGGCGCGCTCTGCGCCAAGGGGCAGTCGGCGTTGCAGGGTCTGTACAATCCCGATCGTTTCCGTGGACCGATGGCGCGCAAGAATGGCGCGCTGGTCGCAATCACGTGGGACGAGGCGCTGCAGACGCTTGCCACGAAGCTTGGAGAAGTACGCAGCAAGGGACAGGCGGCCAGCGCCGTGTTCATCAATCAGCACGAGATCGGCAGCTTCCCGGCCTTCCTCGATAATTGGCTGAAGGACTACGGCATGCCGGCGCACATCAGCTTCGACGCTGACGCTCCTGCGTCCGCCATCGCTGCCAACAAGGCGTCGTACGGCGTCGCATGGCCGACGCTCGACTTCGATGCCGCGTCGCTCATCGTCAGCTTCGGTGCAGACTTCCTCGATGGTTGGGGTCCGAATGTGCCGCTGCAGCTGCAGTGGGCCGATGCGCGCGGCAAGGTCGAAGGTGCTCCGCGTGCGATTTATATCGGTGCACGTCGCTCGCTCACCGGTCTCAACTCCGACTCGTGGATTGCCTGCAAGCCCGGCTCGGAGCTCGCAATCATTCAGTTCCTGCGCGGCAGCACGCCGGTGGTCGATGCGGCTGCAGCAGCGGATGTCAGCGCGGCAACGCTCGAAGAACTGAAGAAGGAAATCACCAGCGCGAAGCGTTCGTTGTTGCTCGCGGGTGGCACAGGCGCCGACTCGACGCGGGTCGCCGTCGAGGTCCACGAACTGAACAAGGCGCTCGGCAACGTCGGTATCACGATCAAGCCGGCAGCACCGCTCGGTATCTATGAGCGCCTCGATGTCACGGCCGCTGTGTACAACGTTGCTGATCGCATGAACGCCGGGGCAGTGCCGGTGTTGTTCGTGCGTGGCGCAAATCCGGTGCACACGCTGCCGAAGTCGGTCAAGTTCGCCGAGGGCATGGCGAAGGTCGGCTTCAAGGTCTCGTTCACAAGCGTGCCGGATGCGACGGCGGAACTTGCCGATCTCGTACTGCCGGATCATCACAGCCTGGAGAGCTGGGGTGACGCCGAGCCAATGCCGAACACGCTTCATCTGCAGCAGCCGGCGATGGAGCCGGTGTTTGCGACACGCCCGACGGCCGACGTGTTGATCGAAGTCGCGAAAAAGGACACCGCACTCGCATCGAAGTACGCGATGAAGGACTACCGCAGCTGGCTCGTCGCGCGTTTCCCCGGTGGACAGGCGGCACAGACGCTCGCACTCGCGAAGGGTGTCGCTGCGGCATCGTCGCTGCGCGCCGCGGAACGCACCACGGGCGATCTGACGCGGAAGCCGGTCGCTGGCTTTGCCGGCGCCGGTGACTTCCATCTCGTGATCAACTCCTCGCCGACGCTTGGCACCGGTAGTGGCGCGAACAAGCCGTGGTTGATGGAGTTGCCCGATCCGGTCTCGAAGATCGCGTGGCAGTCGTGGGTTGAAATGCACCCGATGGCGTGCAAGAAGCTCGGTGTGCAGCGCGGCGATCTCGTCACGATCGAAACCACCGCCGGCAAGGTCACGCTCCCGGTCTACAACTATCTCGGCATTCGCCCCGACACGATCGCCGTCTCGCTCGGCCTTGGACACAAGAGTCAGAGCGGCAAGAAGTACGATCCGGATAGCGATCGGAAGGTTCCGTTCTTCAGCGGCTACGGCCGATATGCGGAAGGTGTCGGCATCAATGCCGTGGACCTCGTGTCAGGTGATACCGATGCGGTGTCCGGTTCGATCGCATATTCGATCATGAAGGCGAAGGTGACGAAGACCGGTGAGAACATCGATCTGATCACCACCGAAGGTTCCGCACGACAGCACTCGCGCGGCATCGGTCAGGCAACGACACTCGCGGCGCTGATCGAAGGTCGCACGAAGAAGGAAGGGGCCGGACACGAAGGCGCCGCTACCGAACACGAAAGCGGCCACGGTCCGAAGGAGTGGGGCGAGCAGGAACACGAGTTCGTCGGCGGTGCGCCGCATGAGTTCCTCCCCGGTCTCAAGAGCCCTGTTGCGAACGACGCGCAGGGTGACCTCGGCGATCAGGATTCGAAGGCCAAGGGCATGTACTCCGAGAAGCATTGGAGCGGCATGGCCAAGCGTCGCTGGGCGATGACCGTGGACCTGAGCCGCTGCACCGGTTGCTCCGCCTGCGTCACAGCCTGCTACAGCGAGAACAACATCCCGACCGTCGGCGCAAGCTGGCAGGGTCGTGCGTTGTCTCCGACCGTGTGGGACACGCGGCCCGGTGCGAACATCCTCAAGGGTCGCGAGATGGCGTGGATTCGCCTCGAGCGGTACTTCGAGGGCGCGGATGATGCCGAGAACGTCTTTGATCCGGGCTTCGACACGCGCTTCGTGCCGATGATGTGCCAGCATTGCGGTAACGCGCCGTGTGAGCCTGTCTGTCCAGTGTACGCGACGTATCACTCGCCGGATGGACTCAACGTGCAGGTCTACAACCGTTGCGTCGGTACCCGTTACTGCAGCAACAATTGCCCGTACAAGGTTCGGTACTACAACTGGTTCGGCTACGGTGAGCCGGGGCGTCGTCAGTATGCGTTCCCTGAGCCGATGCAGATGCAGCTCAATCCAGACGTGACGGTTCGCGGCAAGGGCGTGATGGAGAAGTGCACGTTCTGCGTGCAGCGCATCCGCGAGGCTGAGACGCGAGCAGATCTCGAGCATCGTCCGCTGCAGGCCGACGAGTTCACCACTGCATGTGCACAGGCCTGTCCGTCGAAGGCCATCACGTTCGGTGATGCAGCCGATCCAACATGGACAGTGGCCAAGCAGGTAGAGGACGAGCGAGCGTACCACGTCTTCGAGGTGCTCAACACCTACACGGCGGTGGTCTATCTGAAGAAGATCAATCACACGGTCGAGGCCTGACCCGAATGGCGACGACTGCAAAGCCCTTTGTTGGCAAGATCAAGCGCCCGAACATTCCGTCGGCGGGAATTCAGGTTCCCGGCGTCAGTTCGTTCGAGCAGGTGGACAACGAACTTCTCGCGACGCTGAAGCCAAGCCCGAAGTGGTTCATCGGACTTGGCATCGCGATCTGTGCGATGCTCGTCGGTGCTTCGGCCTGGACGTTCCAGATCTATTGGGGCCTCGGCAATGCCGGCTACGTGCCGCCGGTGATGTGGGGCGTGTACATCATCACGTTCGTGTTCTGGGTCGGTATCGGCCACGCCGGTACGCTGATTTCAGCCATCCTGTATCTCTTCCGCGCCGGATTCCGCACAACCATCTATCGTGCGTCCGAAGCGATGACGGTGTTCGCGGTGATGACGGCCGGCCTGTTCCCGATCATTCACATCGGGCGGCCGTGGAAGTTCTTCTGGCTGATTCCGTATCCGAACTGGCGCCTGCTCTTTCCGCAGTTCAAGAGCCCGCTGCTGTGGGACGTGTTCGCGATCTCGACTTACCTCACGATCTCGGCGACGTTCCTCTATCTCGGTCTGATTCCTGACTTCGCGGTGATGCGCGACAAGGAAACGAATCCGATCCGCAAGCGCATCTTTGCGATGCTCTCGCTGGGCTGGAAGAACACCGATCGTGAGTGGCGCCACTTCGCCAAGATGTACATGTTCCTCGCCGCGTTCAGCACGCCGCTGGTGCTCTCGGTGCACTCGGTCGTGTCGTTCGACTTCGCGATGGCACTGACGCCGGGCTGGCACACGACGATCTTCCCGCCGTATTTCGTGGGCGGCGCGATCTTCTCGGGTTTCGCGATGGTCTGGACCATCCTGATCCCGATCCGGAAGTGGTGGCACCTCGAGCACTACGTGACGCTCAACCACCTCGACGCGACGGCCAAGGTCGTGCTCTTCACGTCGATTCTGGTGGGCTCGGGCTACATGTCAGAGTTCTTCATCGCCTGGTTCTCTGGCGTGGCGCCGGAACAGGAGTACTTCTGGAACCGCGTCTTCGGGCAGTGGTGGTGGAGCGCGTGGATCCTGCTGCTCTGCAACATGATCTTCCCGCTCTCGCTCTTCTCGCAGAAGCTGCGTCGCAACCCGACCTGGCTCTGGATCCTGTCGATCATCATCAACATCGGCATGTGGTACGAGCGCTTCGTGATCGTGGTGCCGTCGCTCAGCCATGAGTTCGAGCCGTGGCAGTGGACGACGTACATGCCGAGCTGGATCGACATGTGTTTCCTCGTGGGATCGTTCGGCTGGTTCTTCATGTGGTTCCTGCTCTTCATCAAGCAGATGCCAGTGATCGCAATCGCCGAAGTGAAGGAAATTGTGCCGCCGAAGATGCTTCACGATCATGGAGGGCATCACTGATGCAGGGCGTCCTGGCAGTATTTCCGCAGCTGGATGCAGTCTGTGCCGCGATCAAGGACCTGAAGGCCAAGAAGGTGCCGAAGGTCACGGTCTACTCGCCGACCATCCAGCATGAGATCGATGATGCGATCGATGCGCCCACGAGCGTTGTGCGCGTCTTCACGCTGATCGGTGCGACACTCGGCGTGACCTTCGGCTACTGGATCTCGATCTGGTGCTCGCAGTACTGGTCGCTGCAGGTTGGCGGCAAGGCCATCGCAAGCTGGATCCCGTATACGATCATGGGTTTCGAGATGTTCGTGATGGTCGGCTGTCTGAGCACCGTCGCCGGCATGTTCATCAACGCGGGTATTCCGCGGCTGGTGACGAACTTCGGTTTCGACAAGCGTTTCACGCACGGCGACTACGGCATCTGGATCGAGACGACGCCGGACAAGTTCGCCGAGCTCGAAAGCACGCTGAAGGCCCATGGGGCTGTGGAGGTTCGCGGTGAGCGCTAAGTCGCTTCGCGTGGCCGCGGTGGCGCTGATGCCGTTGGCATTCGGTGCCTGCTCGTGGTTCACCGATTTCAAGGAACAGCCGTCGATCAAGCCGTGGGAATCGGTGGCCGACACGATTGCGCCACGCGGTCAGCCAGTGAACTCCGTGCCAGTCACCGGCCTCACGACGCCGGGCTACACCTTCAGTTATGCCGCGCTGCCGAACGTCATCGATTCGTTCAGCGTGATTCCGAACCCGAAGGATCCGGCGAAGTTGTCGCCGGCTGAACTCGATTCGTCGATCAACAATGGCCATCGCTACTACCAGCAGAATTGCGCGGTATGTCATGGCGACGCCGGTATCGGAAATGGCCCGGCGACGAAGTACGGCGTGCCTGGCATCAACCTGATGACCGACATGACCAAGGCCCGTGCCGATGGCTACATCTACGGCATGTTGCGCAATGGCCGCGGATCGATGCCGAGCTATAATCGCATCGAGGAGCCGGATCGCTGGGATGTGGTGAACTACGTGCGCGGATTGCAGGGCAGACTGTCCAAGCCGGTCGCGATTGGACCATTCGGGTACCCTGGTCAGACCGGCTGGACGATTCCGACGTACACGAAGACCGCTCCGACACGCCCGGCGCCGATGTGGCATCCGAGCGCTAAGGCCGCCACTGAACCGCAGCCGGCCGGCGAAACGCCGACGGCCAAGCCCGCCGAGCCGGGGAAGCACTAGTGAGCATCCACAACCCCACCTATCCGCCGCGCGCAGATCTCATCGCGGCCACATCGAAGCCGATCGCAAGCTGGATCAAGACCGGCGCGCTGGTGTCGATGGTTGTCGGGCTGCTGGCATTTGGCGCCGGCCTCGCCCTGTCGCCCGATCGCATCTGGCGTGCCTTTCACTACCACTGGCTGTACTTCAGTGCACAGAGCTCGGGCGCGGTCATGTTCGTTGCGATCTTCCGCATCGTGACCGCGCGCTGGTCACGTTCGATCGCACGACTGATGGAAGGGTACGCCGCGTTCCTGCCGTTTTCCTGGTTGTTCCTGGTGCTCAGTGTGACCATCGGCGGCAAGCACATCTTCCCGTGGGTTGCCGATCCGAACGCACTGCCGAACTCCGAGCGCATGTTCTGGCTCGGCAACCACACTTTCTTCGCGCTTCGCGAAATCGGTGTGCTGACGGTGATCTACGCGCTGCAGCTCTGGTTCATCTACAACTCGCTGCGCATCGACGTCGCGCAGTTGCCCGAAGGTGGCGCCAAGTGGGCGGCCGGCCTGCGTGCACGCATGCGCGCCGGCTGGGGCGAAGAGCGCCGTGAGCTGCACAATCAGCACAGCATTCAAGGCAAGATCGCCGTCGCGATGGCGATTCTGTTCGGCTTCGGCTGGATGATGCTGCACTACGATCTGTCGATGGCGTTGGACGTGTACTTCTTCTCGACGCTGTGGGGCTGGTGGAGTTTCATGACCGGCATCAACGGCTTCCTGATGAGTTTTGCGTTGTTGTTCTTCATCTGGCGCAAACATTTCAACAACTCGGTCTCCAACGAGATTTTTGGCGACCTGCAGATCCACGACCTGGGCAAACTGCGTTTCGCCTGGACCGCGTTCTGGGGCTACACCACGTTCGCACAGCTGCTCATCATCTGGTATGGCAACATCGGTGAAGAGACGCACTTCTTCCGCCTGCGCCTGATCGATCCATGGCTGCCGGTCTCGTTCACGGTGCTGATGCTGGTGTTCGTTGCGCCGTTCCCGGGTCTGATCTCGAAGGGCGCCAAGATGTTCATCCCGACGAACATCCTGTTTGCGATCGTGTCGCTCACCGGCACGTATCTGCAGCGCTACATCGAGGTCTATCCGTCGCTGTACGGCGTGCCGACCGACGGCGTGCCGTTCGGGTGGCAGGAGCTCGGCATGTTCGCGTTCTACTTCGGACTCTGGGTCACCTGCTACACGCAGTTCTTCGAGGCCTTCCCGCGTCTTCGCATCAGCTGGATGACGTCGAAGTATCGCGATGAAGTGCAGATCCCGGTGGACGTCCGCACGATGGAGCCGCTGCCGGCGCACGAGTAGGACGTCTTGATCGTACGGCCCTGACGGCTTATCGTTCCCCCTTGTTGGAGTTGCATTTCAGGGGGGTCTAGCTCATCTGGTAGAGCAATTGCTTTGCAAGCAATAGGTGCGGGGTTCGAGTCCCCGGACCTCCATACGTTTCAGGCAACGACCCCTCTCCGGGGTCGTTGTCGTTTCCGGACCACGCGGAGCGTGAGAGTCGACCCGTCGGTGTACACTCAGCACTGCTGTCGTTCGTCTGACTTTGACCGCTGAGGTTCATGCGTTCTGCACTCGTTCGCCTGATGCCTGATCGTCACCTGCGGTGCCTCATCGCCGCAGTCGGCACCCTGGTGTTCGGTATCGCCGTGTTGCCATCCGTGGCGGCCGCGCAGTGGCGTGTACGCGTCGAACCCGCAGTCGGTGCACGGCCGGCGACGGTGACGGCCGTGACACGTGAAGTCGCCGACAGCATCCCTGCCGACGAGACACCGGTTTCGCTTGTGGTGCGCTGCGCCGGTCGACAGCTCGAGGCATTCATGACCACGCGCGATCAACTCGATTCCGACACGAATGGTGATGTGCGCGTGCGCGTCCAGGCCGATTCACTGCGACCACGTGACGTGCGCTGGCTGGCCACCAAGGCGAACACCGGTGCCTTCGTCCCGACACCGGAACTGCGTGATCTCATCCAGCGGTCAATTCTTCACGCAAATGCATTGCGCGTCACCGCGAGCACGCTCACACATGGGCGCGTGACCTTCACATTTCCGGTCGCAGCGTTCGGCCCCGCACTCGACGCATTGCGTGACGCCTGCCCGAATGAACGCGGTGGCGCACTGGCCGAGGTGCGCTGAGCGCCCACCTCGTCGTGCTGTGGACTATCGCCAGTCCCGCGACACAGTCCATTCAGCAGTCCGCGTGATCTCGTCAGCCAGCGGCCCTCTGCGCTTGCGACGCAACGCTCCCGTCAGCGCACGCCCCGCCAGCACGCCAGCTGCCAGTGACACACCGATCAACGCCACCTTGAACGCGGTCTCGACCCCCGTCACGACTTTCTGCTGCGAGAAACTCGTCACGCTGCGCAGCCCGATGCTGCCTGGTACGAGAATCAACAGGCCCGGCACGATCGTCACGATTGGCGTCGTGTCGCGACGACGTGCGATGAACGTGCTGCCCGCACTGACCGTCAGCGCCCCGAGAAATGCGCCCAGTTCCTCGCCCATCGCTCGCCCCGCAAATCGCGACGTGAGATAGGCGGCCGCGGCGGCGAGTACGATCCATGGCGCCTGCTTGCCGTCAGCCTGCAGCAGCACCGTGAAACAGAGTGGCGCGATCAGCACACCAAGTCCTTCCACCCACCACGGCAACGCGGCGTTCGCGATGTGCACGGCGACGTGATGCAGCACGAGCCAGTCGCCGACGGCGGTGCCGAGTTTCGTGCCGAGTGCGACGCCGAATCCGAGGCCGAGAAACGTCACCAGCGCGCCACTCAATCGTGCGGTGCCGCTGGCGAGGTGACGTGTCGAGAGTTCGATCAGGCCGGTCGTGAACGTCATGCCCGGCAGCAGCACGACCAGGCCGGCCACGGTCATCGCGTATCCGGCGCCGCTGTCGGTCAGCGCGGCAAACAGCTGTGCGACCGTCGCGACGGCGAATGCGCTCAGCGGCTCCTCGATGTCGATCCACTCGGTGTGCGCGCCGCTGCGCATCACGATCGATCCGCACATCAGGCCGAGCAACGCCGCACCGACCAGGTCCAGCGCGCCGACGTGCAGAAAACTTGCGACTGCCACCGAGACGAGCACGAAGGCCGCGAGTGTCGGACGCGGCCCCCAGCGTGGCGGCTGGTTGATCAGCGCTTCGATGCGTCGGGTGCCGTCGACGGGGCCGAGCGTGCCGTACATCACGTCGCGTGCGATCCGATCCAGACCAGCCAGATGACTGAGATTCGTCGAGCCGGGCTCGGCGCGAATCAGGCTGGTGCGCTGCGCCTCCGGCGGCCCGAACGCCGCCATGATCGAGGTCGGCGTCGAGAAGAACTGCGCCTCGAGGCCCAGCTTCCGCGAGACGTCGGAGAGGGTGGCTTCCAGTCGGTGCGCCGTAAAGCCGGCGTTGTGCAGCGCCCGGCCCAGACGGAGGATGAAGCCCACGGCTTCCGTGCCCCCGACCGTGCTGGAGGCGGGTGGCGTCGGTGTTGGTGTGGTGCTGGTGCTCGGAAGCGGTGCCGGGGTGGTCATGACGCTGGGCAGTGTACCTCCGACCACTGCACGCGGGCAGTGGCGATGCCTCCCGTTTCGGTCGTGAAACGGCATCTTTGGCGCAGCGGCCACCGTCCGCTCGCTTCGACCACATGTTTCGCCCATTTCTGCACTCACGGAGTCCTGCATGCCCGTCCCGGCCGTCGGCACCGCCGCCCCGGATTTCACGCTCAACTCGACCAGCGGTTCGCCGGTCACACTCTCGCAGTTCAAGGCGAACAGCCGAGTCCTGCTGGCCTTCTTCCCGCTCGCGTTCACGAGCGTCTGCACCGCCGAAATGTGTGCGTTCACCGAGGACTACGATGCGTTCGGGAAGGCTGGCGTGACCGTCCTGCCGATCAGCGTCGACAGCGTGCCGACGCTGAAAGAGTTCAAGGCCAAGAACCAGCTGTCGGTTGAGCTGCTGAGTGACTTCAAGCGCGACGCGAGCCGTGCGTATGGCACACTGATCGAGGACCTGTTCTTTTCGAATCGGGCGTACTTCCTGATCGATGCCGACGGCATCGTGCGCTGGTCACACGTTGAGGACACGCCGGGCAAGAGTCGTACGAACGCAGAAATTCTTGCGGCAATCGCCGCCGCGTGATGGTGTCGCCGATCGACGCGGGTTCGATTGCGTCGATTGGCCCATGCGCGCACCGGAATGCCACGACAGGCCGGTCGAGCCGAGCGTATCGTGGTGGCATGGCAACCCATGCGGCGGTGCAGGCCGTGCTGTCGACGCTCGTCCGCGCGACGGCGGATGGGCGCATTCCGGTCGTGCTGCGGACGCGCCGGGCCGAGCAGGCACGTGACCTCGCGCGCTGGTTGTCGCGCGCCCATGGCAGTGATCGCACGGTCATCGCATCACACTCGGAATCCGGACTGATCGAGGTGCGACTGCCCAGCCGTTTCGACTGGCCTGACCCGCGCTCATGAACAGCCATGGATGAGGAATCGATTGCGGCCCTCCCCGCCGTCGCGTCCGGTGCCCACCTTTCCTGCATGGCTCATCCCTCGTCTCCGGGCGGTCTTCGCTGATGCGCATCCTCGTCATCGAAGACGACCCCATCGTCGGGCAGTTCGTCAAGCGCGGTCTGGAAGAGCAGCAGTGGACCGTGGATCTCGAGGCCGACGGGGAATCGGGGGAACGCGCGGCGGGGCAGGGCGACGCGTACGACCTGATCATCCTCGACATGCGCCTGCCCGGCAAGGACGGACTGTCCGTCCTGCGCACCCTGCGGTCACGCGGCTTCCAGCGCCCGGTGCTCGTGCTCACCGCGCAGGACGCGGTCGACGCCAAGGTGCAGACGCTGCGTGCCGGCGCGGACGACTACGTCACGAAACCGTTCGCGTTCGAGGAGTTGCTGGCCCGCATCGAGGCGCTCTCGCGTCGTCCGCGGCAACTCTCCTCACCCCGCCTCGAGATTGCCGATCTGGCCGTCGATCTCGACACGCGCGAGGTGACGCGCAGCGGAGTTCGCATCGAGCTCACCCCGAAAGAATTCAAGGTGCTCGAATATCTCATGCGGCATCCGGGTCGTGTGATGAGCCGCACGTTGATCACCGAGTACGCCTGGGGGTATCACTTCGATCCCGGCACGAACATCGTTGATGTGGTCATTACGCATCTTCGCAAGAAGGTGGATGCGAATCACGATCAGAAACTGATCGGGACGGTGCGCGGTGTGGGATACGTGATCAAGGAGTGAGCCGGTGATCCGTTCGATCCGTGCGCGTGTGACACTGCTGCTGATGCTGGCGCTGCTGGTCTGCGTCGTCGTCTTCGCCGGTGGCATCTGGATCGGACGCAAGGACTCGGCGTACTACCGCGAGCTCCAGCGGTACGTGGCGTCGCAATCGGAGCTCGCGATTCGCATCATCATGCAGGCCGAGGCGCGCGGACCGGTGACGGTGACGCGTGATTCGCTCGTGGGTGCGCAGCTGGTGCCGGAAGTCGCGAGCGTGATGGAAGTCATTCCCGATTATCTGATGGTGCTCGACACGGCGGGACGCGCCGTCTACGTGTCGGAAAAGGCGCGCGCGCTGCCACCCGGCGATCTGACGTCGCTCCAGGAAAGTGCGCTCAACATCGAGCCCGGCACATCGGCCACGTTGCTCACACTGCGTTCCGATCAGATCTTTCTTTCGGCCCGTCTCGAGAATGATCCGACGACCCCGATCGAGCGCATCGTGGCCGGCAGTTCCACCAGCACCACCGAAGCACTCTGGCGCGACCTGCTGCGATCGATGCTGATGCTGGCGCCGATTGTTCTGCTGACTGGCGGCGTGGCGGCGTATGTCATCGGCGGTGTGGCCGTGCGACCGATCACGATGATCATCACCGAGCTGGAAGCGATCACCGACGGGCGGTCGCTGCATCGGCGACTGGGTGGCGCGGATGCGCAGGGTGACGAGCTGGCGCGCCTCACCAGCACGCTCAACGCCATGATTGGGCGGCTAGAAAACAGCTTCGGCGGACTGCGGCGATTCACGGCCGACGCGAGTCACGAACTGAAGACGCCACTGACGGTCTTGCGCGCGAGCATCGAACGCGCGATGATGGCACGCCGCGGGTCCAACGAGCAGATGGAGTATCTCGAGGAAGCGCTGAACGAAGTCACGCGCATGGCGGATCTGGTCAACAGCCTGCTCAGTCTCGCGCGCGCCGACGAAGGCCGGTTCGACCTGGTGCGTGACGTGGTGCTGCTCGATTCGATGCTGCGCGACATCGCGGAGACGGCAACGATTCTCGGTGAGCCGAACGGCATCGCGGTGGTGATGTCGGAGTGTGAGCCGCTGACTGTTGAGGGTGACGCGCCGCGTCTCCGGCAGCTGCTGCTCAACCTCGTCGAGAATGCGATCAAGTACACGACGGTCGGTGGCACGGTGGAACTGTCGCTGGCGTCGGAGAATGGAGCGGCGGTGCTGACGGTGAAGGACACCGGCATGGGCATCGCGGCGGCCGATCTGCCGTTCATCTTCGAGCGATTCTGGCGTGCGGACCGCGCGCGCTCGCGCGCCAGTGGCCGCGGTGGTACGGGACTCGGTCTCGCGATCAGTCAGTACATCGCACAGTCGCACGGCGGTACGCTGACCGCGCAGAGTCGTCTGGGACGCGGCAGCACGTTCACACTCACGTTGCCGGGTACCGTGCGTCGCGATCAATCCCGACCCGAGCCGTCGCCGTCACGAGTGGCGTAGACGTGCGACACGGGCGCGACATCGGGACGGAGTTCCTGAGCTCACGAACGCCGTCCCCATGAGCTCACGAACTCCGTGCCCTTGATGCCGCTTATCCCACACGCCGCAAGTGCGCAAGAGGCACGGATTGCCGCCTGACGAAGAGCATGGTGAATGCGTCACGGATGCTTAAGCAAATCGTAATGCAGCGGCAGTCGCGCCAGTGTATCCGGGCAATGATGTTGCAGAGTCCCGTTCGACCATCATCCGGATACTGGAGAGGGTGGATGTTCGACCAATTGATCGAAACGAAGGCAGCGAAGCAGAAGAGGTCGGGTGGCACGATCATTTCGATCGTGCTGCATGCAGTCCTCATCAGCGCGGCAGTCGTGCTGACGAAAAAGACCGCCGACGCGCTGGAAAAGCCGAAGGAGGAGAAGGTCGTCCTCCAGGAAAACAAGAAGGAGCCGGAGCCGGAGAAGCCGAAGGAGCAACCGAAGCAGCAGCAGCCGGTTGCGCAGGTCGCTCCGCCGAAGGGCTTCCAGGTGATCACGCCGCCCATCGAAATCCCGGATGTGATTCCGGACGTCGACCTGAGCAAGAAGGCGACTGACGAAGCCGACTTCAGCGGCAAGGGCGTGCAGGGTGGTGTGGCGAAGGGTGTGGAAGGCGGTACCGGTCCTGTCATCAGCGACCAGCCGTACTTCGACTTCCAGGTCGAAAAGGCCGCCGCCGCAATTCCTGGCAGTGGCAGCCCGGCCTACCCCGAAATGCTGAAGAGTTCCGGCGTCGAGGGTGAAGCACTGGTGCAGTTCATCGTGGATACCACCGGCCGCGCCGAGCTGGGATCCTTCAAGGTGCTGCGTGCCTCGCACGATGCATTCGGTCAGGCCGTCCGCGCGGCGTTGCCGCGCATGCGCTTCCTGCCGGCGGAAATCGGTGGCCGCAAGGTTCGCATGCTGGTGCAGCAGCCGTTCGCATTCGCACTCAACAAGTAGTCACTCGGCTCACGCGATTTTTCTTCACCCTCTTTTGCACGAGAGTCTCCGATGAATCTCTCCATGATCGAGCTGTTCAACTCGATGGGCGCCTTCGCCAAGGGTATCGTCTTTACCCTGTTCTTCATGTCCATGTGGTCGCTGACGGTGATGGTCTCGAAGTGGTGGGCGCTGCGCGCCGCGAAGGCCGAGACGCTCAAGTTCGCCCCTGAGTTCTCGCAGTTCCTCGAAGAGGACAACCTTGGCGAGGCGATCAAGCTGGCCGAGACCTACAAGAAGTCGCATGTCGCTCGTGTGCTCGGTGGTGCGCTCGGCGAAATCCGCCCGCTGATCCAGGATGGCTCGGTGACGGTGTCGGACATCAACACGGCAGAGCGCGCAGTCGAGCGTGAAATGCTGATGACGATCGTCGGCCTTAAGCGCGGCAACGCTGTGCTCGCGACGGTCGGTGCCACGGCGCCGTTCGTCGGTCTGCTCGGCACCACGATGGGAATCGTGAATGCCTTCACGGGCATGGCCGCCTCGGGTTCGGGCGGTATCGCCTCGATCTCGGCCGGTGTCGCCGAAGCCCTCATCACGACGGCCTTTGGTCTCATCGTCGCCATCCCGGCTGTGTGGGCGTACAACTACTTCCAGACCAAGATCGACAACCTCACCGCAGAAATGACGTACACCTCGAAGGAGATGATCGACTATCTCATCAAGGGTGTGTCGGGCGAGTTCGGCCGCTCCCGCTTCACGCGCGAGTTCAACACCACGGCTGGCGGCGCCAAGCCGCTTACCTGAGCCTGACCCACCGATAACTGGGAGCGTCAACCATGGGGATGTCCGCAGGCGGCGGCGGTTCGGTCAAGGCCGAACCGAACGTCACCCCGATGATCGACGTCATGCTCGTGCTCCTGATCATCTTCATGATCGTGGTGCCGCAGATTGCCGCTGGCTTCAAGGCGACTCCGCCCAAGGGCCAGAACATCAAGGCGCATCCCGAAGATGAAAATGCCGATCAGGTGCTGGGTATTGACGCCGATGGCCAGTATTACCTGAACAAGAAGCCGATCAACAACGCGGATCTTGAGCAGCTGGTGAAGGCGATCTACGACGCTCGCACGGTCGACAAGATCATGTACGTGAAGGCGGATGCCGGTCTGGCGTACTTCAAGGTGCAGACGGCACTCGATGTCATTGCGAAGGGCGGCGTGCGCGTGTCGGGCCTGATCACCGATCAGACGCCCAACACGGAATCGACAGTGCCCGGCGACTCGCCCAAGGCGGGTGGCAACCCTCTCGACCTCAGCGGAGGGAAGAAGTAATGGCAATGAGTGCTGGAGATTCCGAAGGCGGGCTGACGAACGACATCAACGTCACTCCGATGATCGACGTGCTGCTCGTGCTCCTGATCATCTTCATGGTCATCGTGCCGATGGCCCGCAAGACGATCGACGTGCAGTTGCCCGATCCGACACCGCAGCCCGTGCCACCCGGCCCGCCGCCACAGAACATCGTGCTGCAGGTCATGCAGGGCGGAAAGTTCAAGATCAATTCTGAGGAGCAGCCGCGGGAAAACCTCGCCAAGCGACTCAAGGAAATCTACGATCCGCGTCCGGACAAGCTGATCTTCGTCAAGGGCGATTCGCTCGCGACGTATCAGGATGTGATCTTCGCCATGGACGTTGCACGTGGCAGCGGTGTGAAGGTCATCGGTCACATGCCGGCTACTGCGCCATAATTCCGTCGCGGTCTGGTGAATGCAGTCGCAGTGGGCGACCGGGCGCGTGCCTGGTCGCCCGCTGCCGTTCTGTGTGTTCGAGCACAGGCGCGCTCGATGTTCCGCATGTGTGGGGAAACGAACCTTTCCGCCTATGTCGGGCGTAGAATACGAGTGTCTGACCCTCTGATCCCCGCCGATGCACGACAGCAGCCTCCCCGAATCCGCCGATATCACACCGCGACACCCGGGTGAGCGACCGAAGCTGCGGCCGCTCATTGGCGTGCCGCAAGGTGCGCTCGAGGAGAATCGACGCCGCGGCGCGATCATCTCGTTCCTGTCGCATGTGCTGATCGTGATTCTGCTCATTCTGCCGGCATTCTTCCATCGCGAGATCGAAGCTGCGCTGACGGATGGTGCTGGCGGCCCTGGAGCGGCCGGTGGCGGCGGTGGTGGGCGTGGTGGCAGCCCCGTCATCCCGGAGCGTATTCAGCGCTTCCAGATGGCCGCGCCGCCTCCCCCGGCGAAGACCGCGCCGAGTGTCTTGCCGCCGATTGCACCGGTACCGCCGGAAGTGAAGAAGCCGGTCGAGACACCGAAGGTCGAACCGACACCAGTCACGCAGCCGGAGGCACCGCCGACACCGGCATCCGCCGTCCTACCGGCCGTACCGGCGCCGGGCGCCGGGGCGGGCGCGGGCGCGGGCACCGATCCCGGACCCGGCAACGGTCCGGGCACTGGTGGTGGCACCGGCACCGGACTCGGCACCGGCACAGGATCCGCCATCGGCTCCGGAACGGGTGGCGGCAACGCGATGATTTATCCGCCCACGCCGCGCGCCCTGTTCGTGCCGCCGAATGGCACGCCGAAGAAGCTGCGCGGCAAGACGATTGTCATCGAACTCGACGTCGACGAAGTTGGGAAGGTACAGGGCGCCGAGTTTTCACCGCGCTCCGGCGATGGCAACTACGACGAGCAATTTCTCAGCAGTCTGCGAGAGCAACGATTCCGACCGGCAGTTCGCGCGAATGGGCAACCGATACGATTCACGTACCGGTACGAGATTCTTCTCTAGGGCGGACCTGACGGTTCGCCCTTCGCATTTCGGGCCACTGCTATGCTGCTATGCGGTCGCCACTGAATTGCGCTATTTGCCGCAGTGACAACTGGTTCCGAGCCGATCCCGTGCATACCTTGCCGCATTCTTTCGCCCGTGCCGCCGCGGGCGTCATCACTCGGCTACCTCTTGCCCAGCCCGCATGCCGCAGCCCCGCGATACCAGCGCGGTCGCCTCGAGTTCGAGTGACGCCGGCGGCGTCACGTCCACCGCGCCGGGTTTCATTGCAGCGCTGACGTTGACCGACGCCGCCATGCTGGTGGCGGGTTCGATGATCGGTTCGGGCATCTTCATTGTTTCGGCCGACATCGCGCGTGCCGTTGGATCGCCCTTCTGGCTGTTGATGGCCTGGCTGATCACCGGCGCGATCACACTCGCCGGCGCCCTCTCCCTTGCGGAGCTCGCGGCGATGTTTCCGCGTGCCGGCGGACAGTATGTCTTTCTCAAGGAATCGATGGGCCCAGTGATGGGCTTTCTTTTTGGGTGGACACTGTTCGTCGTGATTCAGACGGGCACCATTGCTGCCGTCGCCGTGGCGTTCGGACGATTCCTCGGTGTGCTCTGGCCATCGATCACGCCGGAACGATTCAACTGGTTTCCGCACGCCGATCTCTGTGTCACGTGGCTCGGCTGCAAGGCACCCGGCAGCGCCATCCAACTCGGGCTTTCACCACAACGATTGATCGCGCTGCTCAGCCTCTGGGTGCTGACCTGGATCAATCTGCGCGGCGTGCAGGGCGGCAAGACGTTGCAGACGCTGCTCACGGTGGCCAAGCTGCTCGGCCTTGCGATGATCGTGGTGCTCGGCATTCTGATCGGACGCAACGCTGACGCGATCACGGCCAATTTTTCGGCGGGACGCTTCTTCGGCAATGTGCCGGTCACCGGCACGTTCGTGCTGGCATTCGGTACGGCGCTGGTCGGGTCGCTCTTCTCCAGCACCGCATGGCTTGGTGTGACATTCGCCGCCAGTGAAGTGAAGGACCCCAAGCGCAACCTTCCTCGTGCGTTGTTGCTTGGCACCGGCATGGTGACGCTGCTCTACATCATGTGCAACGTTGCCTATCTGCTGGTGTTGCCGATGGACGGTTCCGCCGATGGTGTGACGGTACTGGCGCGCGGTATTTCGCACGCGACGCAGGATCGCGTCGGTGTCGCGGCCGCGGAGATGATCTTCGGCGCAAGTGCCGGGACGGTGATGGCGTGCCTTATTCTGATCTCGACATTCGGCTGCAACAACGGGCTGATTCTCGCCGGCTCGCGTGTGTTCTATGCGATGGCGAAGGACGGCACGTTCTTCAAGAGTGCCGGCACGCTGAACCAGAACGGCGTACCAGCGCGTGCGATGCTCATGCAGGGTGCATGGACCTCGCTGCTCTGTCTCAGCGGCACCTACGGGCAGCTGCTCGACTACGTGGTGTTCGCCGAACTGGCGTTCTATGCACTGACGACCGGCGGCCTGTTCCTGCTGCGCCGTTCGCGGCCGCAGGCAGAGCGGCCCTACAAGGCGTTCGCATATCCGTTTCTTCCCGCACTCTACATCGCCGCCTGCGGCAGTGTGGCGGTGATTCTGCTGCTCGCCGACAAGACACGTGCACAGGCCGTGTCGGGTCTGGTGCTCGTGCTCCTTGGCCTGCCTGTGTATCTGCTGACGCGTCGCACGTCGACGTCCGCTACCTGACCTCATCTTCTCAAACTCAGAATCACTCATGAACGCTTCGCAGTCATCTCTGCTCGGCATCATCATCGGAGGCAGCGTGATCGCTCTGGTGTTTGCCGGGTTCCTCGCGCGCTGGGTGCTTGCGCGAGGCACTGGAACCGACGCCATGCGGGCGATCTCCGACGCGATTCAGGAAGGCGCCGAAGCCTACCTCGCACGCCAGAACAAGACGATTGCCGCGCTGGCGGTGGTGGTCGCCGCGCTCCTCTTCGTCGGCTATGGCCTGCTCCGCGCCACGACAGCCAGTGATCCCGTCTCGGATTCGAAGGTGCTGGCGCTGTTCGTGACGCTCTCGTTCTTCCTCGGCGCACTGAGTTCCGGTATCGCCGGCTACATGGGCATGTGGGTCTCGATCCGCACCAACATCCGCGTCGCCAGTGCGGCGATGCAATCGCTCAACGACGCGCTGCAGACCGCGCTGCGTGGTGGCGCGGTGTCGGGACTGTTCACGGTGTCGATGTCGCTGCTTGGTGTCGGTGGCCTCTTTGCGATCATCACGCTGCTTGCGCCCGCCGGCATGAGCGCAGATGTCTGGGCACCGAAGATTCCATTCCTGATCGTGGGCTACGGATTCGGCGCCAGCTTTGTCGCCCTCTTCGCGCAGCTCGGTGGTGGCATCTACACGAAGGCCGCAGACGTCGGCGCAGACCTCGTGGGCAAGGTCGAAGCCGGCATTCCCGAAGACGACCCGCGCAACCCGGCGGTGATCGCGGATCTCGTCGGTGACAACGTCGGTGACTGTGCGGGTCGTGGCGCCGACTTGTTCGAAAGCACTGCGGCGGAAAACATCGGCGCGATGATTCTCGGCGTCGCGCTGTTCAAGTTCTTCGGCATCAACGGCATTCTGTTCCCACTCGTGATCGGCGCGCTGGGTCTCCTCTGCTCGATCATCGGCGTGATGACCGTGAGCACGAAGGAAGACGCGGACCCGATGGCAGCGCTCAACCGTGGGTATTACATCACTGCCGCGTTGGTTGCCGTGATGTTCTTCTTCACGTCGAAGTGGCTGCTGGCGACTCCGGAAGCACCGAACGCGTGGCTGAGTTTCTTCTATTGCGGCCTGATCGGCATCGTGACGTCGATCGCGTTCGTGTTCATCACGCAGTACTACACCGAGTATCGCTACCGGCCTGTGCTCTCGATCGCCGACGCCAGCCAGACCGGCCCGGCGACGAACATCATCATGGGTCTCGCTGTCGGCATGGAGTCGACGGTGTTGCCGGTGATCACGATCGGCATTGCCTTGCTCTCGAGTTTCATGATCGGGCGCAGCAGCGGCCTGATGGAGAATGGCGTCGCGGTCGGCGGTCTGTTCGGCACCGCCGTCGCAACCATGGGCATGCTCGGCACGGCCGGCTACATCCTCGCGATGGATGTGTTCGGCCCGATCACCGACAACGCCGGTGGTATCGTCGAGATGTCGCAGCAGCCGGCGGCGATCCGTGACAAGACCGACCGACTGGATGCAGTTGGCAACACCACCAAGGCGCTGACGAAGGGCTACGCGATTGGTTCCGCTGCACTCGCGGCGTTCCTGCTGTTCTCCGCGTATCTGGACGAAGTGAAGAACATGACTGGGTCGCCGTTGTCGGTGGATCTGTCCAAGCCGCAGGTGTTCGTGGCGGCGCTGCTCGGCGGCATGCTGGTGTTCTGGTTCTCGTCGCTGGCGATGAAGGCTGTGTCGACGGCCGCGCAGTCGGTGATCGAGGAAGTGCGCCGTCAGTTCCGCGAGAAGCCGGGCATCATGCTCGGCACCGACAAACCGGACTATGCGGCGTGTGTCGACATCGTGACGAAGGGAGCACTGCGTGCGATGGTGCTGCCGGGCGCGCTGGTCGTGAGTTTTCCGATCATCGTCGGTGTGCTGTTCAAGTGGCTCGGTGCGCCGGGTGAACGGCTCGGTGCCGAAGCGGTGGCGGGTTTCCTGATGATCGCGACCGTGGTCGGGATCCTGATGGCCGGCTTCCTCAACAACGCCGGTGGCGCGTGGGACAACGCGAAGAAGTACATCGAGACTGGCGTGTACGGCGGCAAGAAGAGCGATACGCACAAGGCGGCCGTCGTCGGTGACACCGTCGGCGATCCGTTCAAGGACACCGCTGGTCCGTCGCTGCACGTGTTGATCAAGTTGCTGAGCACAATCACGCTGGTGATGGCGCCGCTGTTCATCTGATTCCCCGAGCAACGAAACCCGGCATGAATCTCTTTTCCCGCAAGCCGATTGCCGAGTTGCAGCCGGAGAGTGAAGCACAGGGTGGGATGAAGCGCGTGCTGGGTGCGGGTGATCTGATCATGCTCGCGATTGGTGCCGTGATCGGTGCCGGCATCTTCTCGTCGCTTGGCACGGCGGCGGCCGGCGAGACGCTGGCGGATGGCACCATCGTTCGCCTGGGTGCGGGACCAGCGCTCGTGTTCTCGTTCATCCTGCTCGGTGCCGTCTGCGGGCTGGCGGCACTCTGTTATGCCGAGCTGGCGTCGATGATTCCGCAGGCGGGCAGTGCGTACGCGTATTCGTACGCCACGCTTGGCGAAATCGTGGCGTGGATCATCGGGTGGGATCTGATCCTCGAGTACGCTGTCGGAAACGTGGCCGTCGCGGTGGCATGGAGCGGGTACTTCACGTCGCTGCTGAGCGGGTTCGGAATAGACCTGCCCGGATTTCTGACGCATGGCTATCGCGCCGTGCTGCTCAGCACCGATCCGGCGGTGCATGGACTGATGGCGAGCGCGCCCCGCGTGTTCGGTCTGCCGCTGCTCGTGAATCTGCCGGCGTTCGCGATCGTCGCCGCGGTGACGATGCTGCTGCTCGTGGGCGTGAAGGAGAGTGTGCGTGCGAACAACATCATGGTCGGGATCAAGCTGCTCGTTCTGACCCTGTTCGTGGTGGTTGGCGGCATGCACATCGACACGGCGAACTACAAGCCGTTCGCGCCGAATGGCTGGCGCGGCATTCATCAGGGTGCCGCGATCGTGTTCTTCGCCTATATCGGATTCGATGCGATTTCGACGGCTGCCGAAGAGACGAAGAATCCGCAGAAGAATCTGCCGCGCGGCATCCTCTGGGGCCTCGCGATCTGCACCCTGATCTACGTCATCGTCGGTTTCGTGGCGACGGGCCTGGTACCGTATCAGCAGCTCAAGGCGGCTGATCCACTGGCGAAGGCGCTCACGGTCGCCGGTCTTGGCACGGCCAGTTGGATCGTCGCCGCTGGTGCGGTGGTGTCACTGACGGCCGTCCTGCTGGTTTTCCAGTACGGGCAGCCGCGCATCTTCTACGCGATGGCCCGCGATGGCCTGCTGCCCGGCTGGGCGGCAAAGATTCATCCGAAATGGCGGACGCCGCACATCACGACGCTGCTGACGGGCGCGTTGGTCGCATTCGGCGCCGTATTCGCGGACGAGAACGAGATCTATGACCTGACGAACATCGGCACGCTGTCGGCGTTCGCGATCGTGTGCATTGGAGTGCTCGTCCTGCGGATCATCGAGCCGGATCGCCCGCGCCCGTTCCGGGTGCCGTTCGTGTGGCCGGTCTGCCTCCTCGGCGCCGGTTCCTGCTTCTACGTCATGCTCGGACTGCCCGTGCACGCGTGGGAACGCTTCGGCATCTGGCTCCTGATCGGCCTCGCGCTGTATTTCGTCTATGGGTTCAAGCACTCCGTGCTGCGTACCGGCCGCACGGTGGCGGTCGTTCCAGAACTCGAAGGCCCCGGCCACTGATTCCCTCGACCGAGACCGCATGTCGTTCCTGAAGAAGCTGTCGATCACGCAGTGGATCATCGTGGCGATGATCGTCGGTACGATCATTGGGTGGCTCTTCCCCGAGTTCGGGCAAAGCCTCAAGCTGCTGTCGACGATTTTCCTGCGGATGATCAAGTCGGTGATTGTACCGCTGCTCTTCAGCACACTCGTGATCGGCATTGCCGGACACGGCGATGACATGAAGAAGGTCGGACGGCTCGCGTTTCGTTCGATCATCTACTTCGAGCTCGTCACGACGCTGGCGCTGGCGGTGGGTCTGGTGGCCGTGAACCTGATCAAGCCAGGGGCCGGCGTCTCCCTCGCGACGGCCAGCGCCGCCGACGCGAAGGAGTTCACGACGACCACGCCGACGCTCTCGGGCGTGCTCGAGCACACGGTGCCGCAGAGTTTCTTCGAGGCGGCGGCGAAGAATGAAGTGCTGCAGATCGTGTTCTTCAGTGTGCTGTTCGGTATCGCGCTGGCGCGCGTGCCCGGCAGGCCGCGTCAGGTGATGCTCGATTTCTGCGAGTCGCTGAGCGAGGTGATGTTCAAGTTCGTGGCGATCGTGATGAGCTTCGCACCAATCGGCATCGCGGGAGCGATTGCCGCGACCGTGGGCCGATCCGGATTGCCCGTGCTGCTGACACTCCTCAAGCTCGTGTTGACGCTGTACGGTGCGCTGGCGGTCTTCATCCTGCTCGTGCTGATACCGGTCGCGCTGATGGCGCGTGTCCCGCTCAAGGCGTTCGTGAAGCAGGTCCGATCGTCGGCACTGCTCGCATTTTCGACCGCAAGTTCCGAAGCGGCGCTGCCGGGCGCGATGCAGGCGATGGAGAAGCTCGGTGTGCCGAAGCGGATTGTCGCGTTCGTGATGCCGACCGGCTACAGCTTCAACCTCGACGGCAGCACGCTTTATCTCGCCGTCGCGAGCATTTTCGTGGCGCAGGCCGCTGGCATCCAGATGGAGATCAAAACCCAGCTGCTGATGATGCTCACGCTGATGCTGACGTCGAAGGGCGTCGCCGCGGTGCCACGCGCGTCGCTGGTGATCCTGTCCGGCGCGCTGACGCAGTTTGGCCTGCCGCTGGAAGGTGTGGCGCTGATTCTCGGAGTTGACGCCGTGATGGACATGGCGCGCACGAGCGTGAACCTCGTCGGCAACTGTCTTGCGACGGTGGTGATGGCGCGATGGGAAGGTGAGTTCGACGAGCAGGCCGCGCGCGCCGTGATGCAGGCGCAGCCGGTCTGACACGTGCGACGCGACGCGCATGACGCGTCAGCAACACACCGCGAAAAAATGACCGCAGCATGTGGCGCTGACGCACGACTGTAGCATCGGCGCATACTTGAGTTCGACGGCGACATGTCCCGAACAGACTCGACAGGCAACGCGCCAAGTCGTTGTCCTGTATGCTGTTGCGGCGCTGACTTCACGCGAGTTGCGACGCTGTTCTCGGCTCCGGCGGTTGTCACGGATTATGCACTCGGCGGCTGCGTGGGCCGGCCAGTGTTCCGCGAGCCGGCATCCAGAAGACACTTTCATCCATCGAGAGACCATGCGACTTCTCCGCACAGTCCAACGCGCCATGATGCTCGGCGCACTAACGGCGTCTGTGCTCCCCGCGCAGGCGATCCGCAGCACAGCGGGGTTCACGCTCACGAACCTCGCGCGAAACGACGACGGGTCGACCGCACGCGTGAACACCGGATTCACGTTCAATCTGTTCGGTCTCACGCAGAACCAGTTGTTCGTGAACAACAACGGCAACGTCACGTTCACGGAAGCACTCGAGACGTACACGCCTGACCCGATCGCCGGCGGTGGCCTCGCCATCCTGGCACCGTTCTGGGCCGACGTGGACACGCGAAATCCTCTCAGCGGCATAACCGCGTACGGCACCGGCCTCCTCGGTGGCCGTAATGCCTTCGCGGTGAACTGGTTCGATGTCGGCTATTACAATACACACGCTGATCTGCTGAACACGTTCCAGCTGATCATGATCGACCGCTCCGACACCGGCGCTGGGAACTTCGATTTCGAGTTCAACTACGCGAAGATCCAGTGGGACACCGGTGACGCGAGCGATGGCGTGAATGGTCTCTGCCCGGCAGCGCCAGCGGATCGGACTCCGGCGCGTGTAGGCTGGGCAAATGGTGGCGCGACCACGGTGGAACTGGCGGGCTCGAACGTCTGCGGCGCTTTCCTCGACGCCGGTCCCAACTCGCTCATCCGGAACTCGTTGAACAGCAACAATGTTCTCGGCCGCTATGTCTGGAACGTGCGCAACGGCGTCGTGCAGCCACCGCCGCCGGTTGTTCCGCCTGTGCCTGGCGTGGTGCCGGAGCCATCGACCTATGCGCTCATGGGTACGGGTCTGGTTGGCCTCGCAGCCTTCGCGCGCCGTCGTCGACGGAACAGCTGATTGCATCGACGCGCTCGAGCTGACTGTGTCCGAAGCGTGATGCCGAGCGTGTGACTGGTCGTGGTGAAATACAATAGGAGAAGAACTGAACGAAGGCCCGTCCGGGTGACACCGGACGGGCCTTCGTTCATGCTGTGTGTTGAGTTGGCCTGCGATTCGTTCACATCATTCGGCGTCGCGCTCGATCATCGGCTGAAGGTGTCACATGCGTCGATTCGCCCCGTGTCGAATCCGCGACGGAACCAGGTCATGCGCTGCTCCGCGCTGCCGTGCGTGAACGATTCCGGACGGATCGAACTGCCCGTCATTGCTGAAATCCGGTCATCACCGACCGCGGAAGCCGCCTTCAGTGCTTCGTCAACGTCACCCGAATCGAGACGCTTCTCCTCCTGCGCATGCCGACCCCAGATGCCGGCATAACAGTCGGCCTGCAACTCGAGCCGCACACTGAGCTCATTCCGCGCGCCGGGATTCTGCCCTTGCAGCTGCCGCATCTTGCGTTCGGTGCCGAGCAGGTTCTGCACGTGATGTCCAATCTCGTGCGCAAGCACATAGGCCTGCGCGAAGTCACCCGGTGCGCCGAAGCGTCGCCGAAGTTCGTCGTAAAAACCGAGGTCGACATACACTTTCTGGTCCGCGGGACAGTAGAACGGCCCACTCGCAGACTGCGCGCCACCACAGCCGGTGTTCACCTGATCGCGGAAGAGTACGAGGCGTGCTCGCGTGTACTGCGCATTGCCGGCCGCGAACACTCTCGTCCAATTGGCCTGTGCATCGTCCAGCACGAACGACATGAACTTCACGAGCTGCTCTTCTTCGGCGGATGTCTGCGCAGGCGGCGCTGATGCGCCCTGCGCGGGCTCGGCGCCTGGACCCGGCAGCGGCCCTTCGCCTCCGCCACCAAGGGCGCCAGTCAGATCCGTCTTGAAAACGATGCTGAGCACGAGCAGCACGAGGATTCCGCCGATGCCCATCCGGCCGCCGCCGAGGCGGAAGCCACCGCCGCCCCCACCCCCCGACGATTCACCACGACGATCTTCGAGGTCCTGACTTGGACCGTTGTCGTCCCACTTCATGTCTCCTCGACGGATCTGGAGGGTGGCGCAATGGGCGTCCGGCGTGCCGGGACGACGGGGCAGGGGCTGCAACGCGACTGCCGCGCCCCGAAGAATAACGGAGCGCGGCAGCGGTGAGGCAATTCCGGTCAGGTCCAGCCCGACGATCAGCCAAGCATCTGTGCCGCGACCAGGCTGTCGGTGGTGACGTGCATCCCGTCTTCAATGTGGATGCGCACCGCGTCGGTGATCGCATCCTTGTCTCTCGAACGCATGGCGTCGACAATCGCCAGATGCTGCTGAATCACGCTCTGCCCATGGTCCTCGCTGAGAATCGCGATCTGGATGAAGCGCCGCGATTCCTGCATGAGCCGGTTGACGATGTCGGCGAGACGTACATTTCCGCTGGCCCGCGCAATGATATCGTGATACTCCGCATTGACGCTGATGTACGTCAGAATCGACTCGCGATCTTCCGGATTGTAGCCGACGGCGCTCAGTTCGGTGAGGCGATCGAGCGCCGCCGCGCTGATGCGTTCAGCTGCCAGCTGTGCTGCCGCCGTTTCAGTGATGACGCGCAACTGAAACAGGTTTTCGATATCGGTGCGCGTGATCGCGGTGACGGTGTAGCCAAGTCGTGGTGTGACGTCGAGCAATCCTTCGAGGACGAGCCGGCGCATCGCTTCGCGGACCGGCGTTTTCCCGATCGCGAGGCGATCGACGATGGAGTTTTCGGTGATGGCGCTCTCCGGCGCGAGTTCGCCAGAGAGAATCATGTTGCGCAACTTTTCGTACGCGGCTTGTGCGAGCGGCATCGGCGCCTTGAGGAAACGCGGAAAACTGTGGGACACACCGACCTCGTGTGCGTGTGATGTTGTCATGACATACCACTGTGCGTACGCGTAGCGTATCGCCGAACGTTGGCGCGGGTCACAGGTTTCGTTGCACGACAGTTGGCATGTTACACAGCAAGGTGATATATCAGCGGCGCCGTTCCCGACACGTTTTCCGTCTGCCCCGCTGAGCCGCTACGGTTCGGCAATATTCCACGATCCTTATCTCGGACATGACACGAATCATTCGGGCGGCACGCGGATCGACCCGCACTGCGCAGGGCTGGATCCAGGAAGCGGCGAAGCGGATGCTGATGAACAATCTCGACCCCGATGTTGCCGAGCGACCTGAGGATCTGGTGGTCTACGGCGGTCGAGGGAAGGCGGCGCGCGACTGGAACGCGTACGACACGATCGTCGCGACACTCGATCGTCTGAAGAACGACGAAACGCTGCTCGTGCAATCCGGCAAGCCGGTGGCTGTGCTCGAAACACATCCGATGGCGCCGCGTGTGCTGATCGCGAACTCGAATCTCGTGCCGAAGTGGGCGACGTGGGAGGAATTCGATCGCCTCGACAAGCTGGGGCTGATGATGTACGGCCAGATGACGGCCGGCAGCTGGATCTACATCGGCACGCAGGGAATCCTGCAGGGCACATACGAAACATTCGCCGGCGCGGCCGATAAACATTTCGGCGGCACACTCGCCGGCACGATCACGGTCACCGCCGGACTCGGTGGCATGGGTGGCGCACAACCGCTGGCCGTGTCACTCGCCGGTGGCGTGAGCATCTGCATCGAAGTCGATGCGACACGTATTCAGCGGCGCCTGGAGACGCGTTATCTCGATACCGTGGCGTCGTCGCTCGACGACGCGATTCGGCAGGCACAACGTGCGAAGCAGGAACGACGTGCGTTGTCGATCGGTGTGCTCGGCAATGCTGCATCGATGCTGCCGGCAATGGTGGCGCTGGGCTTCACGCCGGATATCGTCACCGATCAGACATCGTCGCACGATCCGCTGATCGGATACCTGCCGGTGACGGCACCTGACGAAGACGTCGCGACGCTGCGGCGCGTGACGCCCGACGCGTATCTCGCACGCGTACGCGACGCGATGGTGGCACACGTGGAAGCAATCGTGACGATGCAGCGACGCGGTGCGATTGCCTTCGACTACGGCAACAACCTACGCACGCAGGCACAGCTGGCCGGCTACGCCGATGCATTCAGCTATCCCGGATTCGTGCCGGCATTCATTCGTGAAAGTTTCTGCGAGGGCCGTGGGCCATTCCGTTGGGTCGCGCTGAGCGGTGATCCGGCCGATATCGCGGCCACGGATGCGGCGATACGCGAGCTCTTTCCCGACGACGCGCGGCTCCAGCAGTGGCTCGGCTGGGCGGGTGAGCGCATCGCCTTTCAGGGCCTGCCTGCCCGCATCTGCTGGCTCGGCTACCGACAGCGCGACAAGGCAGGGCGACTGTTCAACAAGATGGTGCGCGATGGTCGCGTGAGTGCACCGATTGTCATCGGTCGCGATCATCTCGATGCCGGTTCGGTGGCCAGCCCGTATCGAGAAACCGAAGCGATGCGCGATGGCAGCGACGCGGTGAGCGACTGGCCATTGTTGAACTTCGCGACCGGGATTGCGAGTGGCGCGGCGTGGATGAGTTTTCATCACGGCGGCGGCGTGGGGATGGGATACAGTCAGCACTCCGGATTGGTCGCTGTCGCCGACGGCAGTGCGGACGCCGATGAACGGCTTCGCCGCTGCCTCACCAACGATCCGGCGATGGGTGTGATTCGACACGCCGATGCCGGCTACGAGACGGCATTGCGCGTCGTCCAGGAGCGTGGTGTGGACATGCCGTCGCTGCGCGACACATGATGCGCAGAACGATGAATGACTCGACGAGCGCGTCGTCTCTGTTCCGGACCGGCGAACCCCGCGGCGTGGTGCGGCCGTGATCGCCGATCAGCTGCTCACACACGTGTCGCAGCTGGTGACGGCGCCCGGAACGGGTGCGCGTCGCGGCGCGGCCATGCGCGTCCTCGAGATCACGACGGACGCCGCGGTTGCGATCAGGAAGGGCCGCGTCACATGGTGCGGCGCGCGCGCCGACTGGGAGGGCACGGCCGCACAGGAGATCGATGCGAACGGATGCGCGGTCGTGCCGGGTCTTGTCGATCCGCACACACATGCGGTCTGGGGCGGTGATCGGCTCGCGGATTTCGAGGCACGCGCGAGTGGCGTCTCGTACGAGCAGCTGCTGGCGGCCGGCGGCGGCATCCGGCACACCGTGGCCTGTACCAATGCCAGCTCCGCGGACGAACTGCTGTCCCTCGCGCAGTCGCGCGTGCAGCGCATGATGCGCGCCGGTGCCACGACGATCGAGATCAAGAGCGGCTACGGATTCACATGGGAGAACGAGCGTCGACAGCTCGATGCGGTGCGCGCGCTGAGTGCGCATGTGCCGGCGCAGCTCGTGGCGACGATGTTGTTTCACCTGCCGCCGCGCGACCAGCGTGACCGCGCCGAGTACCTGCAGTACGCGATACGTGAATTCATCCCGGCACTTGCTCGTGATGGTGCCGCCGCGGCTGTCGATGTGTTCATTGAACGTGATGCGTTCAGCATCGACGATGCGGACCTGCTGCTCCGCGCCGCACGACACGTCGGTCTTGCCTGCAAGGCCCACGTGGATCAGTTCTCGGCGATGGGTGGCCTCGAGCTCGCGATCGGTCACGGGGCACTGAGTGTCGACCATCTGGAAGCGAGCGGACCGGCGCAGATTGCGGCGCTCGCGAACAGCGCGACCGTCGGGGTCGTGCTGCCGGGCGTGACGCTGCATCTGGGTCTGCCAGCGGCGCCGGCACGGGCGCTGGTGGATGCCGGCGCCGCGGTGTCGGTCGGTACCGACTGCAATCCAGGGTCATCGCCGCTCTTTTCGATGAGTCTCGCGCTGGCGTTGGCGGTGCGGCTGAACGGCCTCACGCCCGCTGAAGCGCTCGTGGCGTGTACCGCCAACGCCGCGGCAGCTCTGGGGCGTGCAGAGGTCGGCCGCATCGCACCTGCCATGTGCGCAGATTTCCTGATTCTTCGCAGCGCCGACTGGCGCGACCTGCCTTACACGCTGGGTGACGACGTGGTCGATCGCGTTTTCATCGCCGGCGATGAACTCTCCCGATGACCACAGACTCCGTTCGCGCCGGCCTGCCCATCACCATCACGGATGTCGTTCGCGTCGCCCGGCATCATGCACGCGTCGATATCGCCGACGTCGCACGACCGCGCATCATCCGCAGTCGCGAATACGTCGACTCACTCGTAGCCGCCGACCGCACCGTGTACGGCATCACGACCGGGTTCGGGCGGCTCGCCAGTGTGCGAATTGCAGCGGGTGACGTGCGGCAACTGCAACGAAACCTGCTGGTGTCGCATGCGATGGGCGTCGGTACGCCGCTGTCTCAGGAAGTGGTGCGCGCCATGCTGCTGTTGCGCGCGCAATCGCTGTCGTTTGGCGTGAGTGGCATCCGGATCGACGTGATCGAGCTCCTGCTGGCGTGTCTCAACGCCGGCGTGCATCCTGTCATTCCGTGTCAGGGTAGCGTCGGCGCGAGTGGTGATCTTGCGCCGCTGGCACACATGGCGCTGCCGTTGATTGGTGAAGGGAAGGCGGAGTTCGGCGGTGAAATTCTCGGCGGTCGTGAAGCACTCGAACGCGCCGGACTGACACCAGTGGTGCTCGAGGCCAAGGAAGGGCTCGCACTGATCAACGGCACCCAGGCGATGACCGCGATCGGCGCGCTCGTCCTGTTCGACGCGCAACGTCTCGCAACGGTGGCGGATATTGCGGGCGCCATGTCGCTCGAGGCGCTGAAGGGGACCGCCGCGGCGTTCGACGCGCGTGTGACCGGCGTGCGTGCACATCCCGGCGCGGCGGCCTCGGCGACCAACCTTCGTCGACTGGCCAGCGACAGCCCGATTCACGCGTCGCACCTCAACTGCGAGAAGTTGCAGGACGCGTACAGTTTGCGCTGCATGCCGCAGGTGCACGGCGCGAGTCGTGACGCACTGACACATGTGGCCGACGTGATCACGCGCGAATGCAATGCCGTCACGGACAATCCCCTTGTCTTTGCTGACACGGATGATGTGATCTCGGCCGGCAACTTTCATGGACAGCCGATTGCGCTGGTGATGGACTACGCCAAGATCGCGATTGCGGAACTGGCGAACATCAGCGAGCGGCGCGTGGAGCACATGCTCGATCCCGCCGTCTCGGGCCTGCCGGCATTTCTGTCGCGGCAGGGTGGCCTCAACTCCGGCCTGATGATCAGTCAGTACACGGCGGCGAGTCTGGTGAGCGAAAACAAGGTGCTCGCGCATCCCGCCAGCGTGGACAGCATTCCGACAAGTGCCAATCAGGAAGACCACGTCAGCATGGGCACGACGAGCGCACGTCAGTGCGCGATGATTCTCGAGAATGCGACGTGGGTGCTCGCGATCGAACTGCTGAACGCCGCCGAGGCGCTCGATTTCCACCAGCCCCTGCACCCGGGGCCGGGGGTCGGCGCTGCCCGCGATTCGGTGCGAACCGTCGTGCCGCCGCTCGAGTCCGACCGCATGCTCACACCCGATCTCGAAGCCGTGCGTGCCCTGATGCTGAGCGGTGCGCTGCGTGCGAGTGTCGAAGCGGTGATTGGCGAACTCGCATGAAGCGCAGCACTTCTCTCGCTGCGCAAATGTGAACTCAGCGTCGATTCATGCTGACGCTTGACCCCTGCGGTGTGACCGTCAATGCATAACGCACATGGTCTCGGCGCATCGATTCCGGGGATTCCTGCACCAGTCGTCGCAGGAATTCCGGCAGGATCGTGACCTGCAATGGTGACAACACCGACTTCGCCATCGCGCTCGTCTGATACGTGACTTCCCACGCCAGCGAATCGGCATGCTGCACCTGTTCCAGCGCGTGCTTGCCGTCGTAGGTGTCCGGCAACGCTGCGAGATACGTCACCAGTGGTCGATAGAGCGAGTCGCGTGTCGTGCGATACCGCGCTTCGTGCATTGCGAGCGAATCCTGCTGCGTCGGTGTCAGCAGCAGTGTATCCGACTACGGATCGAGCGGCCGGGCGACGCGTGACGGTCGCGTTTCACCGAAGCGTGGGTTGATGTCGTAGCGGAACGCCGCAGCGCCAGCGTCGTAGCCTCGCGGCACCAGCAGTACCGGATTCGGCAGCGCCGCCGTGCCCCATCCGCGAAGACGACTGCTGCCATACAGCGCCTGATCGAGCGCCCCAAGGGGATTCGCGAATTGCAGCGCGACACGTGCGCGTTCGGGCAGACGGAGCAGGCGACCCGGCAGGTCGAGCCGCATCTGCATCGTCTGCGCCCATGGCCCCTCACAGCTGTTGCGGCCCGCGATGGTACCGCGTTGCAGGTTGAGGCACTTCGCCACCGCGACTGGTACATCGGCAAGCAGCGCTGTCAGCGCAGGCGTCGCAGTCGCAGGCGTTTCCGGAATGATTCGGAACCGGGCGACGAGATGAACACCAGGTAGTCACCAGTGCCCGGCGTGAAGATCAGCCGCCAGCGACCGTCAGTATCCGTCGTGTCCTGTAGCACCAGTCGGTCAGGGCCACGCGTGACGTACACGAGCGCGCCTGAGATCGAACCGTTGGTCGCGCTGGATGTAACGCGCCCTGTGACGGTTTCGGGGGCGGACTGTTGTGCGGTGAGTGGTGCACTGAGCGCGCATGCGAGCATCACCGCGCGAGCTGCCACAGCGCGCGGAGCATCCACGGCTACACCCGTTCGAGCGCCGCTGATCGTTCAGCCCAGCTGGTCATGGCGTCGTCCAGCAGGCGTTGCGCGGCACTCAGTTCCTTCTCGAGACGACCGGCTTCGCGTGCCTTCTCCGGCGATCCGTCATAAAGATCGCCATCTTCGAGTGCACGTTGCACCTGTCTCACGCGCTCCTCGAGTCGCAGTACTTCGCGCTCGGCATCGTCAGCGGCTTTCTTCGTGGCCTTCTTCGCATTCGCGTTGCGATCGTCCGAACCCTTGTTCTTCTGGGCGGCGGCCTTTTCGAGAGCCTTGCGACCTTGCACAGCAGCCGCACTTTCCGACGCGAGCTTTGCGCGGCGCTCGCCTTCTGCCACTTCCCACTCGACGAACGGTCCGTCGAAGTCGCGGAGTCGTGTACCGTCGAACGACCAGACACGCGTCGCGAGCTCGCGCAGGAACGCGCGGTCGTGGCTCACGAGAATCACCGTCCCCTCGTAGTCGTCGATCGCATCTTCCAGTGCTTCGATGCTTTCCACGTCGAGATGGTTCGTCGGCTCGTCGAGCACCAGCAGGTTCGCTTTCTGCAGCATGATCAGTGCGAGAGCGACGCGTGCACGTTCGCCGCCGCTCAACGTGCTGATGACGCGCATCACGCTGTCGCCACTGAACCCGAAGGCACCGAGATGGCCCTGGATCTGACCGCGGCCCCACAACGGCCTTACGTCCTGGATGGCTTCGAAGATCGTGCGCGTCAGTGGCAGTTGAGCCAGGTCCTGTCGATACCATGCGGCGTGAACCGAACCGCCGATCGTGGCGGCGCCGGCTGTCGCTTCACGAGCGCCGAGAATCGTCGACAGCAACGTCGACTTGCCAGCGCCATTCGGTCCGACCAGTGCGATGACGTCGGCACGCATCGCGGTCAGCGTCACATCTTCGAGCAGCACGCGATCGCCGATGGCCACGCGCAGCCTGTCGGTGTGCAGCACACGATCACCGCCGCGATCACCAATCTCGAGACGCAACGTCATCGCATCCGATTCACCTGGTGGCGGAGAAAGGCGCGGCAGGCGACCGAGTTTCGAGCGACGCCCTTTCGCCTGTGCGCTGTTCTGGCCAGCCAGATGACGCCTGATGTACTCCTCTTCCTTCGCGATGAACTTCTGCTGCTTGTCGAGTTGACGCTGAAACGTGAGCATGCGTTCCTCGCGCTGACTCACGAACGCGGAATAGCCGCCGGTGTAGGCGTGTGTCGTTCCGCCTGTCACGTGCAGCACATGGTCGACCGTTTCATCGAGAAATGCGCGATCGTGGCTGATGACGATGACCGTCTCGCCCAGTTCGCCGAGGTAGGTCTGCAGCCAGCGTGTGGTCTCGAGATCGAGATGGTTCGTCGGTTCGTCGAGCAGCAGCAGTTCGGCTGGTGCGGCGAGCTGCGCGGCCAGTCCAACGCGTCCACGTTCGCCACCGCTCAGCCCTGACAGCGCTTGCGTGCGGGCACCGACCGCATCGAACGCAAGTCCCTGCAGCACCTTGTCGACGCGAGCGGGGAAGTCGTAGCCACCTTCGTGCATGAATTGCTCCTGCAGCCGGCCGTAGCGATCGAGCAGCGCTTCGTCGCCATCGCCGAGTTTCTCGGCCAGCACGCCAAGTTCCTTCTCGATCGCGATCAGTGGCGCATAGGCGGCAGCAGCCGCTTCCCACACCGTCGTCGCCTCGCCGAAGTCGCGATGCTGATCCAGCAGCGAGACCTTCAGGCCGGGCTGCCGCGCGATCGAACCTTTGCTTGGCTGCAGCTTGCCGGTGATCAACTGAAAGAGGGTCGACTTGCCCGCGCCGTTGCGCCCGATGATGCCCCAGCGTTCGCCGCGAGCGACCGTGAAGGAGACATCCTTGAGGAGCGTCGTGGCGCCGAATGCCACGCCGACTTCGCCGAACGAGATGAGCGTCATGCGATCAAATCTCGCACGGGACGGAAGGGCGGCGAGCGCGGCTGTTGGATCAAGATTTCAAGGGGTCAGAGCACTTGAACGGTTTCAAGTGCTCTGACCCCTTGAACGCTTTCAAGTGCTCTGACCCCTTGAACGGGCCTCTTCAGCGGTCACCCCGAGACGTACTGGGCGAACAGCCGCGCCAGCGTCCGCTCCGGCTCCCCGTCACAAATCCCCTCATGCACCGGCGACGCCTGCAGCACGTCGGACCGCGGCGCCGTCAACCAGTGAAAACGTTCAGATGTCGGCGCGAGGGCAATCGGCCCCGCCTGCGCATCACCGCTTGCCACACGCTCCATCGTGCGCAGATACCGCGCGAGCAGCCCCACATCGACACTCGGCACACGATCGCGCAGCGTACTCTCATTGGTCAGCGCGAGCAGACCGAGATATCCGGCCTGTCGCGCGTGCAGCAGGACGCCGACCGGCACGAACGCACCGAGGTGCACGTGCGGCACCGCGCGCAACACCGCGAAATCGTAGGCCGTGCGTGCGTCGCTCATCGGCGCGCCGAGTAGGGTTGCGATGGCGCGGCGCGTAACGCATCGCGGACTTCGAGTGCCGTGGCAACGAAGACAGGTGATGCATCGCGTCGCGCGCGCAGGTATGACAGATAGCGCGCGCGCGCTGTCGCGGCGTCGGGTGAATCGTCCCCAGTGACCGGGTCCAGCAGCAATTCTTCCGGCACAGTGTTCACGATCGCGCTCAGCACATCGTCCTTCAGTGCGGCGACCGCGGCGTGTCCCGCCGCCTCGATGTCACCACTGCGCAGCAGCAGCACATGTTGTTTCGTGAGCGGAAATGGCGTGGCCACACGTGCCTCGCTCACACTGGCCCAGTCGTAGTGCATGTAGAGCGCCGCGCCGTGATCGATCAGCCACGGCTTGCGTTGCCACACCATCAGGTTCGGATTGCGTGCGGTGCGATCCGGATTCGTGATATAGGCATCGAACCACACCAGTTGCGCCGCGAAGGGTCCGTCGACGAACTCGGACGCAGCGACCGGATCGAAGTTGAACGCGCCATCGAGATACCGCATGCCGATGTTGATGCCGCGACTGGCCTTCAGCAGGTCCTGAATTTCAGGATCGGGTTCGCTCTGTCCAAAACGATCGGGCAGGTCGATGATCGCGAGATCCGGTACCGGCAGCCCGATTGCACTCGCAATGCCGTGCGCGATGATTTCGGCCACCAGCACCTTTGCGCCCTGGCCCGCGCCACGAAACTTCGCGACGAACAGCCCCCCGCCATCGGTATCGACGACGGCGGGCAGTGAGCCCCCTTCACGCAGGGGCTGGACGTAGCGGGTCGCCTGATGGCGCGGCAGCGAGATCGACATGATGCGTCAATCTAGCCGCTCCGCCGATCGACGAATCGGCCTTAGATCGCCTCGACCGCGAGCCCGATCGTGCGCAACGCCATCTGCACTGCGCCGCGGGCCGCATCGACGGTCTGGTGCCGCACCAGGGCACCGGGCACGAGCGTCTTCAATCGATGCTCGAGTCGCTTGCGCATCGGGCGGCCCTTCGACAGCAGACCGCCGTGCAGGGCCACCGGAATCGCGGCGCGTTCATCCACGAACAACGCTCGCGCCAGGGCACGCACGTGCAGCGCGAGTTCCTCGACCGCCATCGTGACGATCGTGTTCGCGCGCAGATCGCCGACTTCTGCGGCGCTCAGGACCGCCGGCGCCAGCGCTGCAAAGTCGGCCGGCGCTGCCGAGGAGGCCCACGTGATGATCGACGCCACGTCATCCAGTTCGAGCGCGGTAAGCACCGCACCCGTCAACGCAGTTTCCGGTTCGCGTCCATCATGCGCGGCGGCGATTACCTGCAATGCCTTGCGACCGAGCCATGCGCCGCTGCCTTCGTCACCGAACACCGGTCCCCATCCACCACATCGCTGCATCGTGCCCGCCGGACTGCGTCCCCACGCGATGCTGCCGGTGCCGGCGATCAGCAGAATGCCGGGACCTTCCGCGAACGCATCTTCCATCGCGGCTTCGGCATCGGAGATCACGACGACGGCTTCCGCCACTTCGAGGCGCTCGAGCTCCTGAGTCAACGCGATCTTCTGCGCTTCGCGACCGACGCCCGCAACGCCCACCACCAGTGCGCGCGGCATCAGATGGCCCAACTCGGCATCGATCACGGCGTTCTTCACCATCGCGCCGATCACTTCCGCCGAATCGGACTCCGCACCGGGCTTCACGGCACTGCCTTCGCCGGTGGTCTTGAACAACACCTGCGCACGTTCGTCAGCGACGTACACGCGTGTGCTGCTGCCGCCGCCGTCGACGCCGACGACGACCAGTTCCGTTGGTGCACTCATGATCTTGCCTCCGTCTCTGCTGTAACAGTCAGTGCCACCGGCAACGACTCGGTTGGGGCCGGATGTGTGAGCGACGACAGGATGCCTGCCGTGAGCGTGATACCGGTGCCAATCAGCACGTACCACGGCCACGCGATCGTTGCCACGCCGCCCAGCGTTGGCGCCAGCGATGGAATCTTCGAGATCAGCAGCTTCGAGAAGACAATCACTGCCATGCAGCCGATACCGACGCTCATGCCCGTGATTGCGTCGCGCTGGTTGGCGCGCTTCCACAAGAGCGCCAGCGAGAAGCCGCCAACCAGGCCGCCGTGTGTGAAGCTCTGAATGCTGAGTGCGACAACCACCACTGGCGCACCTTGCTTCGGATACAGCAACGCGCCGAGCGTCAACACAACGCCCCACGCCAGCGCAAATAACTTGCCCGTGCGCAGCGTGCGCGGATCCTCGGCAGTCTTCCCACTCAACGGCAGATAGATGTCGTGTGTGGTCGTTGCCGCGAGCGCGTTGATCGTCGCGCTGTGGGTGCTCATCGTCGCCGCCACGATCGCCGCCAGGATCAGGCCGAGCAGGCCAGGTGGCATACGTTCGACAATGAACGTCGGGAAGATCTGATCGCTGGCATCGAACGCCTTGCCGGCATAGTAGACGTACAGTCCCAGGCCGATGAACAGGAACAGCGTGAACTGCGCGAACACGACGAAGCCGCTCATGATCAGGGCACGTTGCGCATCCTTCAGCCCTCGGCTTGCCATCAAACGCTGCACGATCAGCTGGTCCGCGCCGTGTGAGCCCATCGCGAGGAACGCGCCGCCAATCAGTCCTGCGAACACTGTGTGCGGCTTGTCGAAGCCCGTGTACCAGTCGATCGCCTGCAGTTTGCCCGACGCGCCTGCCGTCGCCACGATCGTGCTCCATCCGCCATCCACACTACGGCCGAGCAGCACCAGCGCGCAGATGCCGCCAAAGATGTAGATGCCAGCCTGAATCATCTCCGTGTACACCACGGCGCGCATGCCACCCTTGTAGGTGTACACCACCGTCAACAGTCCGAGCACGAGAATCGCGACCGGCATCACGTACTGCTTCGGCAGGGTATTGCCGAGAATCAGTGCGACGGGGATCGCGGTGGCGAAGATGCGTACGCTGTCCGCCACGGCGCGCGTCGCCATGAAGATGATGCTGGTGAAGCGACGTGTCTCCGCGCCGAACCGTTTCTCGAACAGCGCGTACGCCGTCACCAGTTCGCCGGCGAAGTATCGCGGCAGCAGCACATAGGCCACCACGAACCGGCCGATGATATAGCCCGCGACCACCTGCAGAAATCCGAGATTGCCGACGTAGCTGAGGCCCGGAATGCTGATGAAGGTGAGGGCGCTCGTTTCGCTCGCGACGACACTGAACAGAATGCCCCACCATGGAATCGCATGGCTGGCCACGAAGTAGTCCTTCGCATCCTTCTGCGTACCGCCGAGCCAGAGGCCAAGTCCCGTCGTCCCGACGAGGTAGGCCAGCAGTACGACGCCATCGAGTATCGTGAATCCACCACCCGCCATCAGTTCGCGCTCGCGCTATTCAACAACGTACGCCTCCATGGCGAAGTACTCGGCGAGGCCAAGACGGTTGAGCTGCGCCGCCGTTTCCGTGTTGCGATCCTGCACCCGCTGCCAAAACTCGCGATCATCCTGACCGGGGAAGGGTGCAGAATCCTTCTGGGACTTGTGCTTGAAGATCGCCTGGATCTTGAGACGCAATTCTTCCTGGCTGAGCGGAACAAGCACCGTCGCATCCGTCACTGCCCACTCCTGCCACGCCCCGCGATACAACCAGACCTCAGGTCGCGCATTGCCAAGCGCCACGTATTCGGCGAGCGCCGCATCGATCGCTTCCTTGCACATGCGGTGCGTGCCGTGCGGATCACTCAGGTCACCGGCCACGAACACGACTTCCGGATGCACCTCTTCCAGCAGATCGCGCACGATGCGCACATCCGCGGGACCGATCGGATCCTTGCGCACCTTGCCCGTCTGATAGAACGGCAGATCGAGAAAACGTGCATTGTCGCGTGTCAGTCCCACCACTTCGAGGCCGCTCACCGCTTCGGTTTCGCGGATGATGCGCTTGATGTCCTGCACGGCCGGCACGTCCACATCACCGGGATGTTTGCCCGCCATTTCGCCGAAGAGCCGAAACGCAAAGTCGCGCACATCTTCGCCGCGCAGTGTCGCTGGCGCCGTCTCGGCCGACGTGCGCGCACCCATGCGCACCAGGAAATCGAGATGGCGGCGCACGTCATGATCGAACACCGCGATGTTGCCGCTCGTCATGTACGCAACAGCAATCGGATTCCGGTTCTCGACCAGCTTGCGCAGGATGCCGCCCATCGAGATGACATCATCGTCGGGGTGCGGTGAGAAACAGATCACACGCTTGCCGCGATGCAGCTTGCTCTTGCCACGAATGCGCGCACCGATCGAGTTGAACACGAAGCCGTTGATCTCGCCCGGTGATCCGTACACCGCGACCAGCGACGACAAGCGATGTTCGGCGTAGTCCTGCTGCGTGAGCTTGAGGATCGCCTTGCCGACTTTCTGCGACAGCCACACGACGGCGCGCACGGCCAGCGTTTCGTCCCATGTCACTTCATCCACCAGCCACGGCGTCGCGATGCGTGTCAGGTCCACGGCGGCTGCCGCATCGAGATAGAATGTCGTGCGCGGATGGTCCTGCAGGAATGTCGCTGCCACTTCCAGATCGATCGCACCTTCCACCGCGCGTCGCACGATGCCGGACTTGTGTTCGCCGGTCGCGAGAATGGCAATTTCCTTCGCCTCGAGAATCGTCGCGACGCCCATCGTGATCGCTTCGCGCGGCACATTCTCGGCGCCGAAGAAAACGGCCGACGCATCCTTGCGCGTGATGGCGTCGAGCGTGACGAGTCGTGTGCGACTGTCGCGACCCGAACCCGGCTCATTGAAGCCGATGTGGCCGGTCTTGCCGATGCCGAGCAGCTGGAAGTCGATGCCACCCGCGGCGACGATCGCGGCTTCGTACGCGTCGCATGCGGGGCCGGCACCCTGACGATCCACCGTGCCGGGAGGCAGGTGCACCTGAGCGGCCGGAATGTCGATGTGTGAGAAGAAGTTCTCCCACATGAAGCGGTGATACGAATGGATCGAGTCAGGCGCCATCGGCCAGTACTCGTCGAGATTGTACGTCTCGACATTGGCGAAACTCAGCCCCTCGTCGCGATGTCGGCGAATCAACTCACGGTAGACACCAATCGGCGTCGAACCTGTCGCCAGCCCGAGCACGGTGCGCCGTCCGGCAATCGCGTTCGCCTGCATGATGGCCACGATGCGATCGGCCACGCGAACGGAGAGCGTGTCAGGATCGTCGCTGATGACGGTCGGGATCTTCTCTGGGTTCTGCATAGATCGTGAGAAAGTAATCGCAGCCGCGTGGACGGGCGCGTGAAATCCCATGGTCCCGCAACGAAAAAGGCGGACCCGATCAGGTCCGCCTCTCCGTCATGCCATGCTTCGCGCGATGCCTACGCCGAGAATGACGATCCGCAGCCGCAGCCGCCGGTGGCATTCGGATTCTTGAACGTGAACCCCGACCCCTGCATCGACGTGGTGTAGTCGATCTGGATGCCGTTCAGGTACTGCAGCGAGAACGGATCCACGAACACCTGGAATCCATCCTGCGACAGCAGCGTGTCGTCTTCGGCCGGCTTGTCTTCAATCAGCAGGGAGTACTTGAACCCGCTGCAGCCGCCCGGCTGCACGGCAACACGCAGACCGCCGATCGTCGGATCGACCGCTTCGGCTTCGAGGAACTTCTTCACCTCGACCGTCGCGGCGGCCGAGATCGAAAGCAATACATCAGGCGTCTGCATCGTGCTCATGCGTCTTCCTCCAGAAGGGGGGCCAGGGAATCCCGACCGCATTACTCCGCAATTTACGACAGAAGGGCCGTCGCGGAAGGACCAGACCTCATCCACTCCAACGCTGTCGCCGGTAAAGGACAGGCCGAGCCCGCCAAACGTCACCGGTCGGACCCTGACCCAGGCACCGCGTCAGATTCGGGAACTGGGCCGATTGTACACCGCTCAAGGCGTCGCGGAACCCGCTCGGCTACCTGGCCCGTCGAGCGCACCCGCCACCGCGTCCGCCAGAGCGGCGCGTACGCCACCGATCTTCTTGTTCTCGCGCGTCGGGTTGACGCGATTTGTCAGCAGAATGACGAAGACGTCGCGCGACGGGTCGATCCAGATCGAGGTGCCGGTGAAGCCGGTGTGCCCGAACGCGCGCGGTGAGAGCCGGTGCCCGGCAGAGTTGGTGCCGTTCGGTGTTTCCCAGCCCAGCGCGCGCTTGCTGATGAGCGTGTCCTGCGCGCGCGTGAACTGCGCTACCGTCGCTGCCGAGGCGACGCGCACCCCATCGAGCGTGCCGCCGTTCATCCACATGCGTGCAACGCGCGACAGATCGGTCGCCGTCGAGAAGAGACCAGCATGTCCGCTGACGCCACCGAAACGTGAGGCGTTTTCGTCATGCACTTCGCCGCGCAGCTGCCGCTGCCGCCACGGGTCGTATTCAGTCGGTGCGATGCGTACACGCAGCGACGGATCCGGCAGGAATCGCGTGTCGACAAGCTTGAGCGGCTTCGCCACCAACACCTGGAATGCACTGTCGAGCGGCATCCCCGTCAGGCGCTCGGCGATCATGCCAAGCAGCATGAAGTTCATGTCGCTGTAGAGAAAGCGTGTGCCGGGCGGTGCATCGGGGCCGACGAGCATCAGCTGCGCACGTGCATCGGCCTTGTCCGTCGCTTCCTTGTAGAAGGCACGCCAGGCTGCCAGTCCGCTGCTGTGCGTGAGCAGCTGTCGCACCGTGATTTCCGCTGCGCGGGGGCCGCGCCAGTCGGGCAGATAACGGACAGCGGGTGTGTCGAGGGCCACGCGTCCGGCATCCACCAGCTGCAGCATCAACGACGTGGTGGCGATGATCTTCGTGAGCGACGCCAGATCGTACATCGTGGTGATGGTGGGGCGCGTAGGATCAGCGGCGTCGAGTTGTCCGACGCCGTATGACGCTACAATCCCCGCGCGATTGCCGACCACCGCAATCGCGCCAGGGAACGCACCGTCCGCCAACGCGCGCGTCAGCACCGAACGCGTCGAGTCTGCAATCCGGGATACGACGGTCGCGTTTCGCGGGGCGTGCCCACGCCGCCGCGGGCCCTGCGCTCCAGCGAGTGTCTGCATCGCGAGCATCGCAATCATCACCAGTGCCAGTCGTCGCGTCATCGGCCCGACCGCCCGCTGAACCCATCGTTGCGCGCAAACACGCCAGGCAGGCCGACCGGCGATTTCCCGGTGTAGGTGCCTGTGAACAGGGCCTGAGCTGCCGCGCGTTCGGATGCTTCGCCGACACTGAATGTTGCCATATACGCCTCGATACCGGGAAACTGTCCGATCACGTACGGATTACCTGCCGCGATCACGATGGGGCGAAGGCGTTTGGTCACGGTGCGCATCCACTTCGCGAACGGTTCCGCAATCGCCACCCGACCGCGCCCCTCGACGCGCCGCACAACCGTGACGACGACCAGCCGACCCTTTGCGGCACGCTTCGCGACCGCTTTCAGGGACGACACGGGAGTAAGTGGTCCCACACGCGTGACCGCGGCGTCCGCGTGTTTCTGAAATTCGTCGATAAATGCGTTGCCGCCACCGAATTCAGTCTCTGGCGTGTACACCACCAGCTGAATTTTGCGCCGGTTCTGCAGCGGCAGCACGCCGTTGATATTGCGCAAGACCGTGACCGCGCGCGTCGCGATCTCCGTCGCCACCGCACGATGGCTCGCGATGCCGACCACTGCACGCACCGAGTCGAGCGAGACTTGTGTACCGCGATGCAGCCCGACGCGTGCCTTCATCTCGAGATTGTGCTTCGCCGCCGCGTCGATCTTGGCCGCAAACACTGGATCGCTCGCCATCCGCGCCGCCAATGCGTTCAACACCGGCGTGACGTCCGCCGGCTTGAGCAGCACCTCGGCGCCGGCGTCCACGGACCGGATCGCGATCTCTTCCTGCGAGAACATCTTCGCCACGGCCTGCATCGTCAGCGCGTCCGTGATGGTGAGACCGCGAAAGTGCAGCGAATCACGCAGCTCGTCCGTCAGCACCCGCCGTTGCAACGTGGCCGGCAGTGCATCGCCCATCCATGTCGGGTTGCTGATGTGTGCCGACATCACCGCCGCCACACCGACGTTGATCGCGGCACGGAATGGCCGCAGTTCGACGCTGTCCAGATGTGCATGTGTGAGGTGAACGACGGGTAGTGCGTTGTGCGAATCGGTCTCGGTGTCGCCGTGACCAGGAAAGTGCTTGACCGTGGCCAGCGCACCGCCATCCTGCACACCGCGTGTGAATGCCGCAACCAGTGCCGCGACCGCCGCTGGATTCTCGCCGAACGAGCGCACGTTGATGACAGGGTTTGCGGCGTTGTTGTTCACGTCGGCCACCGGCGCGTACGCGAGATGAATGCCGAGTGCCCGCGATTCGCTGCCGGTCACGAGGCCGGCCCGATAGGCGAGCGACGTGTCGCCTGTCGCACCGATCGCCATGTTGGTCGGCAGGATCGTCGCGCCACCACCCTTGAGCATCGAGGGAATGAACAATCCGCCCTCGAGTCGCCCGATCGAGGGCTCGACATCACATCCCACCAGCAGCGGCACGCGCGACATCGCCTGGAGCGCGTTGAGTTTCGCGGCGACTTCGATGGGTGATCCGACCGACATCAGAATGCCGCCGATCCCGTCGTCGCGGATCCAGCGCGAAGTCACCGCAAACGCGCTGTCCGAGGCGCTCTCGTAGTCGCCGAGCAGCCAGACGTGAATCAACTGGGCAGCGCGTGCCCGTGATGACAGTGACGCGAGCGTGCTGTCGACCCAGCGTTGCGCCTCAGTGGACAGCGGCACCCGCGGATCGCGCGACTCGTCGGATACCCGGGCTACCGGAGCGCGCTGCGCAACAGGATCGCGCCGCACCGACGCCGCAACACGCGCCGGGGGCACGGGAACCGACAGAGCGAGCGCAACAGCAGAAAGTGACACGAAAGACAAACGCATGACGCAGGCGATCGAAAGTGAGCAGCTGTCGAGTCTGCCAGAAACTGGCCGGACAGAACGGCGGAGTTCCCGCCACACCACAAGGGTAGCGGCTGCCGGTGTCGCGACGCAGCGACCAGCGGCTCAAGCGGCTCAGCGTCATATAGATACGAGCCAGGCCGAGACCGCCGTTGCTGCATTCGCGACCGTCGCCTAAGCTTCCATCCCTGCATTGCAATTGCGTGACGAAGCCCCGCATGCCCTCACGGCGGAGATGCCGGGGGGTTTTCTTGTTGATATCGCCGTATTTCCTACCGTTTTCCGCTATTCCATGTCCATGCTCCTCGCCCTGTGGGACGCGATCAAGGCTGGATACCTGCGCGTCATCGCGCCGGTGGCGGATCTGCTCGTCCGGCATCGGGTCAGCCCGAACCTGATCACAACCTTCGGCACCTTCTGCACGATGGTGGCCGGGGCGATCTTCGCGAGCGGACACATTCGGACGGCGGGCTGGTTTCTGGGCCTGACGGCGCTGTTCGACGTGCTCGATGGCACCGTGGCGCGCCGCACTGGCCGCAGCACCACGTTCGGCGCCTTCTACGACTCCACGCTGGATCGCGTCGCCGACGGGTTCGTACTCGGCGGCCTGGCCATGTTCTACGGCATGAACGCGGTGCACCGCAGTCCGATCATGCTTGCAATCACCGTTGCCGGGCTGATTGGCACGTTCCTCACGTCGTATACGCGCGCCCGCGCCGAGTCCCTCGGGCTGGACGCGAAAGTCGGCATCATGCAGCGCCCGGAGCGAGTCGCATTGCTGGCGGCACCCCAGGCGTTTTTTGGTCTGGCGCTGAATGGCTGGGTGCTGGCGTTCATCGTCACGCTGCTGTCGGTCACGGCGTGGATCACGGCGGTCCAGCGCATCCTGTTTGTGTACAAAGTCACGCGAGCGGCTGAGACCGCCACCGAGCCCGCGCTCGCATCGCGTCAATCCAGTGCACCGTCCGCGTCGACTGCGTCGCGCTCTGACGATGTTCCTGCTCCCGTCGCGCCCTGAAGGCGCCGCTCTTCCCCCTGGAGATCACACCACGTGTCCGGTTCGCCCACTCGCCCGTCGACCATCGCTCCCGCCACCGGTAAGCTTGGCATTCTTACGCCAGGTCTTGGCGCCGTTGCCACCACGTTCATGGCGGGCGTGGAGAGCATCCGTCGCGGCCATACGAAGCCGATCGGCTCGCTCACCCAGATGGCCACGATTCGCCTGGGCAAGCGCACCGAGCACCGCTCGCCGCTGATCAAGGATTTTGTGCCGCTGGCCGGACTGAGCGACATCGTGTTCGGTGCCTGGGACCCGATCGCCGATGACGCCTACACGGCGGCGAAGAAGGCCGGTGTGCTGTCGTCCGATCACCTCGAGCCGCTCAAGGATTTCCTGTCGGCGATCAAGCCGATGACGGCGGCGTTCGAAGCGCGATTCGTCACGCGTCTGCTCGGCGTCAACAACGTGAAGACCGGCCCGACGTATCGCGACATCGCCGAGCAGCTGCGTGCCGACATGCGGCAGTTCAAGGCCGACAATGGGTGCGAGCGTCTCGTGATCGTATGGTGCGCGAGTACGGAAGCGTTCATCAAGCCGGGCCCGCAGCATCAGACCATCGCGTCATTTGAGAAGGCGATGGACGAGAACGATCCGGCGATCGCGCCTTCGATGCTGTATGCCTATGCCGCCCTGATGGAGAAGGTGCCGTTCTGCAATGGCGCGCCGAACCTGACGGTCGATCTGCCATGCATGCTGCAGCTCGCGAACGATCACGGTGTGCCCGTCAGCGGCAAGGATTTCAAGACCGGCCAGACCTGGATGAAGACCGTCATCGCACCGGGCCTCAAGGCGCGCATGCTCGGACTCGCCGGCTGGTACTCGACGAACATCCTCGGCAACCGCGACGGTGAAGTGCTCGATGATCCGGCGTCGTTCAAGACGAAGGAAGAATCGAAGCTGTCGGTGCTGCACAACATCCTCCAGCCCGAAGTGTATCCCGAGCTGTACAAGGATTTTTCGCATGTCGTGCGGATCAACTACTATCCGCCCCGCGGCGACAACAAGGAAGGCTGGGACAACATCGACATCGTCGGGTGGATGGGCTACCCGATGCAGATCAAGGTCAACTTCCTCTGTCGTGACTCGATCCTTGCGGCGCCGATCGTGCTCGATCTGGCGCTGTTCAGTGATTTCGCGCAGCGCGCCGGCATGAAGGGCATCCAGGAATGGCTGTCGTTCTACTACAAGAGCCCGATGGTCGCGCCTGGCTTGCAGCCGGAACACGATCTGTTCATTCAGCAGACGAAGCTGAAGAACACGCTCCGTTTCCTGATGGGCGAGGAGCAGATCACGCACCTTGGCCTGGAGTACTACACCTGATGCGTCTGGTGCAGCGCGTGTTCACGACGATGATCGCCATGGCGGTCATTGTCGGCTGCACCACGCGTGATCCGCAGGCGGCGATCGACATCCGCCAGTGGACCGATGACATGAAGTTCACGATCCGGCTCACGCCTCGTCCGCCGTACGCACGTGAGGACGTGATCGTGAAGGTCGTGGTGTCCGACAAGGATTCCGGTGCGCCGGTCGAGAACGGGCAGGGCCGCATCTACGCGACGAGCCACGACAGCGTGAACGTGTTCGATGGCCTCGAGCGTGGTCCCGAACCCGGTACCTATTACGCGAAGCTCAAATTCCTCACGGCCGGTGAGTGGGCGATCGGACTGCAGTTCCGCCGCGACTCCACGAAGAAGCTCGAGACCATGGACTGGTTGCAGTCAGTCCGCAACGCACGCTGATCCCATGCGACTTTTTCACCGCACCTCGATTCTACCGGCCGATGTGATCGCCCTGGCCGACGAACACTTCAGGGCGCTTGGACTGCGTGGCGCATCCGACACGATGCGCTCGCGCACGTTCACCGGCGAACTCGGCACCCTGCAGCTCAAGGTCCGCAGCGACGGCGGGCACTACACGCTGGTCGAGGCCTTTACCGACCAGATCGGCGAGAGTCGACTCGACAAGAACGTGAAGAAGTTCTTCAACCGCGTGCATCGCGCTGCTGACCCGCATCACGCGCCAACGGCAGGGTACTGACGTGGAATTTCCGGCGCATTCGCTCGATCTGGATGCGATCCTTGCGGTGCCGCCGAGCGCGGATGCCGCGCTGACCCGGGCGCCGCGTCCGCACGCTGACAAACTCGATCGCGCGCAGCGCCTCGCGCTCTATCGTCATATGCGGATGACGCGAACGCTCGAGGAGCGCCTCGTCGCGCTCTACCGTCAGACGAAGGTGGTGGGCGGCCTGTTTCGATCGCTGGGTCAGGAAGCGGATGCCGTCGGCAGTGCGTTTGCACTCGAGCGCCGCGACATCATGTCGCCGCTGATCCGCAACATGGGCTCGATGCTCGTGAAGGGCGCGACGCCGCTCGAGATTCTGCGCCAGTACATGGCGAAGGGTGATTCGCCGACGCGTGGCCGAGAGCTGAACATCCACTTCGGTGATCTCGAACGTGGGTTCGTCGGTCAGATCTCACACCTCGGCGACATGATTCCCGTCATGGCGGGCATCGCCCTGTCGTTCAAGATGCGCGGCGAGGATCGTGTGGTGCTGGTGTACATCGGCGACGGCGCGACGTCCACCGGCGCGTTTCACGAGGGCGTGAACTTCGCCGCCGTGCAACAGGTGCCGCTGGTGATCGTCGTCGAAAACAATGGGTATGCGTACTCCACGCCGACCGGCAGGCAGACGGCCGCCAACTCGTTCATGGACAAGGCGGTCGGCTACGGTATTGCGGGTGTGCAGGCGGACGGCAATGACGTACTCGCGGTGTACGACGTGACCAAGACGGCGGTGGATCGCGCACGCGCTGGCGGCGGACCGACGCTCGTCGAGCTGATCACGTATCGACGCAAAGGTCACGCGGAACACGACAACCAGTCGTATGTGCCGAACGGTGAAATCGAATGGTGGGCGGCGAACAACGATCCGATCGATCGCTTCGTGGCGTGGTTGACCACGCACGATGCGGTGTCGGCCGACGAGTTCGCAGAGATCGATGCGTCCGTGAGTCGGGAGATCGACGCCGCCACTGATGAAGCCGACGCCAGTCCGATGCCGGAAGCACTCGACGCACTGAACGGCATCTACGGCGATCCGGCGACCATCGCACCGCACTGGTATCGCGAAGGGGTGCGCACGGCCGTCGACACACACGAGCGTCCGGCCAGCTGGGGCACACACGATGGGTGAGATCACCTACCTCGAAGCCATCCGCGAGGCGCTGTTCGAGGAGATGGAACGCGACCCGAATGTGTTCTGCCTTGGCGAGGACATCGGCGCCTACGGTGGTGCGTTCAAGGTCACCGACGGGTTGCAGGCGAAGTTCGGCGAGCAGCGCGTGATCGACACACCGATCTCCGAAGCCGCCATCATCGGCGCGGCCGCCGGTGCGTCGCACATGGGCATGCGGCCAGTCGCCGAGTTGCAGTTCATCGACTTTATCTCGTGCGGTTACGACATGCTCACGAACTACGTCGCGACCGCGCGCTACCGGGCATTCCTGCCGTGCCCGATGGTGGTGCGCGGACCGAGCGGCGGCTACGTGCGTGGCGGTCCATTCCACTCGCAGAATCCGGAGGCCGCGTTCCTGCACACACCCGGTCTCAAGATTGTGTATCCCGCCACGGCGTCCGATGCGAAGGGCCTGATGAAGGCCGCGATTCGTGACGAGGATTGTGTACTCTTCTTCGAGCACAAGTATCTGTATCGGCGTGTGAAGGACGTGATGCCCGAAGGCGATCACGTCGTGCCGATCGGGAAGGCGCGCGTGGCGAGGGAAGGGACGGACGTCTCGATCATCACCTATGCCGCGACGGTGTGGAAGGCGCTGGAGGCGGCGGAGCAGCTGCAGAAGGAAGACGGCATTTCCGTCGAGGTCATCGACCTGCGGACGTTGCTGCCGATGGACGACGAGGCGATCGTCGCCACGGTGAAGAAGACGAACCGAGTGATGATCGTGCACGAGGACACACGGACCGGCGGAATTGCCGGTGAAATCACCGCGCGTATCAACGAAACCTGTTTCGAGTGGCTCGACGCGCCGGTGCTGCGCGTCACGGCGCACGACGTGCCGCTGCCGTACTCGCCGCCGCTCGAGGATTTTGTACTGCCACAAGTGAGTGACATCGTCACCGTGGCCCGACATCTCGCACGTTACTGATCGTGACTGAACCGCAGGCCGCAGCACCGCCGGTCAATACCGACGACGACAAGACGAACCGGCGCTATCGTAACATCGGTGTCGGCTGTTTCACGACTTTCATCGGATTCTTCGGCGGCGGCATGATTGCCGTGCTGATTGCGAAGATCGTCTCACAAGCGCTCAACGAACCGCAGTGCGAAGGTTTACCGACGTGCAATTGGCTCACCTGGGCCGCCCGTGGCGGCGTGGTGGGCATGATTATTCTTCCGACGATCTCGGTCTGGCGCCTGAAGCGTGGTGACGCCGCTCGTGATCGTTCCCGTACTCTCCACTGAAGGGTGAGCCAGTGGCTCGAATTGATATCGTAATGCCGCAGATGGGTGAGTCGATCGCCGAAGGCACGTTGTCGCGCTGGCTGAAGAAGCCGGGCGACACCGTGAAGCGCGACGAAGCGATCTTCGAGATTTCCACCGACAAGGTCGACGCCGAGATCCCGTCGCCGGCCGCGGGCATTCTGGTCGAGATCATCGTTACCGAAGGGATGACGGTACCGGTGCAGGCAATTGTCGCGCGACTCGAGACGGACGCGTCGGCGGCGGCCGTCGTGCCGTCCGCTCCCGTCGAGACACCGGCGCCTGCCGTCGTGGTCGCGGAACCCGCGCCAGCCGTGATGCGCGCGCCGGTCCCTGCTGCGGCACCGCAGCCGGCAACACCGGCCAACAGTCTCGAGGAGCGACTTCGCACGCGCTCCTCCCCGCTGGTGCGCAAGATCGCCGCTGAGCATGGCGTCGAGATCACCGGCATCAATGGTTCCGGCATCGCCGGCCGCGTCACGAAGCGTGATCTGCTCGCGCATCTCGAGACGGGGCCATCGGTACCGATCGCGCCGACGCCCGTCGCCGCGCTGCCGAGTGGGATGATGGTGCCTGCCGCTCCTGCGACACATGAGATGCAGACGGCGCAGGTCTGGCCTGGTGATGTCGTCGAGCCGTTCTCAAAGATCCGTCGCTTGACGTCGGATCACATGACGCAGGCACGGCGCGTTGCCGCTCACGTCACGAGTTTCTTCGAGATCGATCTCACACGTGTCGCGCGCATCCGCGCCGGCATGCGCAAGGAGTTCGAGGCGCAGAACGGGCAGAAGCTCACCTTCCTGCCGTTCATCGTGCAGGCGGTCATCGCGCAGCTCAAGCGCCACCCGATGATGAACGCGGCCGTGAACGGCACGGACATGATCTACCGCAAGCAGTACAACATCGGCATTGCCGTCGCACTCGATCCGACGGGATTGATCGTACCGGTTGTGAAGCGTGCCGACGATCTGTCGCTGGGTGGGCTCACGAAGTCGATCAACGACCTCGCGGCGCGCGCGCGCTCCAAGGCGCTCAAGCCGGATGAAGTGACCCAGGCGACGTTCACCATCACGAATCCCGGTGTGTTCGGCTCGCTGATGGGCACCCCGATCATTCCCGTCGGTACCACCGCCATCCTCGGCCTCGGCGCGATCGAGAAGCGTCCCAAGGTGATCACGGGACCTGATGGCGAGGACACGATCGCCATCCGCACCTGTGCGTATTTCTCGATCTCGTTCGACCACAAGGTGGTGGACGGCGCCGACGCGGATCGCTTCATGGCAGATCTGAAGCGATCGCTCGAATCGTTGCCAGAACCGACGGTCTGATCGTGGCGCGCTCGCTCGTGATGAAGCGCACGATCGTGCCGCTCCCTGAGCGGGCGAAGTACGTGCAGAAACTGCAGAAGCGGAAAGCATACTATTCGTCTGCGGGGTGCAATTTCTGGGTGTTCGAGGAAGCGGCGCTGAACGGCGCGTTCATCGAGTTCACCGAGGCGCCGGATCGCGAGACCTTGCAGGCCGCGCTGGCCGGTGCCTCCGATCTGGCACTGGACGTCAACCGCATCTATCAGGAGATCTCGCTGTCATGATTGCGACGCGCACGATTTCCCTCGACGGCGCCGTGTGGGCCGTGGCACCATCCGGTTTCATCACGCAATACGTCGGCGATGAATTCGGACTCGTCTTCACGCGCATCGACGACGCGCCGCCGGAAGTGCGATTCACGCGCTACTCGCCGGGTGGCACGCGCTCGCGCGAAGCATCGTTCGAGACGCTCTCGGATGCGACGCTGCTTCGACTGCTTGGCACCTCGCAACCGAGCGCCCGTGCGCCCGAGGGCGGATACCGATCGTGACGGATCCCACGGCTCCGCAGGGGCCGTACGTCGATCTGCATGCGCATACGACCGCGTCGGATGGCAGGGCGACACCGGAAGAGTTGATCGCGCTTGCCAAGGCGGCCGATCTGCAGGCCGTCGCCATCACTGATCACGATACGCTCGATGGTCTCGCCGCCGGCCAGGTCGCAGCGGATGCCATCGGCATTCAGCTCGTGCGCGGCATCGAGTTGAGCACGATCGATGGTGCGCGCGAGATCCACCTGCTTGGTCTGCATCTTGACGCCACCGACGTGCTCGCGGGTAAGCTGATTGCGGTGCAGGCGGCCCGCGTCGATCGCGCGGTGGAAATTGTCGCAAAGCTCAACAAGCTTGGTATGCCCGTGACGATGGAGATGGTGCAGCACGAGGCGGCCGGCGGTGCGGTCGGGCGGCCGCATGTCGCTCGCGCACTGGTGGCCGGTGGCTGGGTGCGTGACATGCGCGAGGCCTTCGATCGCTGGCTCGGTGATGGCAAGCCGGCCAACGTCGGCAAGCTTCGCATCGAGATCGCCGATGGCATCGCACTGATTCACGACGCCGGCGGTGTTGCGATCTGGGCCCATCCGCAATCGGAAGGCAACAAGGAGCGCATCGGTCGCTTTGCAGCGCTTGGACTCGACGGTGTGGAGGTCCGTCATCCGAGTCACAATGCCGAAGACCTCGCGCGCATCGCGACGCTGTGTGACCACTTCACGCTGCTCAAGAGTGGTGGTTCCGACTGGCATGGTGCGCTCGATGGGTTCCGACCATTGGGCTGCATGCATGTGCCGGCCCCGTGGATGGATGCGCAGATCGCGCGTGCGTTGTCGTGGCGCGCCCGCACCGTGTAGTGACGGTGAAGGAGCCCGGGATCACGACGTTGCGTGGGAAGGTGGCGCTGGTCACGGGTGGTGCGCGCCGTGTCGGAAAAGCGATCGCGCGTGCGCTCGCGGAGCGCGGCGCGGACATCGTGGTGCATTACAACAGCGGTGCCGCCGAGGCGGAATCGACCGTTACCGAGTTGCGTGAGCGTGGTGTGCGTGCGGCGATGGTGCAGGGCGACCTGTCGGACGTGGCTATCGCTCAGGCGCTGCCGGCGAATGCCCATGCAGCGTTCGGGCATCTCGACATCCTCGTCAATTCGGCCGCGATGATGCTGCGCACTCCGGTGGGTGACGTGACGCCGGCGCAGTGGGAGACGATGTTTGCGCTCAATCTGCGCGCGCCGTTTTTCATCGCACAGGCCGCAGCGCCACTGTTGCGCGCTGCACGTGGTGTGATTGTCAACATCGCCGATCTCGCCGCATACGAAACGTGGCCGGCGTACGTGCCACATGCGATCAGCAAGGCCGGCGTGGTCCAGATGACGCGTGGACTTGCCCGCGCGCTGGCGCCGGAAATTCGCGTCAACGCCGTTGCGCCAGGCGCCGTGCTGCTACCTGATGCGTGGGACGATGGCGCCGCGACGAAACTGGTCGGCACCACACCGCTCGGTCGGCTCGGCTCGGCCGAGGATGTCGCGCAGGCGGTCGTCTATCTCTGTGAGGCGACGTACGTCACCGGCGAAGTGCTCATCGTCGATGGCGGTCGGCACATTCGTACGTGACGTACGGCACGATCGTCGTCTGCGGTGGCGGGTGTTATGGCGGCTACTATGTGCGACAGCTGGCGCGTGCGCGGGCGGCGGGCGCGCTGCAGCTCGAGCGCATTCTGGTGGTGGATCGCGACGAACACTGCCCGATGGCGCGACTGGTGCACGCGATACGCGCCGACGACCAGCCGGCCATGCTGGAGTCCGGCTGGCGTGTGCAGCGCGCCGATGCACTGCGTGAGGTTCCTGTACCGGAAATCGGCTATCGTGGCCTGCCGATCTCGTTCATCGGGTCGGACTGGCAGTCATTCTTCACCGAATGGTTTCAACGGGCGATCGCGGCGCCGGACCTCGCACAGCGGGATGCGGTGGTGCCGTCGCCATTGATGCCGCACCTGCTGTCGGACTGGGTCGAGTCACGGGTGCGCGTGCACCAGCCGGGCGGTCGTGTCGAGCGCGTGCCGATGTCCGTCGCCATGGCCACACCATGGCAACGCGATGCCCTCGACCTCGCGCACTACGCGTCGTTCGCGACCTGGATGTGCCCCATCAACTGCATCGAGCCGCCACGATGCCCCGAAACGCGCGGCCCACGCGACTGGACGATGCCCGTCGCGGTGCGCACCGCAGTCGATGACGCAGCACGGCTCGGCACACCATATCAGGTCGTCGCGCTGTTTCAGACATCACACCGCAGCTACGGTGTCGGCATGTTCGACGTGACCGACGCGCTCGCCGCCGAGGCGTCCATCGCGCGGCAGGCGGACCGCGAGCATCTGCGACTGCTCGTCGCGTCGGTATCGCACTGTCATGGTGCCTTGGCCGAACTTGTGTGCGATCGCGCGGCCGCCGACCGAACGGCCGGGGCCAGCAGCGGTCGCTGAACGCCTTAGATTCCGACGCAGAAGACCGGCCTGTGTTGGCTCTGGCCGGACCAACGTCGACCTTTACCGAGCACCCGCGTCATGAGCGCGTCACCCACTGAAGCCATCGTCATCATCGGCTCCGGGCCTGCTGCGTGGACGGCTGCGATTTATGCGGCACGCGCCAATCTCCATCCTGTCGTCTTCGAGGGTGAGCCGGTCGGCACCGAACTGCCCGGCGGTCAGCTGATGCTGACTACCGAGATCGAGAATTTCCCGGGATTCCCTGACCCGATCAGCGGTCCCGATCTGATGGATCGCATGAAGGCGCAGGCCGTCCACCATGGCACCCGCGTGATCAGTGAGTTGATCACCTCGGTGGATTTTTCGCAGCGCCCGTTTGTGCTGACACCGAACTACAGCGCGACGGTTTCGGCACACACCGTCATCGTTGCGACAGGTGCCGCCGCGAAATGGATCGGACTCGAGAACGAGATCCGGCTCGCCAAGATCGGTGGTGGTGTGTCGGCCTGTGCGGTGTGTGATGGTGCGGCGCCGTACTTCCGCGGCAAGCGACTCGCCGTCGTCGGCGGTGGCGACACGGCGATGGAGGAAGCGCTGTATCTGACCAAGTTCGCGAGTGAAGTCTTCGTCATTCATCGCAAGGACAAGTTCCGCGCGTCGAAGGTGATGGCCGATCGCGTCATCAATCACCCGAAGATCCGCATCGAGTGGAACACGGTCGTCACCGACGTGCTGGGTGACGATCCGATTACCGCCCTCGCGCTCGAGGACACCGTGACCGGCGTCACGCGTGAGCTGGAAGTCGGTGGCCTGTTTGTCGCGATCGGTCACACGCCGAACACCGGTTTCCTTGGCGGACAGCTGGACCTGACGCCGTTCAACTACATCAAGACGGCACCGTGGCGCACGGTCACGAGCGTGGAAGGCGTGTTCGCTGCCGGTGATGCCATCGATGACTACTATCGGCAGGCCATCACGTCGGCGGGCACAGGCTGTATGGCTGCGCTGGAAGCGGAGCGGTGGCTGGCGCATCACGGGATCGGTGAATCGCCGATGCTCGACAACGCCGTGGCGCCGGTGACAATTGCCGACGCAGACGCGACGTCGGTCGTCTGAATGGCGCTGCGCATCGAAGCGATTCCGGTCGGTCCGTTTCAGGCGAACGCCTATCTCGTGTTCGACGATGAATCGAGGCACGCAGCGATCGTCGATCCGGGATCAGAAGGAGAACGCCTCGCGGCCCGCCTGCAGGAACTCCGACTCGAGCTCGACGCGATCTGGGTGACACACGGGCACCTCGATCACGTCGGCGGTGTGGCAGGCGTCCGACGCGTGTTTCCCTCAGCGCCGATCTGGTTGCACGACGCGGATCGCCCCCTGTACGACGCGGTCGTGACGCAGGGTCGCACGTACGGTATTCAGATCGAGGCGCCGCCTGCGCCCGATCGGAGCTGGCGGGAGGACGACGTGGTATGTGTCGGCGCGCATGATTTCCGCATCGTGCACCTGCCTGGACACGCGCCAGGACATGTCGCGCTCGTCGGCGACAACGATGTCTTCATCGGGGACGTCGTCTTCGCAGGCTCGATTGGGCGCACCGATCTCCCGCTTTCCGACCCTCGTGCGATGCAGGCGTCCCTCGCACGCGTCAGCGCCTGGGCGCCGCACCTCGCACTGCATCCGGGCCACGGCCCATCGACCACGGTCGGTGTGGAAGTGCAGACCAATCCATTTCTCGCCGGGCACGCACGACCGAAGGGCGCGAGCACAGCATGACGTGCCGCGTGGGAGGCCACGTACGAACTCGTGCACACGCCGATCACGCACAGCTCTCCCACACACGCGAGGTGACTGGTTCATGGAATTGACCTGTTACGTGTATCCAGGCTGGAAACCGCGCATTCGTGCGGCGTCGTCGCGACGCGAGTGGATGGACGACACACCCGAGTCATTCGCGTACCGCTGTCTGCCACTCAACATCGCGAACTCGCACGGCTGGGAAATTCTCAGCCCGTGCACCTTCGAGGCGCGATGGAACGGCGGCTCGCTGCCGACGGATGTCGAGGTGCGCGTCATCGGCAAGCACCAGAGCCACGAAGCGCCTGTCGCGTTGTTCGGGCAGGGGACCGTCACGTTTCATGTCGCCGGCATCCTGCGAACATCACCGGGATGGAGTCTCTGGGTCGGCGGCTCGCCGAACGTCGCCAAGGATGGCATCGCGCCGTTGACAGGTCTCGTCGAGACGGATTGGTCGCCCTACACCTTCACGATGAACTGGCGCTTCACGCGCGCGGATCACTGGATTCGCTTCGAGGAGAATGAACCGTTCTGCTTCATCTTCCCAGTCGAGCGCCGAGTCGTCGAACAGGTCGAGCCGACATTCGTTGCGATCGACGATGCACCGGAGTTGAAGAAACAGTTCGACACGTGGAGCAAGTCGCGCGATGCGTTCCATCGCGAAATGGCGCGCAATCCACCGACGTCGCCAAGTGACAAGTGGCAGAAGCTGTACTATCGCGGCGTCGATGCGAACGGGAAACCCGGCACGCCCGATCATATGTCGAAGCTTCGCCCGAAGCCCTTCACCGTGGCGGATGGCAAGACGAAGGGTGCACCACGCTGCCCCGTGCGCCCATCGCCTTCCGACGCCCCGGGAGGCGACGAATCATGACAGCGCCAGTGGCTGCAATTGCTGCCCGCAAGCGTCGTGAGCGGGACCTCGCTGATCCAGTCGGTGCGGTCGCGCGCAATCAGGTGCGCGCACTGATCTCGGTCGTCGTGAACGCGATCTGGGGCGGGGCCGCACTCATCGTCGTGAGCACTGTCGCACCGGCGGCGTTCCGAGTGTTGCCCACGCGTTCACTCGCCGGCGCGCTGGTCGGCCAGGTGCTGCCCGTGCTGTTCATCAGTGGCATGATTGTCGGCGTGCTCACGCTGGCACTCACCCCACGTGGTGCACCGCGCGCACTGCTCCGGCGAATCGGTGCGATTGGAACGCTGACAGGTTGTGCGATCGCGCAAGTCGTGATCGGCCCGAAGATCGCTGCCGTGCGCGAACGCATCGGCCCCAGTGTCGAAGCACTCGCCACCACCGATCCATTGCGAGTCACGTTCGGACAACTGCATGGACTCAGCGTATTGGCGCTCGGCGTGGCGATGGTGTTCGCGCTTGTCGCACTCGTCGGTGCCACACTTGCTGCGCGATCAGCCCCGTCGCCTGACTGAGCTCGCTCGCGCCACTGTTCTCGTTTCCCGATACCGGCACAGCCAATGAACGAGACTCGCATCGAGAAGGATCCGCTCGGCGAACTCGCCGTACCTGCGGCCGCACTGTACGGCGTGCAGACCGTCCGCGCCCTGCAGAATTTCCCGATATCCGGATTACTGCCGCTCGAGCCGTTCGTTGTCGCACAGGTCTGGATCAAGAAGGCCGCGGCGATGACACATCGCGAGACGGGCCGACTCGACGCGATGCGCGCCGATGCCATCATTGCCGCCGCTGATGAAGTGCTCGGCGGACAGCACCGCGAGATGTTCGTCGTCGATCCGTATCAGGCCGGTGCCGGCACGTCGCACAATATGAACGTCAACGAAGTGCTTGCCAATCGTGCCAACGAGATCCTCGGCAGCCCGCGCGGTTCGTACTCGCCGGTGCATCCGAACGACCATGTGAACATGGCGCAGAGCACGAACGACACGATTCCCACCAACATCCGACTCGCAGTGCTGCGAGAGTTGCCGGCGTTGCACACGGCTGTCGCTGGATTACGCGACGTGCTGGCGCAGAAGGGCAGGGAGTTCGATCACATCGTCAAAGCCGGTCGCACGCATCTGCAGGACGCGATGCCGATCCGGCTCGGTCAGGAATTCACGGCCTACGCCGGCACGCTCGACCGATGCAATCGCCGCATCGCCGAAGCGGCTGACTATCTCAATGATCTCGGGATTGGCGGCAGTGCGGTTGGAACCGGCGTGACGGTCGAGCCGACATATCCGGCGCTCATGAATCACTATCTGAAGTCCATCAGCGGCATCGAGTCGTTGCGCGTCGGCGCCGATCGCATTCAGCTGATGCAGAGCATGGGCGATCCGGCAGCGTTCAGCGCATCGTTGCGCGGTCTGGCCATCGATCTCTCGAAGATCGCCAGCGATCTGCGGTTGATGGTGAGCGGACCACGCACCGGTCTCGATGAAATTACGCTGCCTGCGGTGCAGCCGGGTTCCTCGATCATGCCGGGCAAGATCAATCCGTCGATTCCCGAGATGGTCAATCAGGTGTGCTTCCAGGTGATCGGATGCGACACGACGGTCGCCATCGCGGCTGAACATGGCCAGCTCGAACTGAACGTCATGATGCCGGTGATTGCGCACAATATCCTGCTCGCGATGCGCATCCTCACTAACGCCATGACTGCGTTCAGCGAACGCTGCGTGCAGGGTATCACGGCCAATGAGGCGATGTGCCGGTACTGGGTCGAGCGGTCGGCGGCGCTGGCCACCGCATTGATGCCGCAGATCGGCTACGCGAAGGCGGCGGAAATCAGCAAACGCTCGCTGAAGGAGGGCGTGCTGATCCGTGAGCTCGTGACGCGCGATCAGATCATCCCCGCCGATGAAATCGCCGGCGTGCTGGACCTGCGCAAAATGACGGAGATCGGTGTGCCCGAAGGCAAACATGCTGCGGTGGCGGGCGGATGAGCGCCGCCGTCGCGCGACCATCGGTCCGGCACCCCTTGTCCGCCGCTCCCCGTTCGGCGATCCTCCGCCCGTGAGGATCACAACCTGGGCCGAGTACGGCCTCATCAGCGCTCTCCATCTGGCACGTCGGGCCGGCGAAGGCCCCGTCACTGGACGGGCGATCGCCGCTGGAGAGTCACTCCCGGTCGACTACGTCGAACAGATCCTGCTGCGACTGCGCCGGGCCGGCATCGTCGACAGCACGCGTGGTGCTCGCGGCGGGTACGTGCTCGCCCGTCCCGCGACGCAGATCACGGTCAAGGACGTCGTCACCGCATCCGAGCTGCTGACGTTCGACATGCATTGCACCAGCAATCCGCTGGACGAAGTCCGCTGCGCCGACTCGACGTCGTGCAGCATCCGTCCGGTGTGGGCGCTGCTGCAATCGAAGATCGACGAAGTGCTGCAGGGGATTCGTCTGGCCGACCTGCTCGCGAATGAGGAAACGGTGCGCGTGCGAGTCAAGCTCGATGCGCCGCCGGAACTCGCGCGCCGCATGCTGCCGGTGGTATCGGCCGGGTGAGCGGGAATGCGAAGTGGACCACGCAGCAGATGGAGCGCGAGTGGGAACGGCGCGCGTCATCCTTCGTGTCCACGCTGATGACCGAGCCGGAGCCTGCGGCCGTCGATCGACTCGCGAGCCTCGGCGACCTCGATGCGGATCATGCGCGCTGGGAACTGCGTTATCTGCGGCGCGCCGTCGGATTGTTGATCGCTGGCCGCGATGCGCTCGATGATCGCACCGCGTCGATGGTCGGCCAGGCGCTCGCGAAAGCCGTCGAAAATGATCCGTCGGCGGCGCCGCTCATGCGCGCCACGTCCGCCACGCAGTTCAATGCGCGGCTACGACTGTATCGCGACCTGATGGGTCAGCGCGGGGCATCGCGCACTCCGGTGGGTCAGATCGGCGAAGCGCTCGTTGGATTTGCGGGCGGTCGCCCTGGCAACGATCAGAGCAGCTGGGCTGCATCGTGGGTCGCAGAAGAACTCGATCGCTGCAACGAAGCACTGCGCCAGGAATTCGGCACGGTCGAGCTTCCCGATGACATCGCGCCAAGCGCGATGCCAACCGCGCGTCGCTGACACGAAAAACGGCGCCGGACAATGTCCGACGCCGCGATTCGTCTGTAGTGCCGAAGGGGGGACTCGAACCCCCACGAGCTTGCGCCCACTGGCTCCTGAAGCCAGCGCGTCTACCAGTTCCACCACTTCGGCAGAACGAACAGGATACCGAGCTCACGCGATTGTGTCAACGTGGTGCAACAAGTTGAGATGGGCGGGGTTACGACTTCGACGGCCCAGTGGTCAGCACGATGGCAACCGTCGCAGCGTCGCACCGTTCCGATGAACGCAACTCGTTGTGCCGACATTGGTTGTAGCACCTTTGCCGGCGGCCTAACTTGTGAAGTTGGCATGGCACACTGCGCCAACCACCTTGCCTGTCCTTTTTTCCGAGCACATGTCGCGCCCTTCAGCCGATGACGCCCCGGCGATCGAGTCGATCGCCAAGAATCGTCGCGCCCGCCACGAGTACCAGATTCTGGACACGTGGGAGGCGGGCATCATGCTGACCGGCTCCGAAGTGAAAGCGCTCCGCGAAGGACGCGCCAACGTCAGTGACGCGTTCGGGGTCATCAATGGGGACGAGATCTTCCTGCTCAATCTCCACATCTCGCAATACGAGCAGGCAGGGTACAGCGCACACGAACCGACGCGGACCCGGAAGCTGCTGCTGAATCGATCGGAAATCGAAAAGCTCATCGGCGCTGTCACGCGACAGGGCCTGACCATCGTACCGCTCGAGCTCTATTTCAAGAACGGGCGCGCCAAGGTTGTCATCGCCCTCGCACGCGGAAAGAAGCTGCACGACAAGCGCGAGGATCTGAAAAAGAAGGACGATGTGCGCGCGATGGCGCGGGCGATGAAGAAATGATCGGTCGGGGCGATTCGTCGCGCGCGTGGCGGTGGACAGCGATGGCTGTCACGCTGCTCCTCAGTCTGTCGGCACGTCTCGGTGCACAGGCAGACGGTTTGCATGTGCGCACCGGCACTCGCGATGTCGTCGTGCCTTGGGTGACCAGCAACGGCGCGCGGTATCTGCCGATCACCGCTGTGGCGCGCGCGCTTGGCGGCACGGTCCAGACTTCGAAGGCCGGCATCGCACTGGACGCCTGTGGTGTCGTCGCCCGATTCGTGATCGGTCAGCGTACCGTCGATCTTGCGTCGGCGGGCATGGAACTGCTGACCGTCGCGGTGACGAAAGGTGGAATCAGCGGCGTGCTCATTCCCGCCGAGTTCATCACCGATGTGTTGCCGCGATACGGCACTGGCATCGTGTGGGACGCGGACGAGAAGGAACTGCGGCGATTCTCGACCTACGCGCGGCGCACGCCGCGTGATGTCGCGCCGCCGTCGGACGCCGCACCTGTCGACGCCGATCCCGAACCGGTTCGGCCAGTTCCCGTCGCCTCCGGTGATGGTTCCGTGCTCCGCGCCGACGCTGATGCGCGTCCGGTGGCGATCGGTGGTGGTGCGCGCCCGACGACTGGTGCGTCTCGCTCCGCACCGACCACCAGCGGCGGGTCGCGTCGCGTGCGCAGCGTCGTGATCGATGCGGGTCACGGTGGCCCGGACAACGGCATGAGCGGTGTCTCGCTCGCCGGCTCACGAGTGTTCGAGAAGAACATCACGCTCGCAGTGGCGCTCAAGGTCGCCGATGAACTGCGCGCGCAGGGAGTGACGGTCTATCTCACACGGTCGCGCGACACGCTCATCGCGCTCAGTGATCGCGGGCGCATCGCCAACAACAAGCGCGCCGATCTGTTCGTGTCGATTCACGTCAACGCCGCCAACCCGCATTGGAAGGACGCGACGGCCGCCCGCGGCTTCGAGACGTACTTCCTCGCCGAGGCGAAGACGGAAGACGAGAGTCGTGTCGAGCGCATGGAAAACGAAGCCATCAAGTTCGAGACCGGCGCCAATGCACCGCGCGGTGACCCGCTCAGTTTCATCATCAACGACATGGCGCAGAACGAACACCTGCGCGAGTCGAGCGATCTGGCGAGTGAAGTGCAGCGCCGTCTCAAGGCGATGCATCCCGGCACCGATCGTGGCGTGAAGCAGGCGAATTTCGCGGTGCTGCGCGGCTCGTTCATGCCGGCGATACTCGTCGAGGTCGGCTTTGGCACGAATCGACAGGAAGCGACGTACCTCACGACCGCGCAACGACAGCTGGAGCTCGCACGCGCCATCTCGTCGGCGACGGTGGAATACCTCGGTCGGTACGAACGACGCGTCGGCGGCGGAATGCCGTGACGGTCCTGCGCACCACGCTGGCCGGCATTGAATTCCAGAATCCGATCGTGCTCGCGTCAGGAACGGCCGCATACGGTCGCGAGCTGCATGACATTGTCGATCTCGAGAGCCTCGGTGGTCTCGTGACGAAGGCCGTGTCGCTCGCGCCGCGGCCAGGTGCGAAGGCACCGCGCGTCTCCGACTTCCCTGGAGGCATGATCAACGCGATCGGTCTCGCCAATCCCGGGGTCGATGTCGTGCGCGACACGGAGCTACCATGGCTTGCGACACATCTCCGTCGCGCGCGCGTGCTGGTGAATGTCGTGGGGAACGCGGTCGAGGATTTCGCCGAGGTGGTGACGCGCCTCGATGATGCAGCGGGCGTCTCCGGCTACGAGCTGAATGTCAGCTGTCCGAATGTGAAAGCGGGCGGGATGGAGTTCGGCGCCGATCGAGGTGTGCTCCGTGCGCTGATCGAGCGCGCGCGCGCTGCCACACGAAAGCCTCTCGTGATCAAGTTGTCGCCGGCATTGCCTGACCTTGCCGGCACCGCGCAGGTGTGCGCCGATGCCGGTGCGGATGCCATCACGCTCACCAACACCTTGCCCGGGCTCGTCATCGACGTCGAGACTCGGCGCCCGCGCATCGGATTCGGCAGCGGTGGCGTCAGCGGACCGCCGTTGCTGCCGATCGGCGTACTCGCGACGTGGCGTGTGTCGCGGGCGGTGTCGCTGCCGATAATCGGTCTGGGTGGTGTCTCGCGTGGCGAGCATGCGTTGCAGTACATCATGGCCGGCGCCACACTCGTCGGCGTCGGTACGGCAGGCATGGTTGACCCTCGCGCACCGGAGCGCATTGTGCAGGACATGGAGCGGTGGTGTGATCGTCACGGCGTGACATCACTGGACGCGGTCCGCGGCACACTCGAGTGGCCGTCGTGAACCAGACGCCACGCTTGTTGCTAGCGCTCGACGTACCGAGCGCTGACGCCGCGCACTCGATGGTCGATCGCTTCGAGGGGCGTTGTGATTTCTACAAGGTTGGACTGGAGCTTTTCACAGCAGCAGGACCCGCGCTGATCACGACGCTTCGTGCGCGCGGCATCGAGGTGTTTCTCGACCTCAAGCTGCATGACATCCCGAATACCGTTCGTCAGGCCGCCCGCCGTGCGGCGGCGCTCGATGTCCGGCTGCTGACGGTCCACGCGTCTGGCGGCGAAGCGATGCTGGCCGCGGCGGTGGACGGCGCCGGCGATCAGTGCGGAATCCTTTGTGTCACTGTGCTCACGAGCCTGGCCCCCGACGAGTTGGCGCAGGCGTGGGGCCGCGGCCCTTGGATCGACATCAGGGCCGAAGTGCTCCGACTGGCCAGTCTGGCGGACTCGGCCGGCGCTCACGGGGTCGTCTGCAGTGGCGCGGAGCTGGGCGCGGTGGTGCAGCGGTATCCGCGACTCGCGCCGCTGGTGCCAGGCGTCCGACCGGCCGGTGCCTCGGCCAACGATCAGGCCCGCGTCGTGACGCCGGACGCGGCGGCGGAGCAGGGGGCGCGATACCTGATCATCGGGCGGGCTGTGACCGAGGCGGTCGATCCGCTGGTGGCCTGGGACGCGATCGCGGCGAGTGTCTCGGCTCGCGTCTGACGGTCCGGGGGCTTCAGCGCGGAGTGACTTTCAAGGGGTCAGAGCACTTGAACGCGTTCAAGTGCTCTGACCCCTTGAAAGTCCTTGATCAGGGCGCGCAAAAACGTACACGTCGGTCGTTTTCCTGTGTCAAGAGGCTCTGCGAAAAAAGCGGGCACCGGGGGTTGTATGCCGACTCTGGCGTGGCTAGCTTGCGTGTCTTGCCCCCAAGTCGTGACCTCGACAGGAGTACCGAGTGAAAGTCCGTTCCAGCGTGAAGCCGATCTGCGAGCACTGCAAAGTGGTCAAGCGTGACGGCGTTCTGCGCATCATTTGTGGTCGCAATCCCAAGCATAAGCAGCGGCAGGGTTAAGGATTAATGGCGCGTATTGCTGGCGTGGATCTTCCGCGCGAAAAGAAGGTGGAGATCGGGCTGACGTATATCTTCGGCATCGGTCGCAAGACGGCACGCGAGATTCTCGCCAAGACTGGTGTTGATGCCCAGTTGCGCGTGAAGGATCTGGTCGAAGCCGACGTCAACAAACTCCGCCAGATCATCGAGCGGGATTATCGCGTCGAAGGTGCCCTGCGCACCGAGGTCGCGATGAACATCAAGCGCCTCATGGACATTGGGTCCTATCGGGGCACACGCCACCGTCGCGGACTGCCGGTCCGTGGTCAGCGTACGCACACCAACGCCCGCACGAAGAAGGGGCCGCGCCGCGCGATCGCCGGCAAGAAGAAGGTAACCAAGTAACCGATGGCGACCGGAAAAAAGACCAAGAAAATCGTCGATGCGGAAGGCGTGGCGCACGTCAGCGCCACGTTCAACAACACGACGGTCACGATCACCGACGCGCGTGGCAACACCGTGTCATGGGGATCCGCCGGCAAGGCCGGCTTCAAGGGCTCCAAGAAGAGCACGCCGTTCGCAGCCACCGTTGCCGGTGAGCAGTGCGCACGTGAAGCGCTCTCGATGGGGATGAAGCGGGTGCACGTGAAGGTGCAGGGCCCGGGCAGCGGACGTGAGTCCGCGATCCAGGCACTCGCCTCGACGGGCCTCGTGGTCAAGTCGATCAAGGACGTCACGCCGATCCCACATAACGGCTGCCGTCCTCCCAAGCGCCGGAGGGTCTGACCATGGCGCGATATACAGGGCCCAGCTGCCGTCAGTGTCGTCGTGAAGGCACGAAGTTGTTCCTCAAGGGCACCAAGTGCTTCACCGAGAAGTGCCCGGTCGAACGCCGTCCGTACGCTCCGGGCCAGCACGGCCAGAGCACGGGTCGTCGCAAGAAGGTGTCCGAGTATGCCAAGCAGCTGCGCGAGAAGCAGAAGATCAAGCGCATGTATGGCATGAACGAGAAGCAGTTCCGCAACATGTTCGAGAAGGTCGCGAAGCAGCCCGGCATCACCGGTCACAACCTGCTGGCGAATCTCGAAAGCCGTCTCGACAACATGGTGTACCGTCTCGGTTTTGCCGCCAGCCGCAAGGCCGCGCGTCAGCTGGTCCGGCATCAGCACGTCGAGATCAATGGCAAGCGCGTCGACATCCCGAGCTACACGGTGCAGCCGGGTGAAGAAATCCGCGTGCGTCAGAAGTCCCGTGAGATGGCCGTCGTGATGGAAGCGATGGAGCAGGCGAAGCGGAACCCGGCCATGTCGTGGCTTGCGGTCGACGCCGAGTCGTTCAGCGGTCGGATGCTCGAGCGTCCGCAGCGCGCCAGCATCCCGGTCGCGGCACAGGAACAGCTGGTCGTCGAACTGTACTCGAAGTAACCCGCTTCACGCGCGCCCCTGGCAACGGGGGCGTGCGTGCAATCGGGCCGCACGGCCGTCGATCAGCGCTCCGGCGCCCCGACGGGAAGGCGTTCGGTCGGGACTCTCATTCCCTTACGAGCGTGCCACGCATGAGAGGCGAGGCACGGCGTTGTCGGCCACTTCGGTCCGACATGACCCCTTTTCGCAATCAGCATCCCTATGGCAACGATCGATCTCCGCGGTCTTGTTCGTCCGCAGCTTGTCGAAGCGACAAAGCGCGAGGACAATCCGTTCATTGCAGAGTTCCGGCTCCAGCCGCTCGAACGCGGCTTCGGCCACACGCTGGGCAACGCGATGCGGCGCATGCTGCTGTCGTCGCTGCGCGGCGCGGCCGTGTGGGGCTTCCGGATCGATGGCGTGGTGCACGAGCACCAGACCATTCCGGGTGTCGTCGAAGATGTGCACCAGATCATCGGAAACCTGAAGGCGCTCGTGCTGACCCTCGATGATGATCTCGAGCATGCAGTCTTGCGCGTGGCGCTCAAGTCCGCCGGTGCCTTCACGGCTGGCGCGCTGCAGCTACCCGCCGGCGTGCGTGTCGTCGATCCGAATCACCATCTCTTCACCATGCAGGATGACCGGGACATCTCGGTCGAGCTGTATGTGAATGTGGGCCGAGGATATGTCGACGCCGATCAGCATCCGGTCGAGCGCGGCATGCCGGTGGACCTCGTCCGTATCGACGCGATCTACAATCCGGTTCGTCGCGCCAACTTCACCGTCGCTGAAACGCGTGTCGGTCAGCGCACCGATTACGATCGCCTGACCCTGACGGTGGAAACCGACGGCACGATCGCGCCGGAGGAAGCGGTGAGTTATGCGGCCGCGCTGGCGCAGGCACACTTCCAGTATTTCGCCAGCTTCGGGTCCAGTTCCGCTGGCAGCCTGAGCGCCGGTGATGTGGACGGCAAGGGCATCCTGCTGTCCGAACTGGCGATCGGCATCGATGCACTCGGCCTGTCCGTGCGCTCGGTCAACTCGCTCAAGAACAACAACGTCCGCACGCTCGGTGATCTGACGCGTCAGACGGAATCGCAGATCTTGCAGGTCAAGAACTTTGGCAAGAAGTCGCTCGAGGAAGTGGCAGCACTGCTCGAGAATCGTGGTTTGAACTTTGGGATGCGGTACGAGGAAGCGGGGGACTTCGCACGGGTGCTCGATTGGGGCACACCGCCGTCGAAGGTCGCCGCCAACGCGCCGGACGATCCCGTCGAGTCCTCGCAGGAGTAATCC